>NZ_JAPYKR010000006.1:0-419355 GCF_037179655.1 Mesorhizobium sp. Cs1299R1N1 | reverse complement strand
TCCGTGAAGCCCATCTAGGCCAGCGCTCACATATCCGCGCGCAAAAGGCCGGACATATGAGCGCAAGCGATCCGATCAAATCATCTTCAGCCAAAACCTTGCAAGCAGGGGGCCGTCCACATATGAGTACAGTTCTACTGCGACGCAGTAGAACGGGGAAGCGCAGGAACCCGCCGTTGGCAGGCCGGCATCACCTGAATATCAAGGCGATCTAAATGTGGATCGGCTTGAAGAACGAGGCCAGCGCCGCTTCCTTCACCGCTTCCGACATCGTCGGATGCGCGTGGCAGGTGCGGGCCAGGTCTTCCGACGAGCCGCCGAACTCCATCAGCACCGCCGCCTCGTGGATCATCTCGCCGGCGCCGAAGCCGACGATATGGACGCCGAGCACGCGGTCGCTCTGCTTGTCGGCCAGGATCTTCACGAACCCGTCGGTGTGCAGCATGGCGCGCGCGCGGCCATTGGCGGTGAAGGGAAACTTGCCGACCTTGTAGTCGATGCCGGCCTTCTTCAGCTCTTCCTCGGTCTTGCCGACCGAGGCGATCTCCGGAGTGGTGTAGACCACGCTCGGAATGACCTCATAGTTCACATGCCCGGCCTGTCCGGCGATGGTCTCGGCCACCGCCACGCCCTCGTCCTCGGCCTTGTGCGCCAGCATCGGCCCGGCGATGACATCGCCGATGGCATAGACGCCGGGAACATTGGTCCTGAGATGCCCGTCGGTCTTGACCCGGCCGCGCTCGTCGACGTCGACGCCAGCGTCCTTGAGACCGAGGCTATCCGAAAAGGCGCGGCGTCCGGTCGAGATCAGCACCACGTCGGCATCGATCGTTTCGGCGGCACCACCCTTGACCGGCTCGAAGGTAACGGTCGCGCCCTTCTTGGCCTTGGCGACACCGGTGACCTTGGCGCCGAGCTTGAACTCAAAACCTTGTTTGGAGAGCAGCCGCTGGAACTGTTTCGACACCTCGCCGTCCATGCCGCCCAAAATGGTGTCGAAGAACTCGACCACCGTGACCTTGGCGCCGAGCCGTGCCCAGACCGAGCCGAGCTCGAGCCCGATGACGCCGCCGCCGACCACCACCAGATGACCAGGCACCTTTTCCAGCGACAGCGCGCCGGTCGACGACACGATGATCTTCTCGTCGAAATCGACCTTGACGCCGGGAATGCCGGCGACATCGGACCCGGTGGCGATGACGATGTTTTTGGTCTCGATCTCCTCGACCTTGCCGTCCTCGCCGGTCACCGAGACCTTGCCGGCGGCGACCACCTTGCCGGTGCCGCGGAAGCTGTCGATCTTGTTCTTCTTGAACAGGAAGGCGACGCCATTGACGTTGGACAACACCGTCGCGTCCTTGTGCGCCATCATCTTCTTCAGGTTCAGCTTGGGTGCCGGGATTTCGACACCGAGCGTGTCGAAGGAATGACCGGCCTCGGCGAACATCTCGGAGGCATGAAGCAGCGCCTTGGACGGGATGCAGCCGATGTTGAGGCAGGTGCCGCCGAAGGTCGCGTTCTTCTCGACCACCGCGACCTTCAGCCCGAGCTGCGCCGCCTTGATGGCGCAGACATAGCCGCCCGGTCCCGAGCCGATGATAACCACGTCATAAGCCATGTTTATTTCCCTTTTGCTTGGGGCTCAGCGGCCGCCGCTGACATTCAGGATCGCGCCCGTCGTATAGGACGCGGCATCGGATAAAAGATAGAGGACCGCGCCGGCGACTTCATCCGCCGTGCCTGCTCTCTTCATCGGCAGCAGGTCGCGGAACCGTTCTATCCGGTCGGGCTGGCCGCCGGAGGCATGGATGTCGGTGTCGATGATGCCCGGCCGCACCGCATTGACGCGGATGCCTTCCAGCGCCACCTCGCGGGCGAGACCGATGGTGAAGGTGTCGATGGCGCCCTTGGAGGCTGCATAGTCGACATATTCGCCCGGCGAGCCCAGCGTCGCTGCCGCCGACGAGATGTTGACGATCGATCCGCCCGACCCGCCATGCCGCGTCGACATGCGCTTGACGGCCTCGCGGGCGCACAGGAACGAGCCCACCACATTGATGCGCATCATGCGTTCCAGCCGCGACACATCCATCTCGTCGACGCGCGCCTTGACGTCGACGATGCCGGCATTGTTGACGAAGGCGTCGAGCCGGCCAAAGGCGTGGTCGACAGCGCCGAACATGGCCACGATATCGGTTTCCTTGCCGACATCGCCCCTGACGGCAACAGCTTCGCCGCCGCCGGCCTTGATCTCGGCAACCAGCGCATCTGCCGCAGCCTTGCTGGAGGCGTAATTGACCGCGACGCGATAGCCAGCCTTGGCTCCCAGCCGGCAGATGGCAGCGCCGATGCCACGGCTGCCGCCGGTGACCAGCAGCACTTTTTGCGTCGCGCTCATTCCTGGCATCCCTTCATCGCGAACACATCCGACGGCACTTTCGAAAAACCGCTGCCGCCATAGGCCCGGGATTGCCGCAACGCCGGCCCGAGATCGGGCAGGATCAGCGTCTTCGGCGCCTCGACGCCCTCGGCCGGCAAAAGCCCGACAGTGCCCTTGTCGTCGGACGTGTAGATGACGCCGTTCCACAGCGTGCAGGCGGCAAGCTCCTCGCCCGTGACATCGCCCTCGGGGCATTTGTGCATCAGAGCGCCATTCGGCCGCGACACGCCCTCGTTCCACATGACGATGCCGTTCAGCACCACATTGTTGTCGAGGATCATCCGCAACGTGTTGGTGACGGTGGCCGACGTGCCTGTCGGGGTAAAGTCGATCTCGGCGCCGCTTTGGCTGTCGCCATACACGGCAAGCTCGACCGGACAGGCGCCGAACGCCGCTGCTGGAAGGGCCGCCGCAGCGACTGCCATCGACGCAGTCGACAAGCTTTCGAACAGGAAGGAACGGACCCTCACTGTTATCTACCCGCCTTGAACATCGCGATCGAGGATGAAAATCGCAGACAAGAAATAATCGATCTCGAAGACAACGTTTTTATCGCCGTCGACCGGAATGGTGTTCACCTCGTATTTGAGGGTCAAGATGCGAGAACTCTCCGCAATCTCGATATTAATATCGCGCTCACCACTGCTGCCGATTGCCCACTTGAATTCGCGCTCGTTCAGGAACTGCAGTGCCTTGGGTAAAGTATGTATGGCTATCGGCCTTGTGCCTGCAAAAATTGCTGGATGCCGCCCCACATCAACATCGAGATGACCGTGCCAGATCGGCATCGTCCCACCCGATTGCACCCTTCCGAAGACAGGTTCGACGCTGATCGACCGCAAGCGAAAATCGGGACTGAAGAAGAACTCGCAATTTCGACCATAGATGCACCACGCCGAATCGGTGTCTCCGTGGCGATAATGGTTATCCGCCCGCAAATCCTCCGGCTCGATCAATCCTCGAACCGTTTCACGGCTACTTTTGCCAAGTTCAATCGGCCCCGCCCGGCCTGTCGTTACAAGCTCGAACAGGTCGATCGGCTCGGTGGGCTCAGCCATCCCGGATCCCTCACAAATCGAGTACCAGCCGCTCGGGATCCTCCAGGCTTTCCTTGACGCGCACCAGGAAGGTTACGGCTTCCTTGCCGTCGACGATGCGGTGATCGTAGCTGAGCGCCAGGTACATCATCGGCCGGATCACGATCTGGCCGCCGACCACGACCGGCCGGTCCTGGATCTTGTGCATGCCGAGAATGCCAGATTGCGGCGCGTTGAGGATCGGCGTCGACATCAGCGAGCCGTAGACGCCACCATTGGAGATGGTGAAGGTGCCGCCCTGCATATCCGCCACCGACAGCTTGCCGTCACGCGCGGCAATGCCCAGCCGGCCGATATCCTTCTCGATCTCGGCAATCGACATCTGGTCGGCATCGCGTACGACCGGAACCACCAGACCCTTTTCGGTGCCGACCGCGACGCCGATATGGGCATAATTCTTGAAGATGATGTCGGTGCCGTCGATCTCGGCATTGACCGAAGGGATTTCCTTCAGCGCGTGCGTGACGGCCTTGGTGAAGAAGCCCATGAAGCCGAGCTTCACGCCGTGCTTCTTCTCGAACACGTCCTTGTATTTGGCCCTGAGCGCCATCACCGCCGACATGTCGACCTCGTTGAAGGTGGTCAGCATGGCTGCGGTCGACTGCGCTTCCTTCAGCCGGCGCGCGATGGTCTGGCGCAGCTTGGTCATGCGCACGCGCTCTTCACGCGAAGCATCGTCGCCCGAAGACGGCGCCCGAACCGCAACCGGGGCTGGCGCCGCTTTTGGCGTTTCGGCCGGCTGCGACGGCGCGCCCTTGGAGATGGCGTCGAGCACATCGCCCTTCAGCACCTGGCCGCGCTTGCCCGAGCCGGAAAGCTGGTCGACCGACAGATTGTTCTCGGCGATCAGTTTTGCCGCTGCCGGCGCCGGCGGCATGGTGCGCGGCTCGACCGGGCCGGCGTCGCCTGCAACCTTGGCGGTCTCTGCCGCGGCCTGCTTGGTGGTCTGCGCCGCGTCGGGGCTCGAAGCCTGCGCCACCGCTTGCGGCTTGGTCGCGGGAGCAGCCGCCCCACCGCCCGAAATCGACCCGAGCAGCGCGCCGACGCCGACCGTCTCGCCTTCTTTTACAGTGATTTCCCCGAGCGTGCCTGCGGCGGCGGCAGGCACCTCCACCGTCACCTTGTCGGTCTCGAGCTCGACCAGCGGCTCGTCGGCGGCAATGGCATCGCCAACCTTCTTGAACCATTTGCCGACGGTCGCTTCGGTGACGGATTCGCCAAGGGTGGGAACGCGGATTTCGGTAGCCATTGTGCCTGTCCGTTCTTTCGCTTCAGTTCTATTCGCCCAGGTCTGCTTTATTCGCCGAGCGCGTCTTCGAGCAAGGCGGCGAGCTGGGCAAGGTGCTTCGACATCAGTCCGGTCGCCGGCGATGCGGCCGCTGGCCGGCCGGTGTAGCGCACCCGCTGATGCTTGGCGTCGATATGCGCCAGTACCCATTCCAGATATGGATCGATGAACGACCAGGCGCCCATGTTCTTGGGCTCCTCCTGGCACCACACCATCTCGGCGTTGCGGAAGCGTGACAGCTCGGTGATCAGCGCCTTGGCCGGGAACGGGTAGAGCTGTTCGACGCGCAGCAGGTAGATGTCGTTGATGCCGCGCTTCTCGCGCTCTTCATAGAGGTCGTAATAGACCTTGCCCGAGCACAGCACGACGCGGCGGATCTTGGAATCCTTGGTGAGCTTGATCGCCTGGTTTGGCAACAGCTGGGCATCGTCCCACAGCAGCCGGTGGAACGAGCTTTCGCCCGAGATTTCCGGCAGCGTCGACACCGCCCGCTTGTGACGCAGCAGCGATTTCGGCGTCATCAGGATCAGCGGCTTGCGGAAGTCGCGCTTCAGCTGCCGGCGCAAGATGTGAAAGTAGTTGGCCGGCGTCGTGCAGTTGGCGACCTGCATATTGTCTTCGGCGCAAAGCTGCAGGAAGCGCTCCAGCCGGGCCGAAGAATGTTCCGGGCCCTGGCCTTCATAGCCATGCGGCAGCAGGCAGACGAGGCCCGACATTCTGAGCCATTTGCGCTCGCCCGAGGAGATGAACTGGTCGAACACCACCTGGGCGCCGTTGGCGAAGTCGCCGAACTGCGCTTCCCACAGGGTCAGCGCCTTCGGCTCGGCCAGGCTGTAGCCATATTCGAAGCCCAGCACCGCCTCTTCCGACAGCATCGAGTTGATGACTTCGTAACCGGCCTGCGCCGCCGACAGATTGTTGAGCGGGATGTAGCGGGTCTCGTCGCGCTGGTCGTAAAGCACGGAATGGCGCTGCGAGAAGGTGCCGCGCTCGGAATCTTGCCCCGACAGCCGGATCGGATTGCCGTCGAGCAGGATGGCGCCGAAGGCCAGCGCCTCCGCCGTCGACCAGTCGATGCCTTCGCCGGACTCGATCGCCTGGCGCCGGTTCTCGAGGAAGCGGATAATCGTCTTGTGCGCCTCGAAATCCTTCGGCACCTCGGTCAGCTTCTTGCCGATTTCCTTCAGCGTCTTGACTGGCACGGCGGTCTTGCCGCGCCTTGTCTCGTCCTGGTTGTCGGCCGTGCGCAGGCCCGACCAGGCGCCGTCGAGCCAGTCGGCCTTGTTGGGCTTGTAGTGCTGGCCGACTTCCCATTCGGCTTCCAGATGCGCGCGCCAGTCGGCCTTGAGCTGGTCGAGCTCGGCCTGGGTAATGTGGCCTTCCGCGATCAGGCGCTCGCCATAGATCTGCACCGTCGTCTTGTGGGTGCGGATGTTGCGGTACATGAGCGGCTGGGTGAAGGCCGGTTCGTCGCCTTCATTGTGGCCGAAGCGGCGGTAGCAGAACATGTCCACGACCACCGGCTTGTGGAACTTCATGCGGAACTCGATCGCCACCTTGGTGGCGTGCACCACGGCTTCCGGGTCGTCGCCATTGACGTGGAAGATCGGCGCCTCGATCATCTTGGCGACGTCGGACGGATAGGGCGACGAGCGCGAGAAGCGCGGATTGGTGGTGAAGCCGATCTGGTTGTTGATGATGAAATGCAGCGTGCCGGCGACGCGGTGGCCGCGCAGGCCCGACAGGCCGAGGATTTCGGCGATCACGCCCTGGCCGGCGAAGGCGGCGTCGCCGTGCAGCAAGAGCGGCAACACCTTGGCTCGCTCTTCCAGTGGCACGATTTCCTCGCGGCCACGGCCGAACAGGGAATCCTGCTTGGCGCGCGCCTTGCCCATCACCACGGGATCGACGATCTCCAGATGCGAGGGGTTGGCGGTCAGCGACAGGTGCACCTTGTTGCCGTCGAACTCGCGGTCCGACGAGGCGCCGAGATGGTACTTGACGTCGCCCGAGCCTTCGACCTCGTCGGGGGCTGCGGAGCCGCCCTTGAACTCGTGGAAGATGGCGCGGTGCGGCTTGGCCATCACTTGGGAAAGCACGTTGAGGCGGCCGCGATGGGCCATGCCGAGCACGATTTCCTTCAAGCCCAACTGGCCGCCGCGCTTGACGATCTGCTCCAGCGCCGGGATCAGCGATTCACTGCCGTCGAGACCGAAGCGCTTTGTGCCCTTGTACTTGACGTCGATGAACTGCTCGAAGCCTTCCGCCTCGACCAGCTTCTGCAGGATCGCCTTCTTGCCGGTGGCGGTGAACGAAATCTCCTTGTCGGCGCCCTCGATGCGCGCCTGGATCCAGGCCTTTTCCTCGGGATCGGAAATATGCATGAACTCGACGCCGAGCGTCGAGCAATAGGTGCGGTTGAGGATTTCCAGCATCTGCCGGATGCTGCCGAATTCAAGCCCGAGCACATTGTCGAGGAAGATCGGCCGGTCGTAGTCGGCTTCGGTGAAGCCGTAATTCTCCGGCGAAAGCTCGTTATAGTCTTCGAGCTTTGCAATGCCGAGCGGGTCGAGATTGGCGTGCAGATGGCCGCGCATGCGGAAGGCGCGGATCATCATGATGGCGCGCACCGAATCGCGCGTCGCCTGGTGCACATCGGCGTCGGACAGCACGACACCGTTGGTGACGGCCTTGTCCTTGACCTTCTTTTCCAGGTGCTTTTCGACGATGCCCCAATTGCCGTCGAGCGCCGACACCAATTCGCCATTGGCCTGCAACGGCCAGGAGGGTTTGGCCCATGAGGCGCCCTTGGCGTTCTTGCGCACATCGCCGGCATCGTCCTTCAGTCCGGCGAAGAACTCCTGCCACTCGGGATTGACCGAGGCGGGATCGTCCTCATACGCCGCGTAGAGCGCGTCGATATAGTCAGCATTGCCGCCATAGAGGAAAGAGGTAAGCGAGAATTGGTCGTTGGCCTGATCTTGTCGTGCCATTTTTGTCCGCGGAGCCTGGCTCCGTCTCCTGTTTGGAGCGAATAGGGAGTAGCGAATAGCGAGTAGGGATCTTCCCTGAGCCGCGCCGTTACTCTGTTTCCCCTATTCGCTATTCACTACTCACTTAACCCTTGATCGCCTCGACCAAGGTCGTGCCCAGCCGCGCCGGCGAGGGCGAAACCTTGATGCCGGCCGATTCCATCGCCGCGATCTTGTCTTCGGCGCCGCCCTTGCCGCCGGAGATGACCGCGCCCGCATGACCCATGGTGCGGCCGGCCGGCGCGGTGCGCCCGGCGATGAAGCCCGCCATCGGTTTCCTGCGGCCGCGCTTGGCCTCGTCCTTGAGGAACTGCGCGGCGTCTTCTTCGGCCGAACCGCCGATCTCGCCGATCATGATGATCGACTTGGTCTCATCGTCGGCGAGGAACATCTCGAGCATGTCGATGAACTCGGTGCCCTTGACAGGATCGCCGCCGATACCGACGGCGGTGGTCTGGCCGAGGCCGACATTGGTGGTCTGGAACACGGCCTCATAGGTAAGTGTTCCCGAGCGCGAAACAACGCCGACCGAACCCTTGCGGAAGATGTTTCCGGGCATGATGCCGATCTTGCATTCGTCGGGGGTGAGTACACCCGGACAGTTCGGTCCGATCAGCCGCGAAGTCGAGCGGTCGAGCCGCGCCTTGACCTTGACCATGTCCATCACCGGAATGCCTTCGGTGATGCAGACGATCAGCGGGATCTCCGCCTCGATCGCCTCGATGATGGCTTCGCCCGCGCCCGCCGGCGGCACGTAGATGACGGAGGCGTTGGCGCCTGTCCTTTCCTTGCCTTCGGCGACCGTGGCAAAGATCGGCAGGCTCTCGCCCTTCGCGCCGGTCCAGGTCTCGCCGCCCTTCTTCGGGTGGATGCCGCCGACCATCTTTGTCCCGTGATAGGCCAGCGCCTGCTCTGTGTGGAACGTGCCGGTCTTGCCGGTCAGGCCCTGCACCAGCACCTTGGTGTTCTTGTCGACGAGAATGGACATCGGAGCCCTTTTCTAAAAACCGTTGATCGAGGAAGGTGAGACGCGCCGGTAGGCGCCACTCACCATGTCTTGCCAGTCATCGTTGCCGGCGGGTTTGAAATGCAATCGCATGCGGTAGGTGTCGGCATCGTCGAAAATATAGGTCACACGCGCAAAGCCGCGCGGCGACGACCGCTCCAGCACCAGTTCGTTGCCGTTCCACGTGCCCGTGGCAGGCGACAACGGCACGAAGCCCATCGAATCGAACTGGTGCATGGTCACGACGCCGTTCTGGTGGTCGACGCCGAATACGGTGTGCGAACCGAAGGAAATCGTGCCGTCGCGACGCTGACGATAACGCTGCACCACGAACTGGCCGCCGAACTCCGCTTCCGCCGAAACTTCGCTGGTCGCTATGCCGCCATCGGCCCATTGCGTGTCCGCCACCTCTTCCTCGCCGCGCCACGCGCCGACCAGCGCCTGCAGGCGCTGATGGTCGGCCGAGAGCGAAGAGAAGGACGCCGCGTTCATGGATCAGAGCCGCTTCAGATCGGTGACGGTGAGATCGCTCTTGGCATTGCCGGTGTTGAGCGTCGTAGCCGGCTCGAACATCAGCACCACGGGCTCTGCGGTGAGCGAGCGTGGCCGGTGCTCGACACCGCGCGGCACGACGATGAAATCGCCCTCGCCGAGCTCGACCGGACCATCGCGGAAATCGATCGCGATCCTGCCGCGCAGCACGAGGAAAGCTTCGTCCTCATTGTCATGCGCGTGCCAGTCGAAGGCCTCGCCGAACTTGGCGACCTTGGCCTGGCTGTCATTGACGTCGCCGGCGATATGCGGATCAAAGACCTCGGTGATCTTTTGATCCGCCGCCTCGACCAGATTTATCTTGCGCGGAGGCACCGTCTCAGCCCTGCACCGCCGCAACGATCTTCTTGGCCGCGTCATCAAGATCATCGGCGGACACGACGTTCAAACCGCTGTCGTTGATGATCTTCTTGCCGAGCTCGGCATTGGTGCCTTCCAGGCGCACGACCAGCGGCACTTTCAGCCCGACTTCCTTGACCGCTGCAATCACGCCCTCGGCGATGATGTCGCACTTCATGATGCCGCCGAAGATGTTGATCAAGATGCCTTTGACGGCCGGGTCCCTGGTGATGATCTTGAACGCCGCCGTCACCTTCTCCTTCGAAGCGCCACCGCCGACATCGAGGAAGTTGGCGGGCTCGGCGCCATAGAGCTTGATGATGTCCATCGTCGCCATGGCAAGGCCGGCGCCGTTGACCATGCAGCCGATATTGCCGTCGAGCGCGACATAGGCGAGGTCGTATTTCGACGCCTCGATCTCCTTCTCGTCCTCTTCGGTGGTGTCGCGCAGTTCCATCAGATCGGGGTGGCGGAACAGCGCGTTGTTGTCGAAGGACACTTTCGCGTCGAGCACGCGCAGGCGGCCGCTCTTCATCACGATCAGCGGGTTGACCTCGAGCAGGCTCATGTCCTTCTCGACAAACGCCTTGTAGAGGATCGGGAACAGCGTGCCGCCATCCCTGGCCGCGTCGCCGTCGAGCTTCAGCGCGCCATTGAGCGCCTTCACGTCGTCCGCCGTAACGCCCTTCTCCGGGTCGATGGCGACGGTGATGATCTTTTCCGGCGTGTCGTGCGCGACCGCCTCGATGTCCATGCCGCCCTCGGTCGAGACGACGAAGGCGATGCGGCCGACCGAGCGGTCGACCAGGATCGAGAGATAGAGCTCGCGCTCGATGTCGGCACCGTCCTCGATATAGAGGCGATTGACCTGCTTGCCGGCCGGGCCGGTCTGCTTGGTGACCAGCGTGTGGCCGAGCATCTCGTTGGCGTTGGCCACCACCTCGGCGACCGACTTCGCCAGCCGCACGCCGCCCTTGGCGTCGGGGCCGAGCTCCTTGAATTTGCCCTTGCCGCGGCCGCCGGCATGGATCTGGCTCTTCACCACGTAGAGCGGGCCGGGCAGCGCTTGTGCCGCGGCTTCCGCCTCGCTTGCCTTGAACACCGGCACGCCTTCGGCCACCGGCGCGCCAAAGCTCTTCAGCAGCGCCTTGCCTTGATATTCATGGATGTTCATCGGGAACTATCTCCAGGTCGTTTGCCGGGGTGATGTTTGGGCGGGGTTACTTCGAGGCGAGCTGCGGCGCGATCTTGACACAGGCCTCGGTCAGGCCCTGCACGGTCGCCACCGAAGCCTCGAACATCTTCTGCTCGGCCTTGTTGAGGTCGATCTCGATGACGCGCTCGACACCGCCGGCACCGATGACCACGGGCACGCCGACATAGGTGCCCTTGACGCCATACTGGCCCGAGAGGTGCGCCGCGCAAGGCAGCACGCGCTTCTTGTCCTTGAGATAGGATTCGGCCATCTGGATCGCCGAAGCCGCCGGTGCGTAATAGGCCGAGCCGGTCTTGAGCAGGCCGACGATCTCGGCGCCGCCATCACGGGTGCGCTGCACGATCTGGTCGAGTTTTTCCTTCGAAGTCCAGCCCATCTTGATCAGGTCGGGAAGCGGAATGCCCGACACCGTCGAATAACGGATCATCGGCACCATGGAATCGCCGTGGCCGCCGAGCACGAAGGCGGTGACGTCCTCGACCGAGACCTTGAATTCCTCGGCCAGGAAGTAACGGAAACGCGCGCTGTCGAGCACGCCGGCCATGCCCACCACATGAGTCTTGGGCAGGCCCGAAAACTTCTGCAGCGCCCACACCATGGCGTCGAGCGGGTTGGTGATGCAGATGACGAAGGCCTTCGGCGCGTACTTCTTCAGCCCGGCGCCGACCTGCTCCATGACCTTCAAATTGATGCCCAGCAGGTCGTCGCGGCTCATGCCCGGCTTGCGCGGCACGCCGGCGGTGACGATGCACACGTCCGCACCCTCGATGCCGGCATAGTCATTGACGCCGGTCAGCCGGGAATCGAAGCCATCGACCGGCGACGACTGCGCTATATCGAGCCCCTTGCCTTGCGGGATACCCTCGGCGATATCGAACAGGACCACGTCACCGAGATCCTTGAGGCCGATCATGTGGGCGAGCGTGCCGCCGATCATGCCAGAGCCGATAAGCGCTATCTTGTTGCGTGCCATGTGAGGATGATTTCCCTTTGTCTGTGACGCGCCAACACGGCGTCGAGGAAGAGGCCGGAATGCTGCGGGGACCGCGAATTTCGCCGCACCCAATAGCTCCGGTGCAGAATAAATTCAAACGATTATTTCGACCCCTGCATTTTCAATCGGTTAGAGTGTTTGGGGTTTACGTAAACGTCAAAATTTGTAAGCCGACTTGGGAGAATTTACACAATGACGGTCGAGATCAGAAGGCTCAATCCCGGCGATGACACCCTTGTGATGCGGGTTGCCGACGATGTGTTCGACGAGCCGGTGCGGCTCGATCGCCTTGCCAGCTATCTCGCGCAATCAGGCCATTTCATGATCGTCGCCCTGGCCGGGGACGTTGTCGTCGGCCAATGCGCGGCGGTCATCCACCGCCACCCGGACAAGCCGACCGAACTTTATATCGACGAAGTCGGGGTCTCGCCGGCCTTTCAGCGCCGGGGCATTGCGCGCAAAATGCTGGACGCCATGTTCGCGCTCGGCCGCGAGCACGGCTGCGAGGAGGCCTGGGTCGGCACCGAGCCAGACAATCTGCCCGCCCGGGCGCTTTATGAAGCACGCAAGGAACCGCATGACGAGGCGAAGAGCTTTGTGATGTATGTGTACGGGCTGTAGATTTTCTAAGCTGGCGCGAAGGAACGCGGCTTCCGGATATTTCAGGCCTGCGCCCGCGCTTCCGCTGGGGCCGCCTTCGCCTTCCGCCGCTCCGCCCAATCCTCCAGCCAATCGTGGCTCTGCATCTCGATCAGTCGTGAGGCCGTGCGCTCGAATTCGAACACCTCGACGCCGCGCTTGGCCACATAAAGCTCGTGCGGCGGCGCCTCGGCGCTCACCACAAGGCGCGTATGATGGTCGTAGAGCGTGTCGATCAACAGGATGAAGCGTTTTGCCTCGTTGCGCTTGCCTTCACCCAGCGCCGGCACATGGTCGATGAAGACGGTCGAAAACCGGCCGGCGATGGCCAAATAATCGCGCGCGCCGAGTGGCTTTTCGCAGAGATCGGCGAAGGAGAAACGCGCGGCATCGCCGGCGGCGGCCGGCACCGCGACCTTGCGGCCCTTCAGCGTCAGCGACGTCTCGGCCGTCGCCGCCCCGCGCGTCATCGCCTGCCAGGCCTCGTCGAGCGCCTGGTCGGCCGCCGCATCGGCAGGCGTGACATAGACTGGCGTGCGGGCGAGCTTTTCCAGCCTGTAGTCCTTGTCGCTGTCCAGCGACAACACCTGCGTGTGGCGTTCCAATATGGCGATGAACGGCAGGAAAAGCTGGCGGTTCAACCCGTCACGGTAGAGGTTTTGCGGCGCCACGTTCGAGGTGGCGACCAGCACGACCCCATTGGCGAACAGTGCCGAGAACAGTCTGGACAGGATCATGGCGTCGGCGATGTCGGTGACCGAGAACTCGTCGAAGCACAGCACCCAGGCCTGCTCGGCGAGCGCCTTGGCCACCGGCGGGATCGGATCGTCTTCCCTGGCCGTGCCCTCCTTGCGCGCCTGCCGGTGCTTCTGGATGCGGTCCTGAACGTCGGCCATGAAGTCGTTGAAATGGACGCGGCGCTTGCGCCTGACCGGCAAGAGCTCGAAGAACATGTCCATCAGCATGGTCTTGCCGCGGCCGACGCCGCCATGGATGTAGAGGCCCTTGACCGCCTCATGCGTCTCGCGCCTGCGGGCAAAGAGCCAGCCCAGCGCACTGGACTTGTGCGCCAGCCGCTTGGCCGAGATCTCCACGGTCAGCCGGTCGAGCGCGGCGGCGATCCCTTCCTGCGCGGCATCGCGCCCGATCGCGCCGGTTTCCACCAGATGATCGTAGCGTTGCCTGACGGTCGCATGGGTCTGGAGGCCGTCACGCAGATGCATCGGTCACGTCGTTGTTCAAAGCAGGACGCCCCAGAGAGAGCGAGAGGGCGCATGTTGGGATTCGGGTCAGGCCGAGCCGCCATTCGCAAGCCGGCATCACCTGAATATCAGCATACCCCAGCCTATCTTGTAAGCGAGATCGGTTGTCCGTTGGAAGTCTGGCCGTCGAATTTCGAACCGCCCGACGAATAGAGCCGCGCCAGCGAGCCGCCGTTCTCGTCATAGAGCGTCAGCTGCTTGCCGGCGACGTTCCAAGACTTGATGCCATCGATCGGCGCCGGGCAATGCAGCGGTCCGGCGCGGAAGCCGGCGCCGAATTTGGTCTGCGGCGTCGCCACCTTGCAGCTCTGGCCGGAGACGCTGACGTTCCAGACACCGGCGACGCTTGCCGCGTTGAGATCCGCGGCGCCTGCCGGCGCCGCGCCATCCGGCGGCAGCGAGGCAACCTGCGTGTTCGCCGGCGCGGTCGGGAATTGCGACGGGTCGGTGGTGCCGGGCGAGGCCGGCGGCGGAAGCTGATTCGAGCTCACCTGGCCGGCAGGCGCCGGCTGCAACGGTGCTGGTTGCTGGTCGTCCATCGACGAGAAGCGTGAGGTTGAGCAGCCGCTCGCAACGAGTGCCGCCAGGGATACGGCCACCAGGCCGCCTTTCGAAAAATTCATTACAACCTCCGTCGGATTCGGCTGGGGGGACGCCGTCCGCGCAATCTCACCTCCACCAAGATGGAGAAGGTGGCGAAATTTCAACCCGATATGGTTAAAATAGGGTTTGCGGAACGAATTGTTGCAAATTTATCGCACTCATCCGGCGAGCGGCGCGCTCGGCACGAACACATATCCGTCCGGTCCAACGATAAAGCACTCGCGCAGACCATGCGGTTTGTCGATCGCGCCGGCCAGCACGATGTGGCCATGGTCCAGCGCCGCCGCCTCGACCGCGTCGGGATCGGCGCCATAAAGGCGCAGTTCGATGCCGGCGCCGCGCGTCTCGGCGCCGGTGATGGAGCCCGTCATCGGATTGTCGAGATAGGAATGGTCGGCATGCAGCATGAACACCGACCCCAGAAGCTCGATCGCGGCGAAATCCTCGTCAGCATAGACGATGCGGGCGCCAAGCACGTCGCGGCAGAAGGCTTCCATCGCCGCCATGTCCGATACCAGCAGATTGACGCCGATGCCGCGCGGCAGCGAACGGCCGAAATCCTCGGCTTTCATCCAGGGCGTCTTGGTCCGCTTCATCGCCATGGCGTCTTCCTCCCGGTCTGATCCTAGCCGAGACCGCTTCGCCGCCCTTGGCCTTCGGCCGGCAAACGCTTGCGCCAGCCGCGGCGGGGCTTATGTCTAAGAGCAGTTCCAGGAAAAGTGCGCAGTGGTTTTCCCGGGAAAAATGCGTAGCGCTTTCCCCAGGGAGTGCGTGAAAAAAGAGTTCACCGAAACCCGCTGGAGCGCAGACCTTGGCCGCGAGACAGAAAGCCGCCAACCGCTACTACAGCGGCCCGCCCAGCGATCATTTCGACGGCACCCTGTTCTTCAATCCCGGCGGCCGGATGCCCGGCCCCTTCACGGACCTGTTGAAATGGCAGTTCGGCGGCCAACGCGCGAAATGGCCGGCTGCCAGCCCGAGCCCCTTTGCGCAGGCAAAGCCGGTCGCAACGGTTCAAGGCGCCGATCTGACCGTGACCATGGTCGGCCATGCCACCTTGCTGATCCAGACCGCCGGGCTGAACATCCTCACCGATCCGGTCTGGTCGCGACGCACCTCGCCGTTCTCCTTTGTGGGACCCAGACGCGTCAATCCGCCGGGTATCGCTTTTGGCGATCTCCCGGCGGTCGACCTCGTGCTGGTCAGCCACAACCATTACGATCATCTCGACCTTGCAACGCTGAGGCAGTTGAAGGAGACGCACGATCCGCTGGTGGTGACGCCGCTCGGCAACGATGCCATCATCGCCGCCGCCGTGCCCGGCATGCGGCTTTCCGCGCATGACTGGGGCGACAGGGTCGATGCCGGCGAAGGCACCGCCATCCACGTCGAGCCCGCGCATCACTGGTCGGCGCGCGGGGCGCGCGACCGGCGCATGGCATTGTGGGCGGGCTTCGTCATCGAGACGCCGGGCGGAAAGATCTATTTTGCCGGCGATACCGGCTTCCACGATGGCATCAACTACCGGCTGATGGCGGAAAAACATGGCGGGTTCCGCTTCGCCATCCTGCCGATCGGTGCCTACGAGCCACGCTGGTTCATGGCGCCTCAGCACCAGAACCCCGAGGAAGCGGTCCGGGGCATGTTATTGTGCAACGCCGCCTTCGCCGCCGGCTGCCATTGGGGCACCTTCCAGCTCACCGACGAGCCGTTCGACGAGCCGGTCCGGAAACTGGTCGAAGCGCTGGACGCCGAAGGCCTGCCGCGAGAGCATTTCCGTGCCTTGCGGCCCGGCGAAGTCTGGGAAGTGCCCCGGATTTGATGGCCTCGGGAACCCAAGCTCGACAGCCGCGTTTTTCAACCGGTTTCAATGTGTTCCGCTTGCGAGGCGTTCCCATGCTTAGATGGATCATCATTCTCCTGATCATCGCCGCCGCGGCGAGCCTGCTCGGCATGCCGGCGCTGGCCGGCGCCGCCGCCACCGGCGCGCGTATTCTCATCGGCATCGTGCTCATCATCTTCCTGTTGATCTTGTTCGGGGTCTTCGCGGTGACGTAAGTCCGGCTTCGCCGTGACTTCGGTCCGGCGCCTTGCCGTGATGTCGGTCCGGCGCCTTCGCCGTGAAAGCGGCTGCGCACTGGTAATTCCTGCCCGTTTCCGCCATATAGCGCCGAACGGACATGGAATTTTCGGAGCAATGGCAGGCACGGCCCCTTTCGCCAAGATGAACGGCATCGGCAACGAGATCATCGTTGCCGACATGCGCGGCCGTGCGGATCGGGTGACGGCCGCGGCTGCCATCGCGCTCAATGGCGACGCGGCGACGCGGTTCGACCAAATCATGGCGATCCATGACGCCAGGACGCCGGGCACCGCCTATTTCGTCGACATCCTGAATTCAGACGGGTCCGGCGCGCAGGCTTGCGGCAACGGCATGCGCTGCGTCGTCCAGGCACTGGCCGCCGAGACCGGCGAGAAGACCTTCACCTTCGAGACCGTGGCCGGCGTCCTCAATGCCCGCGAACATGCCGACGGCTCGATTTCGGTCGACATGGGCACGCCGCGCTTCGGCTGGCGGGATATTCCGCTGGCCGAGGAGTTCCGCGACACCCGCATGATCGAATTGCAGGTCGGCCCGATCGAGGCGCCGGTGCTGCATTCGCCCTCCGCCGTCTCGATGGGCAATCCGCACGCCATCTTCTGGGTCGACGCCGACGTCTGGACTTATGAACTCGACCGTTTCGGCCCGCTGCTGGAAAATCATCCGATCTTTCCCGAGCGCGCCAACATAACCATCGCGCAGGTGACCTCACCCGACAGCATGATCATCCGCACCTGGGAGCGCGGCGCCGGCCTGACCAAGGCTTGCGGCACCGCCTCCTGCGCGGCTGTCGTTGCAGCGGCCCGCACCAGGCGCACCGGCCGCAGCGTCAACCTTTTGACCCCGGGCGGCGGCACGCTGCATGTTGAGTGGCGCGATGACGACCACGTCATCCTGACCGGCGCGGCCGAATGGGAATTTTCCGGCAGCTTCGATCCGTCGACCGGACAATGGGCCCGCGATACCGAAAGCGCGGCCTGATGTCCGCTCTTGCCAAAGGCGTCGACGTGGCGAAGCAGCCCGGCAGCATCGACGTGGTGACCTTCGGCTGCCGCCTCAACACCTACGAGTCCGAAGTGATGCGGCGCGAGGCCGAAACTGCGGGCCTCGCCGCGCTGGCAGGTGGCGCCGTGATCTTCAACACCTGCGCCGTCACTGGCGAAGCGGTGCGCCAGGCCAGGCAGGCGATCCGCAAGGCGCGCCGCGACAACCCGGCCGCGCGCATCATCGTCACTGGCTGCGCCGCGCAGACCGAGCCAGAAAAATTCGCCGCCATGGACGAGGTCGATCTGGTCCTTGGCAATGAGGAGAAGCTCAAGGCCAACTCCTATCGCGCGCTGCCGGATTTCGGCGTCAACGACACCGAGAAGGCGCGCGTCAACGACATCTTCTCGGTGCGCGAGACCGCCGGCCACATGGTCGACGCCATCGAGGGCCGGGCACGTGCCTTCGTGCAGGTGCAGAACGGCTGCGACCATCGCTGCACCTTCTGCATAATCCCCTATGGCCGCGGCAATTCGCGCTCGGTGCCGATGGGCGCCGTGGTCGAGCAGGTCAAGCGGCTGGCGGGCAACGGTTATGCCGAGATCGTACTGACCGGCGTCGACATGACTTCTTTCGGAGCCGACCTGCCGGGTGCGCCGAAGCTCGGCAAGCTTGTGAAGACCATCCTCAGGCAGGTGCCCGACGTGAGGCGGCTCAGGCTGTCCTCCATCGATTCGATCGAGGCCGACGAGGACTTGCTCGACGCCATCGCCACCGAGCCGCGGCTGATGCCGCATCTGCATCTGTCGCTGCAGTCGGGCGATGACATGATCCTAAAGCGCATGAAGCGCCGGCACCTGCGCGATCAGTCGATCCGCTTTTGCGAGGATGTGCGCAAGCTGCGTCCGGGTATTGTTTTCGGCGCCGACATCATCGCGGGCTTCCCGACCGAGACCGACGCCATGTTCGAGAATTCGCTGGAGATCGTCGAGGAATGCGGCCTGACCCATCTCCACGTCTTTCCGTTTTCACCGCGCGAAGGCACACCCGCCGCGCGCATGCCGCAGGTTCGCCGCGAGCTGGTCAAGCAGCGCGCCGCCCGGCTGCGCGCCGCCGGCGAAGCAGCCTATATCAGGCATCTGTGTTCGCTCGCCGGAAGCCGCCAGTCGATCCTGATCGAGCGCGACGGCCTTGGCCGCACCGAAGGGTTCACGCTTGCCGCACTCGGCACCGGCGCGCCGGGAGAGATCGTCGAAGCTGATATAACCGGCCACGATGGCGCTCGGCTGATGGCGACGCCGCTTGCCGCCCACGCCGCCTGAGAACGCAAAAGCATGGCTGGTTTTTTCAAGAAGATATTTTCGTTCGGCAAGAAGGAGGTCGTCGAGGAGCGGATCGACGAGACCGCCCCGCTGCCGCCGATCAATTGGGACCAGTTCGACGCGCTGAAGCCGGCGGCCGAGCAGGCCCTGCCGGAGTTTTTGAAGCGCGAGGAGCCTGCGGCGGAAGCCGCTCCGGCGGCCGCGCCCCGTCCTCCCGTTGAGGAGGAGGACGTAAGGCCAGCGCCCGCCGAGGAGCCAACACCGGAGCCTGCCCCTACCATTCCGCCCGCGCCGGAGCCGATCGTTCCGTCGACCCCGGAGCCTTTGCCTGAACCCAAGCCCGCGGAAGTGCCAAAGCCTGCTCCGGAAACCCCTGCCGAGCCGCCTGCGCCCGAGGAAATTCCGGCGCGGCCCGCCGTTCCGGAGCCAGCGCCCGAACCGCGGCCGCAAGAGGTGCCCCCGCCCGCGCCATCCGAGCCGGAGATCGTTCCCTCGCGTCCCGAGAGGCAACCGGAACCCGCGCCCGTCGAAGTGCCGACGCCGCCCGTGGAAGTGCCGGCCGAGGTGCCCGCACCGGTCGAGGTGCCACCGGCGGCGCCGGTTGAAGTGCCTCCGTCGGCCGGCGTCGAGCAGCCAGTTTCAGAGGCCGGGGCTGCCCCTCATCCGCCTGCCGGCACCTTCTCCTCGTATGGTGACGAAGAGAAGGAAGAGGTTCTTCCACCGCCAGCGGCCAAAACCGAGCCAGGCATTCCACCAGCGGAAATCGCGCCACCCATCCGCCAGCCGGCGCCGGTCGAAACACAACCGGTCATCGCCGAGATCGCGCCCGAGCCTCAATCGGTTCCGCAACCGGAGGCAAAACCCGCGCCCGGCAAGGTGACGGTCGCCAGGAAGGTCGAGCAGAAGGCCGAGCCGCGGAAGGCGCCCGAGCCGGCGCCGAGGCGATCCTGGTTCCAGCGTATGCGGGACGGGCTTGCCCGGTCATCGCGCGAGCTGACCGGCAACATTGCCGGCGTCTTCACCAAGCGCAAGCTGGACGAGGAGACGCTGCAGGACCTGGAGGACGTGCTGATCCGCGCCGATCTTGGCGTGGAAACGGCGCTGCGCGTCACTGATTCACTGGCCTCCAGCCGCTACGGCAAGGACGTCTCCGATACAGAGGTGCGCGCGGTCATGGCGGCCGAGGTGGAGAAGGTGCTCGCCCCGGTCGCGAAATCGCTCGAGCTCGACCTCTCGCACAAGCCGCATGTCATCCTGGTCGTCGGCGTCAACGGCACCGGCAAGACCACGACGATCGGCAAGCTCGCCGCCAAGCTGACCGATGGCGGCCTGTCGGTGATGCTGGCCGCCGGCGACACGTTTCGCGCCGCCGCCATCGAACAGCTGAAGATCTGGGGCGAACGCACGAAATCGCCCGTCATTGCCTCAAAGCTCGGCGCCGATGCCGCCGGTCTCGCCTACGATGCCTTCGAGAGGGCTAAGGAGGCAGGTTCGGACGTGCTGATCATCGACACCGCCGGCCGGCTGCAGAACAAGACCGAACTGATGGCGGAGCTGGAAAAGATCGTCCGTGTGCTGGGCAAGCTCGATCCGGATGCGCCGCACACGGTGCTGCAGACCGTCGACGCCACCACCGGCCAGAACGCGCTCAACCAGGTTGAGATCTTCCGCAACGTCGCCGGCGTCAACGGCCTGGTGATGACCAAGCTGGACGGCACGGCGCGCGGCGGTATTCTGGTGGCGATCGCGGCAAAGCACAGATTGCCGGTCTATTTCATCGGTGTCGGCGAACAGGTCGACGACCTCGAACCTTTCTCGGCAAGCGAATTCGCCAGGGCGATCGCTGGAGTGGCTTGAACAAGCACGATGCCGGAAGTGAGGCTTCCGGATTGGATCGTGCGTTAGAAGGATACCATGAACCCACCCATTCTCGAACGCGATCCGTCCGACCCGCAGAAAGAGAAGAAGGAAGGCGTCAATCCCGTGCTCAAGCTGGTGCTGGAGCTCGGGCCCTTGATGGTCTTCTTCTTCGCCAATGCGCGCGGCGAGTGGCTGACGCAGAAATTACCCGTTCTGGCTGAATTCGGTGGCCCGATCTTCGTCGCCACCGGCCTGTTCATGGCCGCGACCGCGATCGCGTTGATCGCCTCATGGCTGCTCACCCGCACCTTGCCGATCATGCCTATGGTGTCGGGCGTCGTCGTCTTCATCTTCGGCGCGCTCACGCTCTATCTGCAGGACGACATCTTCATCAAGATGAAGCCGACCATCGTCAACACGCTGTTCGGCGGCGTGCTGCTCGGCGGCTTGTACTTCGGCCGCTCGCTGCTCGGCTATGTCTTCGAGTCCGCCTTCAAACTCGATGCCGAAGGCTGGCGCAAGCTCACCTTCCGCTGGGGCCTGTTCTTCCTGTTCCTGGCCGTCGTCAACGAAGTCGTCTGGCGCAATTTTTCCACCGACGCCTGGGTTACCTTCAAGGTCTGGGGCATCATGCCGATCACGCTTCTGTTCACCTTCAGCCAGATGCCGCTGATCCTGCGCCATTCGCTCGACGACAAGGCCGGCGGGGAAGAGAAAGCCGGCAAATAAGGCAGGGACTAAAGGGGAGAGCCATGGAATTCGTCACCACCCGGGAAGAGCTGCGGACGATCTACAAGACCCCGCGCCCGACCGATGGCTCGATCCGCAAGGAGCTGCAGGCGCTCGACGGCCATTGCCGCTCCTTCATCGGCAAGAGCCCGTTCGTGCTGATCGGGTCGTCCGATGGCGAAGGCAATGCCGACGTCACCCCGAAAGGCGACAAGCCCGGCTTCACCGCCATTCTCGACGAGAAGACGATCGCCATCCCCGACCGGCCCGGCAACAACCGGCTGGATACGCTGGAGAACATCCTGCGCACTCCCTCGGTCGGGCTGCTCTTCCTCATCCCGGGCATGAACGAGACGCTGCGCGTCAACGGCGAAGCCCGCATCACCGTGGATGCCACTTTGCGCGAGCGCCTCGCGGTCGACGGCAAGGCGCCGCAAAGCGTCATCGTGGTCGCCGTCAAGGCCGCCTACATGCATTGCGCCAAGGCCTTCATGCGCTCCGATTTGTGGAAGCCGGAGAGCTGGTACGACCGCGCGACGCTGCCGACGCTCGGCCAGATCCTGCGCGACCAACTGGCATTGGCCGATTCGGCCGAGGCGACCGACCGTTGGCTGGACGACGAGTACAAGCAGACGATGTGGTAGGGTTTTCGGCCCACGATTCGCCCGGACCTGTCCATCTTGATCAATCTTCTTGCCATCTCAGGCAGCCTGCGGGCGGCCTCCACCAATTCGGCCCTGGTCGCGGCATTGGCGCTGAACGCGCCCGAGGGCTGTCGCGTCACCGTCTATGACGGACTTGGCCGCCTGCCGATCTTCAACCCCGACGACGAGGGCGAGCGGACGCCACGCGATGCTTCCGATCTGATCGATGCCGTCACCGGCGCCGACGGCATCGTCGTCTCCTGCCCCGAATATGCCCATGGCGTGCCGGGCGGACTGAAGAACGCGCTCGACTGGCTGGTCTCGCGCGACGCCGCCGTGGCCAAGCCGGCCATGCTGGCGCACGCCTCGCCCCGCTCGCTCTATGCCCGCTCGGCTTTGGCCGAGATCATGCGCACCATGTCGTTCGCGCTTTATGATGGCGGACCGGAGATTGCCCTGCTCGGCAAGAAGCCGCCGGAGGTGGCGAGCATTCTGGCGGAGCCGGCGAACGTGCTGGCCATGCGCGACGCGCTGGCTGCCTTCGCGGATTTCATTCGCTCGCGTTGAGCGACGACCTCACTTCCTTCTCCCCTTGTGGGAGAAGGTGGCCTCGCGAAGCGAGGTCGGATGAGGGGTGCTCCAGCTTGGCAAGGACGGCGATCCGTCACCCACCCCTCAACCGTCTCGGCGCTGCGCGCCGATCCACCGCCCTGGTCACCGGCCTCGCCCGCCCTTCGCGGCCTACAAGGGGAGAAGGAAAAACCGCTGCCCTACTTCTTCGCCCGCAACGTCTCGACATCGGTCTTGCCGACATACCAGTCGCGGGCGTTGACTTCCTCGAAGACCACCCAGACATCGTCATTGCCAAGTCCGGTGGCGTCCATGATCGCCGCCGTGACTTTCCTGGCGATGTCAGCCTTCTTGCCTGCCGGATCGGCGGCGATCACTTCCTTGACGATGCGGATGTTGACGAATGGCATGACGTCCTCCCCTTCATTCCTGATCAGTACGTCTTGGCCCCATTCACCATCAGCCGCACCGAATAAAGCGAGGTGGTGCCGGCGATGTAGAGGCAGTTCAGCTTGGCGCCGCCGAACACGCAATTGGCGGTCACCTCCGGCACCTTGACCTTGCCGATCAGCGTGCCGTCCGGATCGTAGCAATGGATGCCGTCGAAGGCGCTGGTCCAGATACGCCCGTCGGCATCGAGCCGAAAGCCATCGAACAGGCCGGCGGTGCAGTCGGCGAACACCTTGCCGCCCGAAACCTTCTTGCCGTGCTTGCCGACATTGAACACCCGCATATGCGCCGGATTCTGCGCGCCATGCGTGCGGCCGGTGTCGACGACATAGAGCAGGCTTTCATCGAGCGAGAAGGCAAGCCCGTTCGGCCTGACCATATCGGTGATCACGGCTTCGACCTCACCGCTGTCGGGATCGACGCGGTAGACATGGCAGGCGCCGATCTCGCTGTCGGCCTTGTCACCCTCATAGTCGGTGTCGATGCCATAGGTCGGGTCGGTGAACCAGATCGAGCCGTCGGACTTCACCACCGCGTCGTTGGGCGAGTTGAGCCTTTTGCCCTTCCACTTGGCGGCGACGGTGGTGACCGAGCCGTCATGCTCGGTGCGGCTGACGCGGCGACCCGAATGCTCGCAGGTGACCAGCCGGCCCTGCCGGTCGACGGTGTTGCCGTTGGAGTTGCCCGACGGCTGGCGGAACACGCTGACGCTGCCATCGGTTTCGTCAAAGCGCAGCATGCGGTTATTCGGAATGTCCGACCACACGACATAGCGGCCGGCTGCGAACCAGGCCGGCCCTTCCGCCCAGCGGCAGCCGGTGAACAGTTTCTCCACTTGCGCGCTGCCGTTGAACAGGCGCGCGAAACGCGGATCGAGAATTTCGTAATAGTCTGCGGCCGCCATGCATTTCCTCCCGGCATCACGTGACGCCGGATCAAGCCAGCCCGCGACCGATCTGGCAAGACGGGCTATCAGCAATTTGTAAGACAAAACGGACAGGACGTGCCTTAGGACGCCATTAACCGGCTATGCGTTGCGTGCAATGGTGCATTGCAACATCTTCTTTTTGCAATGCACCATTACTATGTCATGTTCCGTATCGATCAAGGGAGGAAGAACCAGCCGCGAGAATGCGGCACAGAAGGAACCTTGCTATGATCTTCAATGACCTCATGACCCGCGCTCGCAGCAGCATCGCCAAGCGCAAGCACTACAACCGCCTCGTCGCCGAAATCGACAGCTTCTCCAGCCGCGATCTGGCCGACATGCGCGCCGACCGCTCGGAAATGCTCTACCAGATCCACATGCAGATCTACGGCTGAGTTTTTCAGACGGAGGCGGGCACCGCCCCCTCACCCGGATTGCCAAACCGAATTGCAAAAGCAATTCGGGCAATCCGACCTCTCCCCAAGGGGAGAGGAGCTAACTTGCATCAACGCCCCTGTCTCTTCTCCCCACGGGGAGAAGGTGGCCGCGTAGCGGCCGGATGAGGGGGCGCCGCTGCATCAACCGGGCGCCGCGAGCGCCTTGTCGATCTGCGGCAGCAGAAGCTCCTTGGCGGACTCAGCAGTCAGCGGGCCGACGTGCTTGTAGGCTATTTTGCCATCCTTGCCGATGACGAAGGTTTCCGGCACGCCATAGACGCCCCAATCGATCGCCGTGCGGCCGGCTTCGTCGACGCCGATCGCCTGGAACGGATTGCCGAGGTCGCCGAGGAAGCGGCGGGCGTTTTCCGGCCGGTCCTTGTAATTCAGCGCCGCCATCACGAACCGCTTGTCCTGCGCCAACGCCAGAAGCACCGGGTGCTCTTCCCGGCATGGGGCGCACCACGATGCAAAGACGTTGACCAGCGTGACCTTGCCGGCGAAGGCCTTCGAATCGAGCCCCGGCAGAGTGCTGCCCTCCAAGGGCGGCAGGTTGGTTTGCGGTGCCGGCAGGCCGATCAAAGCCGACGGCACTTCCGAGACATCGCGTCCAGACAAGAGCTGCGACAGGAACAGTCCGGCCAGGCCGAGGAAGACCAGCAACGGCAAGAATACCAACAGGCGGCGGCGGGCCGGCGGCGGCGTTTCGATTTCGCTGCTCACGGCTTTCCCGCCCCGGTCTTGTCGGAACGGCGGCGCACGCCGGCCGCCTCGAGTTCGGCGAGTTCGCGCTTGCGTGCCCGCTGGTCGATGAGAATCCAGCCGATCAGTCCGGCCAGCACCACTGCGGTGATGGCATAGGCGGCGGTGACGTAGAGGACGTGCGGGCTCATGCCGGCCGCCTCCTTGGCATGCCGCCCGCCAACCCGGTCCGTTCGCTGCGCTCGATCATGCCTTCCCTTAACCTCGCGCCACGGCCCGCGCAATCGGCCGCCACGCCGCAGCCTGTGCCGCTCGTGGCCACCTCAATCCGTGCCGTGACGCAATGCAAGCGCCGCGGCCACGGGGCCCAGCACGGCAAGAAACAAGGTCAGCGCGGCAAGAATGAGGAAGGGCTGCAGGAACGGATCCGGATTGGCCGTCGCGCCATAGCTTGCCGAAACGCCGAAGATCAGCACCGGGATGGTCAGCGGCAGCACCAGCACCGAGATCAGGAGCCCCCCGCGCGGCAGCGCCACCGCCACCGCCGCACCCACGGCACCGATGAAGGTGATGGCCGGCGTGCCGACCAGAAGCGTCAGCGCCGTGGCGCCGATGGCCAACGGCTCCATGTTCATGAACAGGCCGAGCAGGGGTGCGGCGACCACCAGCGGCAACACGCTTCCCGCCCAGTGCGCCACGCATTTCACCAACACCGTCAGCGCCAGCATGTGCCCGTCGTTGCCGAGCACCAGCAGATCGAGCGAGCCGTCCTCGCGGTCGGCCTGGAACAGCCGGTCGAGGCCAAGCAGGCAAGCAAGCAGCGCGCCGATCCACAGGATCGCCGGACCGATGCGGGCCAAAAGCTTGAGGTCCGGCCCGACGCCGAACGGGATGGTGGCGATGACGGCAAGGAAGAAGATGACGCCGGTCAGCGCGCCTCCGCCGGCGCGGATCGAGAGGCGGATGTCGCGGAGGAGGAGGGCTAGCATGGGCGCGACGCCTCCGCGGCTTTGCGACACTTTCTCCAACGATGACGGAACGCGGCCTGCATTATCCGGCCTCCCCCATTGCCAACGCCTTCGCGCCCTCCAATCCCAGCGGCAGATGTGTCGCAGCCACGATCATCCCGCCATCCGTGCAATGCCCGCGCATCAACTCCGCAAGCCGCCCCTCAGAAGCCCTGTCCAGCCCTGCCGTCGGCTCATCCAGCAACCACAGCGGCCGGTGGCTGACCAACAGCTTCGCTATCGCCGCGCGTCGTCGCTGTCCGGTCGAGAGATAGCCGAACGGCAGATGGCCGATGCCGCCCAGCCCGACTGTTTCCAGCGCCTCCTCGACATCGAGCCGGCCTTCGCCATGGAACTCCCGCCAGAAACGTAAATTCTCCGTCACGCTCAGCGCCGTCTTCATCGCATTCTGATGGCCGAGATAGTGACAGGCGGAGGCGATAGAGGGGAATTCGTCGCCGCCGCCTTCGAGCAGCACACGGCCTTCGGCTTTCGGCAGCAGCCCGGCGACCACCCTGAGCAAGGTCGATTTGCCCGAACCGTTTGGCCCGGTGACGACCAGCGCCTGCCCGGCCTCCAGCGCAAACCCGATGCCGGAGAACACCGCCGCGCCGCCGCGCTCGCCGCCCAGATTTTCGGCGATCAGCCGCATCCCGTACCTGTCTCTCGAACGAAGCGGCACGGTCGCTGCCGCATCGCACAAATTTGCTTTGCAACTGTCTAGAACTATTCCAGAAAATTCTCTATATCCGGGTCATCCGTGCCAGCGGTCGGCGCGGGAACAGAATTAGCGCCGAACCAGCGCACGCGCCGCCTTGAACGGCTCGGGTTGCTTGGGAACGGACAGCGGAAATGGCCGTACCCGCACCTTTGCGCGTGATTGCATGCCATCGGCGTCCGTTCCCTTTCAGGCTGAACAGACAAGGACGGATCGCACGTGTCAAAATCCCTCGACAGTTTCAATTGCCGCCGCACGCTGAAAGCGGGCGACGCCGAGTATGCCTATTTCGACCTCGTCGAGGCCGAGAAGAACGGCCTCACCGGCATTGCCCAGCTGCCCTACTCGATGAAGGTGCTGCTGGAAAACCTGCTGCGCAACGAGGACGGCCGCTCCGTCACCAAGGAGAGCATCCAGGCGGTGGCCGGCTGGCTGACCGACAAGGGCACCGCCGGCGTCGAGATCGCCTATCGCCCGGCCCGCGTGCTGATGCAGGATTTCACCGGCGTTCCGGCTGTGGTCGACCTCGCCGCCATGCGCGACGCCATGGCCTCGCTCGGCGGCGATCCGCAGAAGATCAACCCGCTGGTGCCGGTCGACCTCGTCATCGACCATTCCGTCATCGTCGACGAGTTCGGCACGCCGATGGCTTTCGCCCGCAACGTCGAGCTCGAATATGAGCGCAACGAAGAGCGCTACAAGTTCCTGAAATGGGGCCAGCAGGCGTTCCGCAACTTCCGCGTCGTGCCGCCCGGCACCGGCATCTGTCACCAGGTCAACCTCGAATATCTCGGCCAGGTCGTGTGGACCAACACCGAGGACGGCGAAACGACAGCCTATCCCGACACCTGTGTCGGCACCGATTCGCACACAACCATGATCAACGGCCTTGGCGTGCTCGGCTGGGGCGTCGGCGGCATCGAGGCCGAGGCGGCCATGCTCGGCCAGCCGGTTTCCATGCTGCTGCCCGAAGTTATCGGCTTCCGCCTTACCGGCAAGCTCAAGGAGGGCGTCACCGCCACCGACCTCGTGCTCACCGTCACCCAGATGCTGCGCAAGAAGGGTGTCGTCGGCAAGTTCGTCGAGTTCTTCGGCCCAGGTCTGTCCAACATGACGCTGGCCGACCGCGCCACCATCGGCAACATGGCGCCCGAATATGGCGCCACCTGCGGTTTCTTCCCGGTCGACTCCGAAACCATCCGCTATCTCACAATGTCCGGCCGCAGCGAGGACCGCATCGCCCTGGTCGAGGCCTATTCCAAGGCGCAGGGCATGTGGCGCGAGGCCGGCTCCGCCGACCCGGTCTTCACCGATCTGCTCGAACTGGAGTTGGACAGCGTCGTGCCGTCGATGGCTGGCCCCAAGCGGCCCGAAGGCCGCGTCGCGCTCGAAGGCATTCCGGCCGGCTTCGCCAAGGCGATGGAGACCGAGTACAAGAAGGCGGCGGAAATCTCCAAGCGCTACGCCGTCGAGGGCACCGACCATGACCTTGGCCATGGCGACGTTGTCATCGCAGCCATCACCTCGTGCACCAACACCTCGAACCCGTCAGTGCTGATCGGCGCCGGCTTGCTTGCCCGCAACGCCAACCGCCTCGGCCTGAAGCAGAAGCCGTGGGTAAAAACCTCGCTGGCCCCCGGCAGCCAGGTGGTGGCGGAATATCTGGAAAAGTCGGGTCTGCAGAAGGAGCTCGACCAGATCGGCTTCAACCTGGTCGGCTTCGGCTGCACCACCTGCATCGGCAATTCCGGCCCGCTGCCGGCGCCGATCTCCAAGACCATCAATGACAAAGGTTTGATCGCTGCCGCGGTACTCTCCGGCAACCGCAACTTCGAGGGCCGCGTCTCGCCCGACGTGCAGGCGAATTACCTGGCGTCGCCGCCGCTGGTCGTGGCGCACGCGCTGGCCGGCACAGTCACCAAGGACCTGACCACGGAGCCGCTCGGCGACGACAGGAACGGCAATCCGGTCTATCTCAAGGACATCTGGCCGAGCTCGGCCGAGATCCAGGAGTTCATCGAGAAGAACGTCACCCGCGAGCTGTTCGCCCGCAAATATGCCGACGTCTTCAAGGGCGACGAGTACTGGCAGAACGTCAAGGCGCCGGAAGGCCAGACCTATGCCTGGGACAACGATTCGACCTATGTGCAGAACCCGCCCTACTTCGCCGGCATGACATCAGGTTTCGGCAAGATCGGCGACATCAAGGGCGCCCGCGTGCTCGGCCTGTTCGGCGACAAGATCACCACCGACCACATCTCGCCGGCGGGTTCGATCAAGGCTGCCTCGCCGGCCGGCAAATACCTCACCGACCATGGCGTCGGCGTCGCCGACTTCAACCAGTACGGCACCCGGCGCGGCAACCATGAGGTGATGATGCGCGGCACCTTCGCCAACATCCGCATCCGCAACCACATGCTGGGCGAGAACGGCCGCGAGGGCGGCTACACCATCCATTATCCCACGAAGGAAGAGGAATCGATCTACGACGCGGCGATGGAATACAAGAAGGAAGGCGTGCCGCTGGTCATCTTCGCCGGCGTCGAATACGGCAACGGCTCGTCGCGCGACTGGGCGGCCAAGGGCACCAACCTCTTGGGTGTCCGCGCCGTCATCGCCCAGTCCTTCGAACGCATCCATCGCTCGAACCTGGTCGGCATGGGCGTCATCCCCTTCGTCTTCGAGGACGGCACCTCATGGGCTTCGCTCAACCTCAAGGGCGACGAGATGGTCGAGATCGACGGATTGAGCGCCATCAAGCCGCGCCAGACGATGGTCGCCAAGATCATCTATGGCGACGGCACGGTGAAGAACGTGCCGATCATCTGCCGCATCGATACGCTGGATGAGCTCGACTACTTCAAGAACGGCGGCATCCTGCAATACGTGCTGCGCGATCTGGCAGCGTAGAAAGCAGGGAGTAAGGGAGTAGGAACAAGGACACTAAGCCCGGAACGGGTAACCTACTCCCCTACTCCCCTACTCCCCTACTCCCCTACAGTCCTGCAGCGATGAAGGCACGCTTCGTCAAAGCATTGACCGGCCCGGACCAAAGTCCAGGGCCGGTTCGCTCGCAATAGAGATCGGCGGGGGTGAGGAGAACCTGCCACATGGGGATGATGCCGCCGCCGGATCGAACCACACCGTGAAATGCAGTGGCTTCTCCTATTGCGGCCTTACCTCACGATTGCAGCGATAAAATTTCACCGCAACGTGACTTCCCGTTGACTTCCCGTTCTGCCACATATTTCGGCAAAGCAGAACAAAGCCGGCATCACCGGCGGGAATTGGAATGGTCATGGCCTCGCGACGATCATTATGGCTGGCAGCCTTCGCGCTGGCCTTCTCGGTTTTTGCCGGTGCTGGCCAAGGCAGCGAGCCCGAAACGGTCCAGGCCGAAAAATCCCAGCCCGACCGGCCGCTTGGCGTGGTCGAACTGTTCACCAGCCAGGGCTGCAGTTCCTGCCCGCCGGCGGACGCGTTCTTCGCCGAACTCGCCACCAGGCAAGACCTTGTCGCGCTCGCTTACCACGTCGACTACTGGGATTATCTCGGCTGGAAGGACACGCTGAGCCACAAGGAAAACACCGAGCGGCAATATGACTATATGCGCTATTTCAGCAGCCGTTCCGTCTATACGCCGCAGGCCGTCCTGAACGGCCGCATGCATGTCAACGGCGCCAATCGCGCCGAGGTCGACGGCGCGCTTGCCCGCATGGCCCGTGCCGGCGAAGGCATGCGTGTGCCCATCAAGGTCAGCCGCGCCGGCGACCGTGTGATCATCGACACCGGCGATGCCGGCACCGGCCCGAACGACGCCCATGTCGTCATCGTCTATTTCGACGCACCGCAGACGGTCAAGATCGGCCAGGGCGAGAACTCCGGCCGCAAGATGACCTATTGGAACGCGGTCACCGGGATCCAGACCGCCGGCATGTGGCACGGCAAGGCGCAGCGCTATGAATTGCCGCTGAGCGAGATCACCAAGAAGGGCGGCTGCGCCGTGCTTTTGCAATCGGTCGGCAAGGATGGCCTCCCGGGTCCCATCCTGGGTGCGGCGTTCATCCACAAGCCCGGATCCGAGACCTCCATCGATCGAAACCTGTAACGTCACGGGTTCGGCGCAATTCCAGACGCAAACCGTTACACATCGTCTTCGAATGGTTTCAGTGTCCGGTCAGGCGACCGGCAAAGGCCGCAAGGCGTGAGGTACGGCCCAAGCCGTTTGCTTCACGCCGGTCGGCGATGCGATAGAGCTGGTACATGGTGTGCACGCCGAGCCAGCGCAGCGGTTCCGGTTCCCATTTCTTGACCGTGCGGTTGACCCAGGGCAGCCGGGTCAGTTCGGTCTCGTGGCCGAGCACCAGGTCGCGCAAGGTGCGGCCCGACAGGTTGGAACTCGACACGCCGAGCCCGACATAGCCGCCGGCCCAGCCGATGCCGCTCTCACGGTCGAAACCCGAAGTCGTGCACCAGTCGCGCGGCACACCGAGCGTGCCGCACCAGGCATGGTCGAGGCGCACGCCTTTGGTCTGCGGCAACAGCCTGGTCAGCACCTCGTGCAACTGGTCGATGGTTGCTTGCTGGGTCCGGCCGCGCACATCGGTGCGCGAGCCGAAGCGGTAGGGCACGCCGCGGCCACCCATGGCGATGCGGCCTTCGCGCGTGCGCTGAGCGTAGCAATAGGTGTGCGCGGCATCCCCCAGCACCTCGTAACCGTTCCAGCCGATCGCGTCCCAGAGTTCTTGCGGCAGCTTCTCGGTCACCACGATGGCGCTGTTCAGCGGCAGCCAGAGACGCTCGTAGCCGGGAATGCCAGCCGTGAAGCCTTCGGTGGCGCGGATGATCTTTTGCGCCCGCACGATGCCTCTGGTGGTGGTGACCTTGCCCTTCTCGATCGCCAGCACCTGCGTCTGCTCGTAGATCGGCACGCCGAGCCGCGCGACCGCGGCCGCCAAGCCCTGGACCAGCTTGGCCGGCTGTACACGCGCGACGTTGCGCACGACGAGGGCGCCCAGCACCTTGTCGATGGCGATGCGCTGGCGCGCCTCCCGCGCGTCGAGGAAGGCCAGCCGCTCCGGCGGCATCCCCCAGCCCAGCAGCTCCTCGTATTCTGCCTTGGCGCGCTGCAATTGCCCGGCGTTGGTGGCGACGGTGATGTTGTCGACACGGCGGATATCGGCATCGATGCCCTCGGCTTCCGTCACCGCGATCACCTCATCCACCGTGCCGAACATGGCGCGTTGCATGTCGATCACGGCGCCGCGCGACGATGTTTTTGCGTATTTCTCGCGCGACCAGCTGAAACCGCCCGACAGCCAGCCGCCATTGCGGCCCGAGGCGCCGAAGCCGGCGAACTCCTTTTCGACGATGGCGATGCGCAGCGCAGGCCGCGCCTTCTTCAGATAATAGGCGGTCCACAGGCCGGTGTAGCCGGCGCCGACGACGCAGACATCGGCCTCGATGTCGCCGGGCAAGGGCGGCCGATAAGCGGGAACGCCGCCGATATCGGCATACCAGAACGACACGTCGCCATTATGCTTGGCTTGCATTTTTTGAAATCCGTTCCGAAGTTCAGGTAAGCGTCAGGTCGGCCTTGTCGTCGTCGGCGAGCAGCTTGACGTCGGCGCCGGCGAACAGCACGTCGACCTCGTCTCCGATGGCAAAACTGTCTGCTTCCAGGGTCGAGCGCACGATGGCTTTGGAGCCGTCGGCCAGATCGACCTCGTATTTGGAGCCGGAGCCGAGATAGATCGCTTCGCCTATGCGCCCCGGGAGCCGGTTGCGGCCATCGCCGCCGACACCACGGCGGGCGAGCGCCAGCTTTTCGGGCCGCAGCAGCATGACCGGCCTGCCGCCATTGGCGAGACGTTTGGCTGTCGCGACCTTCTGGCCCGCAATGTCGATCGCCGTCTCCCCGCCGGAGGTGGCGGCGGCCCCGCGCAGCACGGTGGAATCGCCGATGAACTTGCCGACGAACAGCGTCGCCGGCTCGTCATACAGCTCGCGCCCGGTGCCGATCTGTTCGATGCGGCCCCGGTTGAACACGGCTATGCGGTCCGACAGCACCAGAGCCTCTTCCTGGTCGTGCGTCACATAGACGAAGGTGGTGCCGAGTTCGCGGTGGATGCGCTTGATTTCGAGCTGCAGCCATTCGCGCAGCTTCTTGTCGAGCGCGCCGAGCGGCTCGTCCATCAACAGCAGCGGCGGATCGAAGACGATGGCGCGCGCCAGCGCCACGCGCTGCTGCTGGCCGCCGGAAAGTTCGCTGGGAAAGCGGTGACCGAAATCCGCCATCTTGACCATGTCGAGCGCTTGGCGCACGCGGCGTTCGCGCTCGGCTCCGGCCACACCGCGCAGGGCGAGCGGATAGGCGACGTTGCGGCTCACAGTCATGTGCGGGAACAGCGCGTAATGCTGGAACACCACGCCGATGTTGCGCTTGTGCGCCGGCACGCCGACGACACTCTTGCCGCCCACTTCCAGCGCGCCCGAACTGGCCTCGGTGAAACCGGCAACGACATTGAGCGTCGTCGTCTTGCCGGAGCCGCTCGGCCCGAGCAGCGTCATGAACTCGCCGGCCTTGATGTGCAGCGATACGCCGTCCAGCGCCTTGAAGCTGCCATAGGCCTTGCTGATCGACTTGAGATCGATCGCCGCGCCCCTGCTCTCTTGCCCCGGGTTCCCCCTGCTCTCTTGCCCCGGATTCATTGGCGTCCTTTCCGCTCACGGCCAAGAAGAAGCATGCCGCTGCCGATCAGGATCGTGGTGGCAAACAACAGGATCGTGCCGACGGCCGCTACCGTGGGGTCGGCGTCGCGCGTGATGGAAGCGAAGATCTGCACCGGCAATGTCTTGAGGTAGGGATTGGTGATGAACAGCGACACGACAATCTCGTCGAAGGAGGTGGCGAAGGCGAACAGCAGCCCTGACAGCACGCCGGGCGCAATCAACGGCAGCGTCACCGTGCGGAACGTGGTGAGCGCGTTCGCGCCCAGGCTCGCCGCGGCTGTCTCGAGGCGCCTGTCGAACACTTCGAGATTGGCCGAGACGGCAATCAGCACGAAGGGCAGCGCAAGGATGGTGTGGGCGAGCACGAAGCCGAGCAGCGTGCCGACGAGCCGCGTATCGAGATAGACAGCGTAGATGCCGATGGCCAGCACCACGCCGGGCACCACCATCGGTGTCAACATCAGCATGCGCAGCAGGTTTGCCGGCCGCGCTTTCATGCGGTCGAGGCCGAAGGCTGCAAGCGTGCCGAGCACCGTTGCCAGCGCCGCGACGATCGAGGCGACCTTCAGCGAATTGAGGAAGCTGTTCGACCAATCCGGGTTGGTGACAAAATTCTGGTACCACTGCCAGGAGAAGCCCTGCGGCGGAAACGCCAGCGACTTGTTCTCGTTGAACGACATCGGCACCACGACCAGCGTCGGCGCCACCAGCCATATGGCCACCAGCAGGCAGACAAGACCCAGGATGACGCGCGTGAGCGGCTTCATCTCCATCAGCGCCGCTCCGCTTCCCGGTGCCGGGATCGCATCACCGGCGCGGCAAGCGCCAGCAGCACGAAGGTCGTGACCAGCAGCACCACGCCCATCGCGCCGCCCCTGCCCCATTGCAGCAGACTGAGCACCTGCGTCTGCACCAGGGTGGACAGCATGGTCGAGCGCGGACCGCCGAGCAGAGCCGGTGTGATGTAGAAGCCGAGCGCCAGGATGAAGACGATGATCGCCCCGGCATAGACGCCCGGCAGCGACAGCGGCAGGTAGATGGTGAAGAAGGCGCGGGACGGTCGGGCGCCAAGACTTTGCGCCGCGCGCATCAGCCTGAGGTCGATGCCTTTCATGACCGAATAGAGCGGCAGGATCATGAAGGGCAAAAGAACCTGCGCCATGCCGATGACCACGCCCGTCTGGGTACGGATCAGCCTGACGCCGCCGAGCCCGAGCGACCGCAGGATCGAGTTGATGACGCCCGAATCCTGGAGCAGGATCACCCAGGATAAAGTGCGCACCACGCCGCTCACCCAAAACGGGATCAGCACACACAGCATCAGCACCAGCCGAACGCGCGGCCCGACCGCGGTCATCAGATAAGCGTAGGGATAGGCCGAGACCACGCACACCAGCGTGACCCACGTCGAAATGACGAAGGTCCGCTGGAGCACGGTGAGATTGATGGGCATGCTGAAGAACCAGATATAGTTCTGCAGGCCCCACTCCGGCTCCGACAGGCTGCGCAGGATGATGGTGAGGAGCGGATAGCCGATCACCGCCAGGAGCAGGACCAGCGCCGGCAGCGCGAGCGCGTACGGCCGCCATGCCCAGCGCCTTTCGGCAGCAGGAATGGTTGGCTTGGACGCGCTCACGGTCTGTGTTCCCGTCAGCCGGTCAGTTGCCGGCCATCAGCGCCGACCACTTCTCCTGCGCCACCGCGAAGTTCGGCACCCAGAACTTGAAATTCTGTTTGTAGCCCTGCTTCTGGCGTTCAGGCGTGTTGGTCAGGTAGGCGGACACGGAAGCGTCGACCTTGGGCTGCGCGTCGTTGTTGATCGGCGTGTAGGAGGTCTTCTCCGCCAATATTTCCTGGGCATGCTTGCCGAGATAGGCATTGAGCAGCGCGTAGGATGCATCCGTATCCTTGACGCCTACCGGGATCGTCATCTGGTCCATCACCACCAGCCAGTCCTGCCAGGCAGGTGCATATTTGGCACCATTCTTGACTGCCGTCATGGCGCGGCCCGTCCACATCATCAGCATGTCGGCCTCGCCGGATTCGGCGAGCTGCTGCGATTCGGCGCCCGTCTTCCAGAAAATGGTGTCGGGGCCGAGCTTGCGGACCACATCGATGGCCTTGTCGATGTCGGCCACCGTCATCGCCTTCGGGTCGCCGCCGGCGACCTTGAACGCCTGTTCCAGCAGGCCGCCGGTCGGGCTACCGGAGCCGTCGATCCCACGCACGCCGGGGAATTTTTGGGTATCGAAGAAGTCGGCCCAGCTCTTGGGCGGATTATCCCCGTACTTTTCCTTGTTGTACATCAGCACGACACCGTAGTTCATCGCCGGCACCGAGCATTCGCCGACTTGACCTTCCGGGATTTTCGAGACGTCGAGCTTCGTCAGATCGAGCTTCTGGAACAGCTTGCCGCAATAGACATAGGGCGGCAGGTCGTCGGTATCTACGACGTCCCAGGTAACATTGCCGGACTCGACCTGCGCCTGCAGTTTGGCGATCTCCGTCGGGCCGTCATTGAGCAGCTTGACGCCGGATTTGTCGACGAACTCCTTGAGCGCGGCCACCTGGCCGTCCTGGTAGATTCCGCCATAGGACACGAAGGTCAGCGTCTTGCCCTTCAGCGAGCCTTCAGCCACCTCTCCCGCCACCGGCTTGGATTGTGCGAGCGCGGCGGTAGCAGCCATAAGCATGGCGACGCACGCCGCATGTCCAAATCTCAGTCTCATGATCAACTCTCCCATTGCAGAACTCGCATTTGTTTTCATTCACCCGGATGCGAGCGGTTTCCGGGCCTGTATTGATCGAGTTCGAGCGCGCCGGCGGTTGGCGGCGCGATGATCCACAGCACCTCCGCCGGCGTGTCGCCGACATTGACCGTGCGATGCGGCACCGACGTTGCGTATTCGACGCTGTCGCCTTCGCGCATCACATGGCGCTCGTCGGCAAGCGTCAGCTCCACCGTCCCCTTGAGCACCATGAACATTTCGTGTTCGCCGCTATGGACATAGGTCTCGTCGCCGGTCGACCCGCCGACCTCGAAATGTCCGGCATAGACCTCGAACTGGTGGATCGGCCGCCGCGACAGGAGCATCTTGCGGCCTTGCACGCCGACCGGAACGACCGGCCGCTCCTCGCGCCGCAGCACCTTGTGCAGGGGGCGGGCATTGTCCTCGAACAGATCGTTGATGCCGAGGTCGAGAGCGGCGGCGATCTTGAGCAGCGTGCCGGTGTTGGCGCCGCACAGATTGCGCTCGAGCTGGCTGATGAAGCTCGCCGTCGTGCCGGTCATGTCGGCGAGCTGGCGCAGCGAGACGCGCCGGGCCGTGCGCAATGCCTTGATGCGAGGGCCGACGCCGCCGGCCTCTGGCGCGGCCGTCCCACCATTCACCTGTTTTGCCGTGGAGTCCGATGCGCCTGGCATTGCCGTCTCCGTTTCACTTAACACCCTATTAAGTGAGGCGGCAAATGGCAAGCACGGTCGGCGGAATTGAGTCGATATGGCCGTCTCGGGCTCTACGCCGAGTTCCACGGGTCGCCTTAGTTGCGTAAAAAAGGTGCAAAAACGAAAAAACCGACGTCAGCTTGCTTCTGACGCCGGTCATTTAGGTTTTGGGATCGTCGCACCTGGCGCTTTTCCATGGAAAAGGCCGAGGTTGGTTCGATCCGACGCAGACCCGTGGGCGGGGGGCTTGGGGTTTACGAGCCGGTGCCGGACCGAACCGTCTCAGGCAACGCCGGTAAATTCGTCGGACATTGGGGCATGAGCGCGGATAAAAAAAGGCAGAAATGTGGCGAAGCATCACCAATTCCAACACGCGTTTCACAAACGTGACTGGACGCGAGGGAAACGGCTAGCCGCCGGCTTCGCTTCGCCGGCTCTTGCAATTGGCTTGCGAAGGGGCCAACTTTGGTTGGCAAAGATTCATTTTGAAGGATCGAGGCATGACTGATGACGGCGGCGGGATGGGGGATGGAGACGCATCCGCAATATTGATCCCGCTACACGAGGCGCGACGTGAACGCCTCGACCAGCCGGTCCGCTTCGACCGGCGTGAACTGGACCAGATCCTGAGGCTCTACGGACGCATGGTCGCCGCCAATGAATGGCGCGACTACGCCATCGATCATCTCACCGACCGCGCTGTCTTTTCGGTTTTTCGTCGCGCCAGCGAAGTACCGCTGTTCCAGATCGTCAAGGATCCGAAACTGGCGCGCAAGCAGGGCGCCTTCGCCGTCATCGCGGCGGGTGGGCGCATCCTCAAACGCGGCCAGGAGCTTGGCCGCGTGCTTGGCGTCTTCGACAGCAAGCTGAAGCTGGTTCAGGTTTGAACCGGGAATTGGGGAATTGAGGAATTGGGGAATTGAGGAATTAATTCTTCAATTCCCCTTCCGGAACTTCCGCTCCGGCAACGAGTCCGGATCAGGTGGGACCGACGCCCCGCCGTTCAGCGATAGCTGCATGAACACCGTGTCCAGCCAGCGCCCGTGCTTGTAGCCGGAGCCTTCGAGGCGGCCGGAATGGCGAAAGCCGAGCTTCTCGTGCAGCCTGACCGAGGCGCTGTCGGCATGGCCATCGCCGATCACCGCGACGATCTGGCGAAAGCCTGCAGCCTTCGCCGCCGCAACCAGGCTTTGCATCAGCTTGAGGCCGACGCCCTGGCCCTTCGCATCAGGCGCGACATAGACCGAATCCTCGACGATGAAGCGATAGGCCGGGCGCGGCCGGAAGGGGCCGGCATAGGCATAGCCGAGTACGGCGTCGTCCTTCTCGGCCACCAGATAGGGAAAGCCGCCGGCAGCGAGCGTGGCGAATCGCGCGCCCATCTCGGCGCGGCTGGGCGGCTCCAGTTCATAGCTCGCCGTGCCGTTGGCGACCGCGTCGGCATAGATTCCGGTGATGGTGTCGAGGTCGACCGGGGTTGCCGGCCTGATCAGGATATTGCTCATTCTCTATGCAAGCCTCTTATGTGCCCTCGACAACAGCAGAGGCCCGCACAAAAGAAAAGGGCGGCCATTGGGCCGCCCTTTCAAGAGTTGATGGTCCAATACCGCTTAGCGGCGGTCGCCCATGAACTGGAGCAGGAACATGAACAGGTTGATGAAGTCGAGGTAGAGCGACAGCGCGCCCATGATGGCCTTGCGGCCGGCGACATCGGATGCGTCGCCCTCGAAATACATCTCCTTGATCTTCTGCGTGTCGTAAGCGGTGAGGCCGGCGAACACCAGAACGCCGATCGCCGAGACGGCGAAGGTCAGCGCCGACGACTGCAGGAAGATGTTGATCACCGACGCGATGATGATGCCGAACACGCCCATGATCAGGAACGAGCCCATCGCCGACAGGTCGCGCTTGGTGGTGTAGCCGAACAGCGACAGCGCGCCGAAAGCGGCGGCGGTGGCGAAGAAGGTCTGCGAGATGCTTGCCGTGGTGTAGACCAGGAAGATCGACGACAGCGACAGGCCGACCAGGCCGGCATAGACCCAGAAGGTCGTCTGCGCGGCGGCGACGCTCATCGACTGAATCCTGAACGACAGGAAGAACACGGCGGCCAGCGGCGCCAGCATGACAACCCAGCGCAGCGGCGAACCGAAGATCGCATAGCCGAACGAGGTCAGCATCTCGCCGCTCGGCAGTGTCGCGACGGCCGAGGCCGGGTCGGCGGTGGTGGCCAGCATGATCGTGCCGATGGCGGCAAGGCCGGTGATGAGCAAGCCAAGCCCCATCAGGTTGTAGACCTTGATCATGTACGCGCGCAGACCCTGGTCGATGTCGGCGCGGACGCCGGGCACCGCCGACGTCTGATAATTGCGAATGGGATCAGCCATTGGAAATCCTCTGTTGCTTCTGCCCCGTCCGGTGTCGGGCCTCTTGCGGACCCAGGCGCCGCTGGCGGGGCTCCAGCATGCCTGCGCCGAAATATGATGGTTATTCGCGTCGAGAACAAGACCGTAACCTGTTGTAACGGTTCGTGACAGGCTAAAAATGCCGCTCCGCCGGCCGTTTTGGATGGCATTCTTACAAAGATTTAACCCAGGCAGGCGGCGCAGGGCGGCGAATCAGAGGTTTCGCAGCACGGGCGCCGCTTTGTGGCCAAGCACCCGCCAGGTGCCGGCAAGGCCGATGCCGACCGTGATCACCAGCGAAAAGGCAATCGTGGCGACCGCGACTTCCGGCATGAAATGCGACGGCAAGGTCATGATGCGCGCGACGACGAACCAGGCTGCGGCGCTGCCTGCGGCGAGCGCGAAGATCGCGGTGGCGAGCCCGATCAGCATGTATTCCAGCGAGAAGGCCGTTATCAGCGTGGTGCGCGTCGCGCCCAGCGTCTTCAGCACCACCGCGTCGTGGATGCGCGCCCGATTGCCGGCGGCAAGCGCGCCGGCAAGCACCAGGACCGAGGCGATCAGCGCCACGCCGGCCGCCGCCCGGATCGCCGTGCCGAGCTGGCCGACCAACCGGTTGACGATGTCGAGCGCGTCCTTGACCCGCACCGTCGTCACCGCCGGGAAAGCGCGGGTGACGGCATTGAGGACGCGCGCGTCTTCGGCGCTCGAAGCACTCTTTTCGGTGAGAGTCGCGATCCAGCCATGCGGGGCGCCCGCGAATGTGTTGGGCGAGAACACCATGACGAAATTGATGCCCATCGTCTCCCATTCGACCTGGCGGAAATTGGCGATCCGCGCCGTGACGTTGCGGCCGAGCACATTGACGGTGACGGTGTCGCCGAGCTTCAGCCCGATTTCCTTGCCCTCCTTGTCGGAAAACGAAACCAGCGGCTCGCCGGCATAATTGTCCGGCCACCATTTGCCCTCGGTCAGCGTCGCGTTTTCCGGCTGCCTGACATCATAGGTCAGGCCGCGATCTCCCTTCAGCACCCAGGCGCCTTCGGCCGGCACGTCGACCTTGTCGACATCGACGCCGTTGAGCGCCATCACCCGGCCCCGCAGCATCGGCACCTTGCCCAGCGTTCCCTGCGGCGCCTCCTTTGCGATCAGCGATGAGAAGGCATCGACTTCGCTGCCCTGGATGTCGACGAAGAAGAAGTTCGGCGCCCGCTCCGACAGGTTGCCGGAGATCTGGCGCCGGAGATTCCCGTCAATCAGTGCCAGCGTCACCAGGAGAGTCAGTCCAAGCCCCAGCGACAGCACCACCGACGGCGTCAGCGCGCCGGGCCGGTGGATGTTGGCGATGGCGAGCCTGAGCGCGACAAAGCGCACGCGCGGACTTTTCCTGGCTGCCCATTGCACCAGTCCGCCAACGAGACGCAGCACCAGGAAAGCAAAAATCGTGGCGCCGACGAAGATCGAGGCGATGCGCTGGTCGCCCGAAAACAGGATCGCCAGCGCCGCCAGGAAAAGCGCGATGCCGAGCGCGCAAACGACATAGACGGGGCGCGGCAAGCCGCGGCCTTCCAGCCCCATCTCCCGGAACAGCGCGGTCGCCGGCACGTCACGGGCGCGGCCGAGCGGCAGCAGCGCGAAGGCGAGCGTCACCAGCAGGCCGAACAGCGCCGCCATGGCGAGCGCGCCGGGATAGAAGCCGCCTTGCGCCGGCACCGGAATGACGGACTGCAGGGCGGCACTTGCGACAAAGGGCATCAGCGCGCCCAGCACCAACCCGGCGCCGATGCCGAGCAGGGCGATGATCAGGATCTGCACGAGGTAGACGGCAAAGACGAAGCCGCCGGACGCCCCCAGGCTCTTGAAGGTGGCGATGACGCCGCGCTTGCCGTCGAGATAGGCCCGCACCGCATTGGCGACGCCGACGCCGCCGACCACCAGCGCGGTGAGCCCGACCAGCGTCAGGAATTGCGAGAAGCGTTCGATGTTGGAAGACAGCGCCGGTGCTGCGTTGCTGCGCGTGCGGATCGACCAGCCGGCCTCCGGGAAATCCTTGGCCGCCTGGTCCTGGATGGCCTTGAGCCGCGCGTCGTCGGCACCGGCGGGCAGCCGGACCTTGTAGGCGTTCTCGACTAGGCTGCCCGGCTGGATCAGCCCGGTGGCGGTCAGGCCCTCCGTCGAGATCATCAGCCTTGGCGCGAAGCCGAACCCGTCGGAAACCGCGTCGGGCTCGCTCACCAGCCTGGCGCGCAGTTCGAAGATGGCGGTGCCGAGCTTCAGCCGGTCACCGATCTTGAGATGCAGCCGCTCGAACAAAAGGTCGGGTGCAGCGGCGCCGAAAACGCCGAACTGCCCGCCGAACAGTTCCTGCTTCGACAGCGCCGGTTCGGTTTCCAGCGTGCCAAAGAGCGGATAGGCCTCGTCGACCGCCTTGGCCTCGACCAGCGCCTGGTCGGATCCGTCGGCCAGGCGCGCCATCGAGCGCATGCCTGCGGTATGCGAAACGACGCCCAGCCTGTCGAGAAAGCCAAGCTCAGCCTGATTGGCGTCGCGCTGGTTGATCTGGAAGCGAAGGTCGCCGCCGAGCAGCGTCTGGCCCTGATCGGCGACACCGGCGGTAATGGAGCGGGCCACCGAATTGACGCCGCCGATCGCCGCCACGCCGAGCGCGATGCAGGCGAGGAAAATAAGGAAGCCGGACAGGCCGCCACGCATCTCGCGCACAGAGAAGCGGATGGCAAGCTTCAAGGTCCGCGCCACCGGCATCAGGCGGTGACCTTGACCGGCGCCGGCGCTTCGATCCGGCCGGAGCGCATCGACACCTGGCGCGAGCAGCGCGCCGCGAGCGCCGGATCATGGGTGACCAGCACCAGCGTCATGCCGCGCTCGGCGGCCTTGGCGAACAGAAGATCGGCGACCTGCCGCCCCGTCGCCTGGTCGAGATTGCCGGTCGGCTCGTCGGCGATCAGGATGCGCGGCGACGGTGCCAGCGCCCGGGCGATCGCCACGCGCTGCTGCTCGCCACCTGAGAGTTCGCCGGGGTAATGAGTGACGCGGTCGCTGAGGCCCACGGCCGCGAGTTCCCGCTCCGCCACCGAAAACGGATCGGCGTGGCCGGCCAGTTCCAGCGGCACCGCGACATTTTCGAGCGCGGTCATGTTGGGGATCAGGTGGAAGGACTGGAACACGATGCCGATGTTTCGGCCACGAAACGAAGCGATCTGATCCTCGGTTTTGCCGTTGAGCAGCTCGCCGGCGATTCGTACCGTACCCGAATCGACCCCTTCCAGTCCGGCCAGCACCATCAGCAATGTCGACTTGCCGGACCCCGACGGACCAACGATGCCCGTCGCCTCGCCGCGCGCCACTTCGAGGCTGACGCCCTTCAGCACATGGACGGACGAGGCCCCTTCGCCGAGTGTCAGGGATACGTCTTTCAGCGCGATGACGGCTTCTGTCAAAATGAAAGCGTCCTATATGGAAAGGGAGGCTCTGCCTGTCGGAAGCCATCGCCGGAAGAATTCTCTGTCATATGGGGCCTGCCGCATGTCTTTCAAACGCCGCTTTGCCGCAGGCCTGATCGTTCTCCTCGCCATTTGCGGCGCCATTTCGTCGGCGCGCGCTGAGCCATTCAAGATCGTCGGCTTCGGTGACAGCCTGATGGCGGGGTTCGGCCTTGGGCCGGGCGAGGGCTTTACCGACAAATTGCAGGCCGCCCTTCGCGCCAGGGGCCATGACGTCGCCGTCGCCGATGCCGGCGTCTCCGGCGATACCTCCAGCGGCGGCCTGGCGCGGCTCGACTGGTCGGTGCCGGACGGGACGCAGCTCGTGATCCTCGAACTCGGCGCCAACGACATGCTGCGCGGCGTTTCACCCGACATCACCCGGAAGAACCTTGACGCGATTCTGGGCAAGCTCAAAGGGCGCAAGATCGCCGTGCTCCTGGCCGGCATGCGCGCCGCGCCGAATCTCGGCGCCGACTACCAGAGCGCCTTCGACGCCGTCTTTCCGGAACTCGCCGCGAAATACGGCGTTACGCTGTATCCGTTCTTTCTCGACGGCGTCGCCGGCCAGTCCAGTTTGCAACTCGGAGACGGCCTGCATCCGAACGCCAAAGGGGTCGATCAGATGGTCGAGCGCATGCTGCCGACGGTGGAGAAGGCCATCGCGGCGGTGCCGGGAGATTCATGATGTCCGATAAAGCCGCTTTCCGTTGGGGAAACGTTTAGCGAAGGCCTGCGACCAACAAACCACTTGCTCCATTTGATTATCGATGATTCGCTAGGGATGACAGTTCGATTCGAGGAAGGGAGGCTCTTCATGCCGCGTCTTTTCACCGCCCTCGAAATTCCGCGTGATGCCGCCCTTTCGCTGTCCCTGCTCCGGGGCGGCCTGCCCGGGGCCCGCTGGATCGACGTCGAAAATTACCATCTGACGCTGCGCTTCATCGGCGATGTCGAAGGCCATGTCGCCGACGAGATCGCCAATGCGCTCGACCGGGTGCAGCGCCCGTCCTTCTCGCTGGCACTGTCGGGTGTCGGCGCTTTCGGCCAGAAGAAGCCGCATGCGGTATGGGCGGGCGCTTCCCCCTCGCCCGATCTGGCCGCCCTTCAGGCCGAGATCGAGCGCATCTGCCAACGGCTCGGCATTCCCGCCGATCCGCGCAAGTTCATGCCGCATGTGACACTGGCGCGCCTGCGCAATTCGAGCCCGCTCGACGTCGCCCAATATCTGTCGGCGCGCGGCAATTTCTCGACGCTGCCGTTCCGCATCGGCCGCTTCGTCCTGATGTCGTCGCGTGATTCGGTCGGCGGCGGCCCTTATGTCGTCGAGGAAGCTTGGCCGCTGTCCGGCGTCGATACGCGCGCCGCAAGCCGTGTCGCCAGCGTCTCCGACGCCTCGCGGATCATGCGATAGACCGAAGCAAACGCTTCCTGGTCCTCATAATAGGGATCCGGTACATCGCGCGGCTTTCCCTCGGCGAAGTCCAGGAACAGGTGGATGCGATCGCGCACTGCCGCCGGCGCCAGCGCCTTCAGGTCGCGGACGTTGGACCGGTCCATGCCGAAGATCAGATCGAAGCGGTGAAAATCCTCCGGCACGATCTTGCGCGCCCGCTGCCGCGAGATGTCGATGCCGTGGCGCGACGCGACGGCAATCGAGCGCGGATCGGGAGCGGAGCCGACCTCCCAGCCGCCGGTCGCGGCCGAATCGAGCACGATATCCCCGCCATATCCGCGCTCCGAAAGCACGGCGCGAAGGACGCCTTCCGCCAGCGGCGATCGACAGATGTTGCCGAGACAGACGAAAAGAATGGAATTTATGGGCTTCGCGATCATGGATCCGGCGCTATGCTGGCTACTCCAGCGCAATAGCACGGGAGGCGGACATGACGAGAGAGAAACTGGGCAGGGAAGCCGCCGAAGCAGCACTGACGGCGCTTGACGGCTGGACGCTGGCAAAGGACGGCGCCTCGATCGCCCGCACCTTCACCTTCAAGAATTTCTCCGAAGCCTTCGCCTTCATGACCCGTGTCGCGCTGGCCGCCGAGAAGATGGACCATCATCCCGACTGGTCGAATGTCTACAAGACCGTCGACGTGACGTTGAACACGCATGATGCCGGGGGCGTCACGGCGCTCGATATCGAACTGGCCAGGAAGATGAACCGCTATTTCGGCGGCTGAACGCGGACCGGCCATGCTCGCGGGCGGGCGCGGACCCGCCAAATCGGCGCCCGCATCTTGCAGCCGGGTTCGGCTTTCACCACATTTTGATCCGCGGGCATGCGCCAGTACGGCCATGGGACCCGCCAGGAGAGATTGATGGCGCAAGAATCCGGTTTTGACTTCTTCGGCTTTGGCGACAGACTGGGCGGCGAGGGCGAAGTGCGCGAAAAGTTCTGGCGCACGGCCAAGAAGGCCGCGCGGCAAATCCCGTTCATGGAAGACGTCGTCGCCGCCTATTACTGCGCCATGGACAAGAAAACGCCGCTGCGCGCCAAGGGCATATTGGTGGCCGCGCTCGGCTATTTCGTCCTGCCGGTCGACCTCATCCCCGACTTCATCTTCGGCCTCGGCTTCACCGACGACATCGCCGTGCTGACCGCCGCGATCACCGCCGTCAGCGCCCATATCACGCCGGCGCACCGGCAGGCCGCCAAGGACGCCATCGCCGACAGGGGCTAAAGCCCGCCGCCGAAATCGCCACGTCGGCTCAGCCCCTGGACAGGGGCATTCAGCGGCCGGTCAAAAGTCAAACTCTTGCCGTTTTCGTGGCCTCCAAGTCGCCAAAGGGACGCCGTGCCGGCCGCTGACAAGGCGGCGGCGCGGGAATGGCGGCGGTTTCCTGGGGTGAAGGTCCTTTTCTCTTGGGAACTTCACCGTTTGGTAACCCAGATTAAATCAAAATGAAGCGACGGCAGGACGCCACGCGGCCCCGCCTCCGCACCATTTGGAATACGGGAAAAACGATGCGCGGATTGATTGCACTAGTTTCGAGCCTGGTCCTGGCGGCCTCGGCAGCGCCGGCGCTGGCGCAGCAGGCGACCAAGATCGGCCAGCACAATGCCTGGGGCACCTACAGTTACCAGGCGTCGGGCGGCAAGGTCTGCTACGTGCTGACCGTGCCGACCGACAAGCAGCCGCCGACGCTCGACCATGGCGACATGTTCTTCTTCGTCAGCCAGCGGCCCGGCCAGCAGGTATCCTATGAGCCGCAGTTCATCGCCGGCTACAATTTCCAGGAAGGCTCCAAGGCCACCGTCACCATCGACAAGAAGAGCTTCTCGATGTTCACGCGCGGAAAATCGGCCTGGGTCGAGAACGCCGCCGAGGAACCGGTGCTGATCGCGGCGATGAAGACCGGCACCGACATGAAAGTGTCGGCGAAGTCGGGCCGCGGCAATCCCACGAATTATGTCTTTTCGCTGAAGGGCATCTCGGCGGCGCTGTCCTCGATCGCCAAGTGCAAATAGGCTATCTTCGTTTTTGAACCAAAGGCCGGGCCGCAACCCCGGCCTTTTGCTTTTTCAGTCGTGGCCTGATTCCGGTGCGGCTTCGGCCCGCCGCCGCCGGATCGCCTCGGCGATGAAGACCCGCGACAGGGCGTGATAGAGCGGCTCGTGCGAGACCAGGCGTGCCGTGCCGTAACCCAGCATCGAAGCCAGCATCAGGCCGATGACATTGTCGTGATTGCCCGTCATTTCGAGGATGATGACGAAGGCCGTCATTGGCGCCTGCACCACGCCGGCGAAATAGCCGGCCATGCCGAGCAGCGCCGCGACGCCGGCGCCGCTGCCGAACACCAGGCCGAGCGAACTGCCGATACCGGCGCCGACCGCCAGCGAGGGCGCGAAGATGCCACCGGGTATCCCTGAAATCATCGACAGCAGGCCGGCCGCGAATTTCTCGGCAAAGAAGAACCAGGGCAGCGGCGTGCCTTCGACCGCGCTGCGCGCCTGCGCGTAGCCGGTGCCGAAGGTCAGCCCGCCCGACGCGATGCCGATCACCGCCACCGCCAGCCCGGAGACCGCCGCCACCAGCAGCGCGCGCCATAGCGGCTGCAGTGCGTTCCAGCGCCGGATACGCCGCGTCGCCTTCAACGCCAGCAACGAGAACAAGGCGCCAAAGCCGCCGCCGATGACGCCGCAGGCGATCACCAGCGGCCAGTCGACGGCAAACGAGATCGTCTCCTTGGACTCGCCGAAATAGGTGTAGTTGCCGAGCACGCCGAGCGAGGCGAGGCCGGCCAGGATGACTGCCGTCAGCACCAGCCCGTTGGTGCGCGCCTCATAGGTGCGGCCCATTTCCTCGATGGCAAAGACGATGCCGGCAAGCGGCGTGTTGAAGGCGGCGGCAATGCCGGCGGCCGATCCCGCCAGGATCAGGCCGCGCGCCTGCGCCATGCCGCCCCAGCGCGCCGCCTGCAGCATCAGCGACGCGCCGACCTGCACGGTCGGCCCCTCGCGGCCGATGGAAGCGCCGCAGAACAGGCCGACAAGAGTGAGCGCTATCTTGCCCGCCACCAGCCGGAGCGACAGGATATGGCTGCGGTCGTCGTCGTCGCGCAGATGCCGGGCGGCGATCGCTTGCGGAATGCCGCTGCCTTGCGAGCCCGGAAAGAAGGCGTGCGCCAGCCATGCGCACAGGACAAAGCCGAGCGGGGTGATCGCCAGCGGCAGATAGAAGCGCCAACCGCCATCATTGCCGATCACCACATGAAACAGCGCCTGTGCCTTGTCGGCCAGCACGGCAAACAACACGCTGATCAGGCCGATCGAGATCGCACCGGCCCAGAACACCAGGCGCGGCTGCCAGACGCGGCGCGAGGCCCACATGGCGCGCGAACGCCGCAGCATGGGATGTCTTCGCGATTGGCCGGCCATGTCTGTCCTCGCGGGGAAAACCCAGCCCTAACACAGGCATGACGCCGATCAAGCAAGAGTCTGACGATCGGCCGGGATCAACGGGCCGCGGTGTTCCGCTCGTGAGCATGATCCAGAGAGCGCCTCCTTCAATCGAAGTGAAAGCTGCGCGACCCGCCGGCCTCCACGCCGGCGGGCAATCCTTGCGAGATCGTCACATGGCCATTTTTTCACATTCGGCCTGGGCCTTCTTGGTCGACGTGTCGATCATATAGGCCTTGCCCTTGGCGTCGGTCATTATCATCATGCAATGCTTGATCGGCTTGGCCATCTTCATCATATCGGCGCCCATCTTCGCGTCCGGCATCATTGTGCCCATGTGCCCGTCCGGCATGATCGCCGTCACTTGCCCACCTTTCATCATGGTCATGGTGCCCATCGTGTCCTCGGCGAACGCCTGCGAGGCGCAAAGAGCGGCGAGGCCGGCAATGACGGCGAGCTTGATCGATTTCATTCCGCATACTCCCATTGTGCAGGGGCACAGTTGCCCCATTCTGGGTTCGCGGATGGCGCGCCGGCCGTTACGCTGACACGAATATGTGATCGATCGCGCGCCGGGGAACACCGCGGCCAGGCGGCGGGACAGGCTGCCCGATCGCCCGCGGCATGACTCTGCCGCCAAGCTGTGCTATGCGCCCCGCTTGAGATAAGGCACGATGGATGAAATCGGCCGTAAACCGCTTATATCAGTGCAACCATGACCCTTTCACTCGACCTCACCGCCGAAGGTGCCCGTGACGCCTTGCGTACCCGCGCCATGCCGGCCGAAAAACCGTCGCTGATTGGCCTGACACGGGCCGAGCTCGCGGAGGCCCTCGTCGCTGCAGGCATCGTGCCGGAGCGTCAGGCAAAAATGCGCGCCCAGCAGCTCTGGCACTGGATGTATGTACGCGGCGTTTCCGACTTCGCCGGCATGTTCAACATCTCCAAGGACCTGCGCGCCGAACTCGACAGGCATTTCACCGTCGCCCGGCCCGAGATCGTAGAGGAGCAGATTTCCGCCGACGGCACGCGAAAGTGGCTGTTCCGCTTTCCGCCGCGCGGCGCCGGCCGGCCGGTCGAGATCGAAACCGTCTATATCCCCGAGGAAGGCCGCGGCACGCTCTGCATCTCCTCGCAGGTCGGCTGCACCCTGACATGCTCGTTCTGCCACACCGGCACGCAGAAGCTGGTGCGCAATTTGACGGCTGAGGAAATCCTCGCCCAGTTGCTCACCGCCCGCGACCGGCTCGGCGACTTCCCCGACCGCGACACGCCGGATGGCGCCATCGTGCCCGCCGAGGGCCGGAAAGTGTCCAACGTCGTCATGATGGGCATGGGCGAGCCGCTCTATAATTTCGAGGCGGTCAAGAAGGCGCTGCTGATCGCCTCCGACGGCGACGGACTTTCCCTGTCGAAGCGCCGCATCACGCTGTCGACCTCCGGCGTCGTTCCCGAGATTTTCCGCACCGGCGAGGAGATCGGCGTCATGCTGGCGATCTCGCTGCATGCTACCAATGACGATCTGCGCGACCTCTTGGTGCCGATCAACAAGAAGTATCCGCTCAAGGAGTTGATCGCCGCCTGCCGCGCCTATCCCGGCCTGTCCAACGCCAGGCGTATCACCTTCGAATATGTGATGCTGAAGGACGTCAACGATTCCATCGAGGACGCCAAGGGCCTGATCAAGCTGCTCAAGGGCATTCCGGCCAAGATCAACCTGATCCCGTTCAACCCGTGGCCTGGCACCAACTACCAGTGCTCGGACTGGGAGACGATCGAGAAGTTCGCCGACTACATCAACAATGCCGGCTATGCCTCGCCGATCCGCACGCCGCGCGGCCGCGACATCCTGGCCGCCTGCGGCCAGCTGAAGTCGGAATCGGAGCGCATGCGCAAGGTCGACCGGCTGGCGCTCGAAGCCATGATGATCGCGGGGCACGGCGAGGTGTGAGCCGTCTCGTCTCCGGCCTCAAGCGCTTCGCCATCATAACAGTCGGCTACGTCGCCGCTGTGCTGACCTCGATCCTGGTGCCGGTGCTGCTGATCGTTCTTCTGGCCGGGATCGAGGACGGCAACTGGTCGATCATTTTCACATTCGACTGGCTGGCCTCCTTCCCGCTCGCCGTGTTGACCGTGGCGATCTGCGCGCTGCTGATCGTCGGCCCGGCGATCTTCGTCGCCGAACGGCTGGCGCTGCGAGGATGGTTCTACTTTGCCGTCACGGGCGCGGTCACGTCGATCGTCTTCGGTGTTTTTGTCCCAGGCTCCGCCGGAGGCTTCGTTTTCAATCCGGGCTTCCTCGGTTTTCTGGCCGCGGCCGGCATTGCCGCCGGCTGGGTCTACTGGCTTCTGGCTGGACACAAGTCCGGTCATCTCACGGGCCGTGATCCCCGATGAACCGTCTCGTCGCCTATATCGTGCGCTTCGCCGTCATCCTGTTCGGCTACGCTATCGCCTCGCTGGCGGCGAGCGCCTTCCTCAACATCCTGTTCCTGGCCTCGCTCGGCTACACGCCGGCGCAAGCCGATCCGGCGGCGACCGCATCGCTCTATTTTTCAATTCCTTTCGTCGCCCTGTTTGTCGCTTATTTCGGCTTCGCGCCGGCCGCGATCATCATTTTGATTGCCGAAATCCTCGGCCGGCGCGACTGGCTGTTCTACGCGCTGGCGGGCGCGCTGGTGGCGGGAGTTTTCCTCGGCCTGGTCGACAATATCCGCGATTCCGTTTTCGCGGTCACCGAGACCAGCGCGATCATGGCGGTGCTCGGTGGTGGCATGGTCGGCGGCATCTTCTATTGGCTGAGCGCCGGCCGCTGGGCCGGGAGCTGGTGGAAGGACGAGAAAGCTCCTACTTCGCCTGGGCCGTCAGGATCTTGAGCGCGAAGGCCGAGAACACGCCGGCGAAGAGATAGTCGACCACCCGCGTCACGCGCGGGCTGGCCTTCATCGCCGCCGAGAATTTTTCCGCCGCCAGCACCATGGGTGCCGTCACCGGGATCGACAGCACGATGAACATGGAGCCAAGGAAGAACAGCTTCCCGGGCGCGTTCGGATCGTGCGCCGAGACGAATTGCGGCAGGAAGGTCATGAAGAACAGGATGATCTTCGGGTTGAGCAAATTGACGCCGAGCCCCGCGGCCCAGCTGCGCAGCAGCGAGATCTGCGGGCCCGTCTTCTTCTCCGGCGAAAAGGCCGAGCCCTTGGCGATCGCCTGCCAGGCCAGGAAGACGAGATAGCCGGCGCCAAAGATCTTCAGCACGAAGAAAGCCATCGGCGAGGCGACGATCAGCGCCGAGACGCCGACCACCACCAGCGTGGTGTGGATCAGCGTGCCGCACAGCGCGCCGGCCATCGAGGCAAAGCCGGTGGCTCGCCCCTGGCTTAGCGTGCGCGAGACGAACAGCGTCATATCAGGGCCTGGCGTGATCGCCAGGATCACGGTGGCGATGGCGAACTGGACCAGCGTGGCGGTGTCGGGAATGAAGGACATGGGCAGGCCTTTGGGTTGGGGACGTCAGGCTATAGAGGATGCCGCCCCTTCTTGCCAGCGGCCGGACGGCAAGAGTGCTGATCCAGCCCTGCTCGATCCTGGTGTCACCACCTGCCTGGTGTTCATCTCTTGCGCAGCCCGGAAGCGGCGTGATACCTCGCGCGCCGAGAACTCCTGTCGTGGAACTGCCAAATGTCCAAGATCAAAGACGTCAAGAAGGTCGTGCTCGCTTATTCCGGCGGCCTCGACACATCCATCATCCTGAAATGGCTGCAGACCGAACTCGGCGCCGAAGTCGTCACCTTCACCGCCGATCTCGGCCAGGGCGGCGAGCTGGAGCCGGCGCGCCGCAAGGCCGAGATGATGGGCATCAAGGACATCCGCGTCGTCGACGTGCGCGAGGAATTCGTATCCGACTTCGTCTTCCCGATGTTCCGCGCCAACACCGTCTATGAAGGCACCTATCTGCTTGGGACCTCGATCGCACGGCCGCTGATTTCCAAGCACCTGGTCGAGATCGCCAGGGAAACCGGCGCCGATGCGATTGCCCATGGCGCCACCGGCAAGGGCAACGACCAGGTTCGCTTCGAGCTTTCCGCCTACGCGCTCAACCCCGACATCAAGGTCATCGCGCCGTGGCGCGACTGGTCGTTCAAGTCGCGCACCGACCTGATGAACTTCGCCGAACAGCACCAGATCCCGGTGCCGAAGGACAAGAAGGGCGACGCACCGTTCTCGGTCGACGCAAACCTGCTGCACTCGTCCTCCGAGGGCAAGGTGCTGGAGGATCCATGGAGCGAGCCGCCGGAATTCGTGCATCAGCGCACCGTGTCGCCGATGGACGCGCCGGATGCCGTCACCGAGATCGAGATTGAGTTCCTGAAGGGCGACCCGGTCGCTCTCAACGGCAAGAAACTGTCGCCGGCGACCATGCTGGCCGCCCTCAACGATCTCGGCCGCGACAATGGCATCGGCCGGCTCGATCTGGTCGAGAACCGTTTCGTCGGCATGAAATCGCGGGGCGTGTATGAGACGCCCGGCGGCGCCATCCTGATCGTGGCCCATCGCGCCATCGAATCGATCACGCTCGACCGCGGTGCCGCGCACCTCAAGGACGAGTTCATGCCGCGCTATGCCGAGCTCATCTATAACGGCTTCTGGTTCTCGCCCGAGCGCCTGATGCTGCAGGCGATGATCGACAAGAGCCAGGAAGACGTCGAAGGCACGGTGCGGCTGAAGCTCTACAAGGGCAATGTCATGGTCACCGGTCGCAAATCGAAGAAGACGCTCTATTCCGACGCTCTGGTCACCTTCGAAGACGACCGTGGCGCCTACGACCAGAAGGACGCCGCCGGCTTCATCCGCCTCAATGCGCTGAGGCTGCGGACATTGGCCGCACGTAACCGTAACAAATAGACGGAATGCGTTGTCCCGGCCGATGCCTGGTGCCGCTGGTCCTTCTGGCGGCCCCGGCCATGGCCGGGGATTTCAACCCTGCCTCGCTCGACCTTGCCGCCTGATCGAGTGCCGGGCCGACGTGCCCAGCTATAACGGCTTTGCCCTCTGGCTGGCAGGCGAACCCGGCGCTGCGAAGGCGCTGAGCTGGAACGAAGTTTCGTCAGGCAATCCCTTCCTGCGGCAGTATGACTTGCCCGCCCCGGTCCATGTCTTCGGGCGCGAGACCGAGACAATCGTCTTTACCGCGACAGGGCCGATGGCCGTGCTTGATGGCATCGCCGCGCCGGACCTCGCCCGCCAGCTCGACGTCCCGGCGACGGTCTCGACGCCGGACAAGTTCCTCGGTGAGAAGGTCGTGGCCGAAAGCACCGAGGAGGCCGGCGGCGTGAGCCTTGCCACGCGCATCACGCTCAACGTCTCGACGGTCGAGTCCCATCCCGGCAAGACGCTGGCCGGCTGCTCCTATGCGCTCGACGTGAAATGAAAACCCGGCGCGAAGGCCGGGTTCTTCGTTCAATGCCGTGCGGTTCGATCAGTCGGCGTCGATCGCGGTGGCGATGCGGGCGATGGCCTGCTGATAGACGCTTGCGGAATTCCAGCCGGCGATCGCGCCCATATTCGACTGCGCGCTGGCGCCAGCCCGCCAGCCGTGACCCTTGAGGAAGTTGGCGGTGGAGGCCAAAGCGGTGGCCTTGTCGCGCAGGTTTCCGCTGCCGACCGCATACTTCAGGACATTTCCGGGCAGGAACTGCGTGTGGCCGATCTCGCCATGCATGGCGCCGACCGACGAGGCGGTCAACGCTCCGCGATCAACCAGCTTCAGGGCCGCGATGGCGTGCGGGTGAAAATAGTCGGGGCGGCGGCAATCATAGGCAAGCGTCAAGATGGCGGAAACCGTGTTCTGGTTGCCCATGGAGGCGCCGAAGCCGGTCTCCATGCCCCAGATAGCGAGCAGCACGCCCGGCGACACGCCGTAGTTCTGGTCGATCTGGTTGAACAGCGCCGCGTTCGACTTCTTCAGCGAACGGCCCTTGGAAATGATCGCGGACCCGCCACGGCGCTTCATGAAATCGTCCACCGAGCCGCTGAACGCCTTGTGGATGGCGCGGTCGGCGGAGATGGTCCTTGTTGCATAGGTCGCGCCGGCCAGAGCAGCCAGGCCCCTCGACCCGACACCTTCGGACTTGGCCTCAGCGGCGAAATCCTGTTTCCAGGCGTCGAAGCCGGCGCCGGTCTTGCCGCAGCTGGCCGCCGCCTGCGCGCCTGTCGCCAGCCCCAGCACCGCCACCACCGCGGCTGCTAAAATCCTACCCTTGGCAAGAAATGCCATGTTGTTCTCCTGGTTGCCTGATTGATTCACGTCCCGATTGCGAATTTGCCAGCGAAACGCGCATTTGTCACCGTCTGTGGCGCGATGCTGGCGAATGCCGGGGAATTTGCCTACGATCAAGTGATTATTGTGGCGAGGCCATGCATGAAAGACGTTGATGCCGGCCATGGACCGCATCGGTGCGCCTGGACCAGCGAAGCAAAATAGTCTGGCCGGACCGCGGAACGCCGGCCGGTGGCTCGCGTTTGGGCACGGGCCGCCATGTATCCTGTGCCCTTCTGATGAATTGAGACCGAGATGAAACTTTTCGACTGCCCGCATTGCGGCCACCGTCTCTATTTCGAGAACGCCCAGTGCCTGAACTGCAGCAGTCTTGTGCTCTATGATCCCGAGCGCGCGCGCTTTGTCCTGTCCGGCGTCGACGGCGCAATCCAGTGCACCAATGCCGACGAATGCGCCTGCAACTGGATGGCCGAGCCGGGGCAGGTCTTCTGCCGTGCCTGCGTGCTGAACCAGCTGATCCCCGACCTCTCGGTCGACGGCAACCGCCGCCGCTGGATCCGCGTCGAGGCGGCGAAGAAGCGCGCCATCTATTCGCTGCTCGCCTTCGGCCTGCCGGTGGCGCCCAAGCAAAGCCCGACGGACGAGATCGGGCTGGCCTTCGACTTCCTCGCCGATCCGATCGGCGGCGGCCCGGGCGGCGAACGGATTCTAACCGGCCACGACAATGGCCTGATCACGCTCAACGTCGCCGAGGCCGATTCAGCCGAGCGCGAAAAACGTCGCGTCGAGATGGGCGAGAACTACCGCACGCTGCTCGGCCATTTCCGGCACGAGCTCGGCCATTATTACTGGGACCGCCTGATCCGCGACGATCCGCGAGGCCTGGAAGCGTTCCGCGCTTTGTTCGGCGACGAACGCGCCGACTACGAACAGGCGCTGAAGGCCTACTACGCCAATGGCGCCGCGCCCGACTGGCAGCAAGACCACATCTCGGCCTACGCCACCTCGCATCCATGGGAAGACTGGGCCGAGACCTGGGCCCACCATCTGCACATCACCGACACGCTGGAGATGGTCCATGCGCTCAACTTCCCGCTCGGCCGGCTGGAGACCGTGGAGGCGGCCGAGCTGCCGCGGGGCGATACCGGTGGCGGGCTGCAGGCAGCGCCCTCGGAGCCTGCAAAGACGCCCGAGCCCTTCGACAAAATTCTTGCCCGCTGGCTGGTGCTGTCGGAAGCCTCCAATTCGATCAACCGCTGCATGGGCCTGCCCGACCTCTACCCCTTCGTCATTTCGGACGTGACGGCGCAGAAACTGGCTTTTGTTCACGATCTTGTGACCAGCTTGCCGAAAGACGCGGGAAATCGTGAGTTGGCTCGCGCGTTTTAACCGGAACGCATGCGCCGCTGCCCCGTTTTCGCTGGCGAGGGACCACGAAAACGGAGAGAAACCATGAAATCCGTATTGTTTCCCGCAATCGCCGGAGTGTTCACCATGATGTCGGGTGCCGCCTTGGCGGACACCGCCGTGTCGGCGGTCACCGATCTCAACGTGCGCGCTGGCCCGGGTCCGCAATATCCAGTGATCGGCGTGCTGGCCGCCGGCCAGTCGGCGACGCTCAATGGCTGCATCGAAAACAGCAAATGGTGCACGATCGCCGAAGCCGGCGGCCAGGGCTGGGTCTATTCCGACTACGTCACCGCCGATTTCGGCGGCAGCCGCGTGGTGCTGACGCAGCGCCGCTCCGCCGTTGCCGTCGTCTCGCCGCCGGACGACATCGGCAATTATTCCACCGAGTACACCGGAGCGATCGTCGCCGGCGAGCCGATCGACACCGTCGTCCGGCCTCCGGCCGAGGTCAGGACCTATGTCGACACCCATCGCCTCGACCCCGTCTATCTCGAAGGCGAGGTGGTGACCGGCGCAACCCTGCCCGACACCGTCGAGTTGCGCGAAATTCCGGACTACAAGTATCGCTATGTCTATGTGAACGGTCAGCCGACGCTGGTCGACCCGCAGACAAGGCGCATCATGTACGTGGTGCGTTGACAGAGGCCAGAGGTCGCCGAAGCGGCCGCTTGCGACATTGGAAAGAACCTGCCGGTACCCAGGCGGCGCTTGGGTGCCGCGCGATCCGTTTGCGCGTATCCCTGGTGATATCGATTCCGATTCCCGAGGCCATCGGCTAGATCAAGGACAGCTGGATCAAGCAGCGATGGATTCGGATCGAGGACAAGCGTGACAATCGACGACACTGCCTTCGAGCGCTATCGCAACACGCCGAACGCCAGGACGACTTTGTTGCGTCTATTGCTGGGGACGCTGATCGTAGTCCTGTTCTGGGGCGCCACCACCGCGGCCGTGCTGTTGGGTGGCACACATGTCTACTTCGCCTGGCAGGCGACGGCTTCGCCATACGACATGGAGGGTTTTCTCGCCTCGCCCATTGGCATCCTCAGCGCGCTCACCTCCTTCGCCGGGATCTGGATCGGTCTGTGGATCGCGATGCGCTGGGTGCATGGCGAGCCGCTGTCGGCCCTCCTCGGCACTGGCCGCCGCGTATCGCGACCGGACTTCCTCAAGGGGCTGATAGCGGTGCTGATCACCTCGGCTCTGTCCGAAATCCTGCTCTATTTGCTGGCGCCGGGGCTCGCTCGCGGCACGATCAGCCTGTCGTCCTGGCTGCTGTTCGCGATCCCGATCGTCGCGCTCACCTTGCTGCAGACGTCGTCGGAAGAGGTGCTGTTTCGCGGCTATCTGCTGCGCGGCCTCGCCAGCCGGTTCCGCAGCCCTTTCATCTGGGCGCTGCTGCCCGGCCTGCTGTTCACCTCGCTGCACTGGAGCGGCGGTTCGTCGGCCGCCATCAATGCCTGCGTGCTGGTCTCGATCGCCGCTTTCGCGCTGCTTCTGACACTCATGGTCTATGCCACCGGCAATCTCGGTGCAGCACTTGGCGCCCATCTCGGCAACAATTTGACCGGCTTCCTGCTGATCTCGCATCAGCAGAGCTACAATTCCTTCGCCTTGTTCACCGCCAAGCCGCTCGAAGGACCGGGATGGATGATGTCGGATGCAATTCTCATCGCCCTCATCGGCATCGCCTGCAGCTTGCTGACGATTGCTCTATTGCTGCACCCACGCTCGCCGCTCAGGGTCTCGGCCGAGGTTCCGAACGCCGTGGGTGCGGCCTGATCGCGGTCCGGGAAACGGCGCGACACCGGCTTTGCCTTGACTCTTGCGCCGATTTCCTGTCTACAGCCCACCAATTCCGCGACGAGTATCCCTCCGAGCAAGCCGACCAGGACGCCGAAGCCTCTTTGAGGCCAAGTGCTGTAAACAGATCCTGGAGGCCAACACCCGGCAGCGCTGTGCGCCCCCGGGTGCTTTTTGGTTTTGGGCTTTTGCTTGGACTGGCTTGGAGACTGGGCGCGAACGCATTACCTCTCGGGCACCATCCGGGTGCCAGGGAAAAGGAAAACGAATGTTTGAATCGCTGCAGGAGCGCACAAGAGGCGTGGAGGGCCATCGGCCCGACAGGGATCACTGTGACTCCAAGGCGCTCTCGCGCGGTGGGTTGATCAATGTTTGAGTCCCTACAAGAGCGCCTTGGCTCCATCCTGAACGGCCTGACCGGCCGCGGCGCGCTTTCCGAGGCTGATGTCTCGGCGGCGTTGCGCGAGGTGCGCCGTGCGCTGCTCGAGGCCGACGTGGCGCTGGAAGTGGTACGTTCCTTCACCGACAAGGTGCGCGAGAAGGCCGTCGGCGCCGCCGTGCTGAAGTCGATCAAGCCCGGACAGATGGTCGTCAAGATCGTCCATGACGAGCTGGTCGACATGCTGGGCGCCGAGGGCGTCGCCATCGACCTCAACGCGCCTGCTCCGGTCGTCGTCATGATGGTCGGCCTGCAGGGCTCCGGAAAGACGACGACTTCGGCCAAGATCGCCAAGCGCCTGACCGAACGGCAGAACAAGAAGGTCCTGATGGCCTCGCTCGACACGCGGCGCCCCGCCGCGCAGGAGCAGTTGCGCCAGCTCGGCGAGCAGGTCAAGGTCGCGACGCTGCCTGTGATAGCAGGCCAGAACCCGGTCGATATCGCCAGGCGCGCCGTGCAGGCGGCCAAGCTCGGCGGCCATGACGTCGTCATCCTCGACACCGCCGGCCGCACCCATATCGACGAGCCGCTGATGGTCGAGATGGCCGACATCAAAAAGGTGTCGTCGCCGCACGAGATCCTGCTGGTCGCCGACTCCCTGACCGGTCAGGACGCCGTCAACCTGGCGAAAAGCTTCGACGAGCGCGTCGGCATCACCGGCCTTGTGCTGACCCGCATGGACGGCGATGGCCGTGGCGGTGCCGCGCTTTCGATGCGCGCCGTTACTGGCAAGCCGATCAAGCTGATCGGCACCGGCGAAAAAATGGACGGGCTGGAGGAATTCCACCCCAAGCGCATCGCCGACCGTATCCTGGGCATGGGCGACATCGTCTCGCTCGTCGAGAAGGCGGCCGAAAACATCGACGCCGAGCAGGCGGCGGCGATGGCCAAGAAGATGCAGTCGGGCAAGTTCGACCTGAACGACCTCGCCCAGCAGCTTCAGCAGATGTCGAAGATGGGCGGCATGGGCGGCATCATGGGCATGATGCCGGGCATGGGCAAGATGAAGGACCAGATGGCCGCCGCCGGCCTCGACGACAAGATGTTCGGCCGCCAGCTCGCCATCATCTCCTCGATGACCAAGGCCGAGCGCGCCAATCCCGATATACTGAAACACTCGCGCAAGAAGCGCATCGCCGCCGGCTCCGGCACCGATGCGGCCGAGATCAACAAGCTCTTGAAGATGCATCGCGGCATGGCCGACATGATGAAGGCGATGGGCGGCAAGGGCAAAGGCGGCGGCCTGATGCGCGGCATGATGGGCGGCCTCGCCTCCAAGATGGGCCTTGGCGGCATGGTGCCCGGGGGCGGCATGATGGGCGGCGGCATGCCCGACCTGTCGAAGATGGATCCCAAGCAGCTCGAAGCCTTGCAGAAACAGGCGCAGGCCGCCGGCCTCGGTGGCATGAAGGGCTTGCCCGCCCCAGGCGGCGGCTTGCCCGGCCTGCCTGGCGGCATGAAGCTTCCCGGCCTTGGCGGTGGTGGCGGCCTGCCCGGTCTCGGCAAGAAAAAGTGAGGACGCTATGAACGAAGAAAAGGACATGGCCGACGCCCGCACCATCCTGGCCGGCTACCGCGCCTCGATCGACAACATCGATGCCGCCCTCATCCATATGCTGGCCGAGCGCTTCCGCTGCACCAAGGCGGTCGGCATGCTCAAGGCCGAGCATGGCCTGCCGCCGGCCGACCCGGCGCGCGAGCAGCAGCAGATCGCCCGTCTTCGCCAGCTTGCGAAAGATGCGCATCTCGACCCGGATTTCGCGGAAAAATTCCTCAACTTCGTCGTCCGCGAAGTGATCCGGCACCACGAACAGATCGCCGCAGCCAACGGCGTGACGAAAACCGGCTGACAACCAGCCTGAACAATCAACGAAATCAGAGCTTTTAGGAGAAAAGAAAATGGCACTGAAGATCAGACTGGCCCGTGCGGGCTCGAAGAAGCGTCCTTACTACCACGTCGTCGTCGCCGACGCCCGTTCGCCCCGCGACGGCCGTTTCATCGAGTCGCTCGGCTCGTGGAACCCGCTGCTGCCGAAGGACGGTGAGCGCATCAAGGTCGACGCCGACCGCGTCAAGCATTGGCTGTCGCACGGCGCCCAGCCGACCGACCGCGTGCTGCGCTTCCTCGATGAAGCCGGCCTTGCCAAGCGCGAAGCCCGCTCCAACCCGAAGAAGGCCGAGCCCGGCAAGAAGGCGCAGGAACGCGCCGCCCTGCTGAAGAAGGCCCAGGACGACGCCGCTGCCGCCGTCGCCGCGGCCGCTGCCGCACCAGCCGAAGCGGAAGCCGCCACCGCCGAGTAATCGCTTCCTATTCCTTGCGCAAACAGAACGGCGGGCCTGTGCCCGCCGTTTTGCTGTTTGCAATTGTCACTCACCTGCCCTTTGCTGTTTCATTGGAAAGCTTCTGATTTCCGGAGGATCCAATGGGCGAACGAGCAGTCGCGGAGGAAATCCTGTCCGGCGGCGTCGCCGGAACCCTGTTGCGATGCGTCGATGCCACGACAGGTGTCGTGGTGCTGGGCGGATCGAGCGGCCGCGTCGATGTCGAGCGCGCACGACTGTTTGCCGATATGGGCGTCTCTGCCCTTGCCCTCCGCTGGTTCGGCGGCCAAGGCCAGATCCCAGGCATATGCGAAATCCCCCTGGAGACGTTTTTCGCCGCGACCGACCGGCTGGTCGGATTGGGGTGCCAGCGCATCATCTATGTCGGCACATCCAAGGGCGCCGAGGCATCCTTGCTCGCGGCGGCGCATGACCCGCGCATCGATGCCGTGGTCGCGATCAGCCCGACATCGGTGGTCTGGGGCAACATCGGGCCGGGCCGCGACGGCATCAGCTGGCCCGAGCGGTCCTCATGGACGCTGAAGGGGGTTCCATGCCCGTTTGTTCCAACAGACCCGGATTGGAGGGCAAGCTACCTCGATGGCCTTGTGTCCTATCGAGGGCTTTTCGAACACTGCCTGGCAAGATTCAAGCAGGAAGCGGACAGGGCCGCCATTCCCGTCGAGGTTATTTCGGCGGAGATCGTGCTGGTCGCGGGCGGCGGCGACGCGCTGTGGCCATCCCTGGATTTCGCTCGATCGATCGTCCGGCGTCGAAAAGACGCCGGAAAGGCCACGCGCCTCGTTTCGGCTCCCGACGCCGGCCACCGCATTCTCCTGCCGGGTGAAACCACGCCGCGCTCAAGCTCGCATGCCCATGGCGGCAATGACCGCGCCGATGCGGGTTTGGGGCGCGACGCCTGGCAATACGTCCGGGAGCTCCTGTAGCGCGCGCCGTGATAGTGCCTCAAACGAGTTGCAGCCAATTCATCGATCGAAAACGGCGGGTCAAAAGCCCGCCGTTTGCTCTTCATTTTTGGCATGCGGTCGTTCAATAACCGCTTGGGCAGCGATCGACATAGGTATGGCCATTGCGGTCGCGATAGCGGCAACGGCCCGGTTCGCTGGCCCGGCCGATCAGCGCACCGGCCACGGCCCCGACGGCACCGCCGACAACCGCGCCTTGCACCGGATTATTGGCGACTGCCGCGCCAACCGCGGCACCGCCGAGGCCACCGACAGCCGCGCCTTTTTCCGTCTGCGAACAGGCGCCGAGCGCCATCGTCAGCACCAGAATGGTCAGGATTCTCTTCATTTGTCGTTCCTCTCACATGCGGATCGCCGTCTCGCCGCCAAGTCCCTAACTCTCAGACGGCTAATTTGATCCCAAGAAGAATGAAGATCGCGACGACACCTGGCAGCGATTGGCGCGGAACGGCTACCGGCCGAACGGGATCAGAGCGCGCACTTTGGGATCACGCAGATAGAGGCCGCCCCAAAGGACGATGCCGAGATAGACGCCGAACAGCGTGTGCGAAAACAGCGGATTGCCGATACGCGCATTGGTGGCGATGGCGCCGCCCATATAGGCGGTGAGCAGGATGGCGCCGAGCACGGAGGTGCGCGGCAGTGCGTAGAGCGCGGTCGAGACCAGGCCGATGATGCCCAGCATGCGCGCGACATTGGCGTCGGCCGGCCAGCCGAGCGGCGCCATCGTCCGGGTGACGATATCGAGCGGCGGCAGCTTGATGGCGCCGTCGAAGATCATGAACAGGACGATGAGGCCACTGAGCACGCGGCCGGTCCACAGGGCGCCGGACGAGACAGGCGCGGTTTGAGAAATGCTCATTGGTGGTCCCTCCTGATGGTTAGCCCCGTTTTCAGCGGGGTCGAACCAAGGACGTGCCGTGAGGCGGCGATCCGACACGTGTCTGGATTTGTCTTGGCGCCGATTTCCACCATGCTGCGGACTCTGCTGCCAGCAGAGCTATCGGCATTCGTCCATGGCGGCTATTGAGGAGCGGGCAGTGCACCAGGCGAGACGACAAATGACCGGCGAGACCGATCTGAGGACATTGTTGGCGTCGATGACGCCGGAATTGCTTGATGGCGCCTATGTCTTTGCCACGCTGGCGCCGCACGTGCCGCAGCCCGAAGGCCTGGAGCCGGTGATGGTGTTTCGCGAGCGCGAAGGCACGACGCTGATCGTGACCGAGGAAGCCGCCCGGACCACGGGGCTGGAGGCTTCGTTCCGCTGCCGGATGATCACGCTGAACATCCACTCATCGCTCGAAGCCGTCGGCTTCCTCGCCGCCATCACCGCACGCCTCGCCGCCGCCGGCATGGGCGTCAATCCAGTCTCGGGTTTTTATCACGACCACCTGTTTGTGCCGGCCGGGCGGGCGGAGGAGGCGATGGCGGTGCTGCGCGAACTGAGTATGGATAGCGCGAGCTGAAATCGGCGCGGAGCGACTTTGACGGCTAATCTCATGACCCGGCAGCGCCAAATCGGCATGGCCGGCGCTGCCCCTCATCCGCCTGCCGGCACCTTCTCCCCGTAATGACGGGGAGAAGGGAGCTAACGGCCGAAGGCCGGGCCCGCGACGGCGGGCCGCCGGTCGTCCGGCGCCCTCGCGGAGGGCCAGCCGCGGCAGCGGCGATACGGCCCGTGAGCGAAAACTAAGCCGCCTTCTTCTTCGGCTGGATGAGCCCGCGCTCGATCAGGAGTTCGGCGATCTGCACCGCGTTCAACGCCGCGCCCTTGCGCAGGTTGTCGGAGACGATCCACATCGACAAGCCGTTGTCGACGGTCGAATCCTCGCGGATGCGCGAGATGAAGGTGGCGTCCTCGCCGGCCGATTCCAGCGGCGTGATGTAGCCGCCATCCTCGCGCTTGTCCAAGACCTGGCAGCCAGGCGCTTCACGCAGGATGTCGCGCGCCTCGTCGGCGGTGATCGGCTTCTCGAACTCGATGTTGACCGCTTCCGAATGGCCGATGAACACCGGCACGCGCACGCAGGTCGCCGTCAGCTTGATCTTGGGGTCGAGCATCTTCTTGGTCTCGGCGACCATCTTCCACTCTTCCTTGGTGAAGCCGTCGTCGAGGAAGACATCGATATGCGGGATGACGTTGAAGGCGATGCGTTTGGTGAACTTCTTGACGTCGACCTGGTCGGCGACGAACACCGCGCGGGTCTGGGTAAAGAGCTCGTCCATGCCTTCCTTGCCGGCGCCGGATACAGACTGGTAGGTGGCGACGACGACGCGCTTGATGGTGGCGGCATCATGCAGCGGCTTCAACGCCACGACGAGCTGCGCCGTCGAGCAATTCGGGTTGGCGATGATGTTCTTGCGCGTGAACAGCGAGATCGCGTCCGGGTTCACCTCGGGCACGATCAGCGGCACGTCCTGGTCGTAGCGGAAGGCCGATGAATTATCGATGACGACGCAGCCCTGCTTGCCGATCTTCGGCGACCACTCCTTGGAGACGTTGCCGCCGGCCGACATGATGCAGATGTCGGTGTCGGAAAAATCATACTGGTCGAGCGGCCTGACCTTCAGCGTGCGGTCGCCGAACGACACTTCCGTGCCCATGCTGCGCCGCGAGGCGAGCGCCACGACTTCGCTGACCGGAAAGCCGCGCTCTTCCAGAATGTTGAGCATTTCCCGGCCCACATTGCCCGTGGCGCCGACGACTGCAACCTTGAAACTCATAGAAATCTCCTGTCCCTCTCCGCTTGGTTCTTGGAGAAAACCCGCCGGCCAAGTGCGGGTTCCGTCCCCCGGGCCGGACCCGGGAGAGGGTGGTTAGGCCAAGGGAATCACACCGTTTTGGTGGTGGTTTTGGCCATGGTTTTGGTCGAACGGTAAGATGCACCAACGCGTCCGGCCCCACTGATGTGGCCGGGGACGTCGAAGGCAAGAAGAGCCATCAAAAGGCCGCGCATCGAGATTGATCCCGTTCGATGCCGGCTTTTACGCGGTTTGCCGCAGGAGTCAATTGGCGCCTCTTTTCCTTCTCCCCTTGTGGGGCCCGAAGGGCGGGCGAGGCCCGTGACTCGCCCAGGGCGGTGGATCGGCGCGCAGCGCCGAGACGGTTGAGGGGTGGGTGACGGAGTGCCGTCGGCGCCAAGCTGGAGCACCCCTCATCCGACCTCGGATCGCGAGGCCACCTTCTCCCACAAGGGGAGAAGGGAAGAAGCGCGGCGGGCTGCACTGTACAATGGTCACCGCAAGAAGTACGAACACCCAAAGATTGTCTGACCGGCACGCGTGCCGGTCCCGGATGTGCTTCGTAAGAGCAATCCTCTGAATTCCGAAAGAATGAGATGTCCAACTTCGATGGTATTGTTCCCGCGCTGGCACAAGCGCTGGAGAAACGCGGTTATTCCGACCTGACCCCGGTGCAGAAGGCGGTGCTGGAGCTCGGCCAGGCCGACGCTCTGGTGTCGGCCCAGACCGGCTCGGGCAAGACCGTCGCCTTCGGCCTTGCCATGGCGCCGACGCTGCTCGACGGCGCGGAACGTTTCGGCCCGGCAGCGGCGCCGCTGGCATTGGCGGTGGCGCCGACGCGTGAACTGGCGCTGCAGGTGACCCGCGAGCTCGAATGGCTCTATGAGCCGACCGGCGCCACGGTGGCATCCTGCGTCGGCGGCATGGACATGCGCACCGAACGGCGCGCGCTGGAGCGCGGCGCCCACATCGTCGTCGGCACGCCCGGCCGGCTGCGCGACCACATCACCCGTAATTCGCTCGACATGTCGACGCTCAAGGCCGTGGTGCTGGACGAGGCCGACGAGATGCTCGATCTCGGCTTTCGCGAGGACCTCGAATTCATCCTCGATGCCGCACCGGCCGACCGTCGCACGCTGATGTTCTCCGCCACCGTGCCGCGCTCCATCGCCACGCTCGCCCAGGGCTATCAGCGCGACGCCGTGCGCATCTCGGCCGCCGGCGAGGAAAAGCAGCATCTCGACATCGAGTACAGGGCGCTGAATGTCGCCCAGGCCGATCGCGAGAACGCCATCATCAACGTGCTGCGTTTCTATGAGGCCAAGAACGCGCTGGTGTTCTGCAACACGCGTGCCGCCGTCAATCATCTCACGGCCCGCTTCAACAACCGCAATTTTTCCGTCGTCGCGCTCTCGGGCGAGCTCAGCCAGAACGAGCGCAGCCATGCGCTGCAGGCGATGCGCGACGGCCGCGCGAAAGTCTGCATCGCCACCGACGTGGCGGCGCGCGGCATCGACCTGCCCAACCTCGAACTGGTGATCCACGCCGACCTGCCGACCAATCCGGAAACGCTGCTGCACCGCAGCGGCCGCACCGGACGTGCGGGACGCAAGGGCGTCAGCGCGCTGATCGTGCCCAACAGCGCCCGCAGGCGCACCGAGCGGCTGCTGCAAAGCGCCAAGCTGACGGCGACATGGGCGAGCCCGCCCTCGGCCGACGACGTGATGCGGCGCGACGACGAGCGCATCCTTGCCGATCCGGCTTTCGACGAACCGGTGAAGGACGACGAGCGTGCATTCATCGACGCGCTTCTCGCCCGGCATGGAGCCGAACAGGTGGCGGCTGCCTTTGTGCGCCAGTGCCGCGCCAGCCGCTCGGCGCCCGAGGATCTGATGGACGTCGCGCCTTTCACCCCATCGCGCGAAAGGCCGGCGGGCGAGAAGTTTGCGCACCGCGACGAGGCGCCCAGCCGCCGCGACGATTTCGGCGCCAGCGTCTGGTTCTCGCTGTCGGTCGGACGCCGGCAGAATGCCGAGCCGCGCTGGCTGATCCCGATGTTGTGCCGTGCCGGCAGCATCAGCAAGCGTGAGATCGGCGCCATCAAGATGCAGCCGGAAGAGACGTTCGTGCAGATCGCCGCCGACTGGGCCGAGCGTTTTCTCGCCGCGATCGGTCCCGACCGCAAATTGCAGGGCAACATCGTGGTGAAGCGGCTGGACGGCACGCCTGACCTGTCGCGGGCCGGCTACCAGCCGCCCAGCCCGGACAAGAAACCGCATCGCGGCAAGGCGCCGTTCGACCCGAACGCGCCGAAGCGCAAGTTCGAGAAACGTGCACCGGCTTCCGCCGACCAGCGCCCGCAAGCCGCGCATGATGCAAAGCCGTGGGCGAAAAAGCCGGGCAAGCCGAAATTCGAAAACACCGGCGCGCCGAAGCACAAGAAGACGAAGAAGCGGCCGTCGTAAGACCGACGCGAAAGCCTCGCCGCTGATTTTTGCGTCATTTGCGGCGAAGGCGGTAGCTTATGGGCGGCTTGCCCATCGGCTCGGCCCTGTGCCACATCTTTGCAGGGACGTGGCGACAAGGGGGTGGGCGATGCGCGGCGAAGTGCTTCACTATGAAGAGGACCAGGGCTTCGGCTTCATCACCGGCGCCGACGGCAACCGCTACACCTTCACCCGCGAGAACCTGCGCCGGCAAACCGCGATGCCCAACGGGACGGTGGTCGAGTTCCAGACGAGCGGCGGCCAGGCTCGCGACGTTTTTTCGATCGCCGGCCAAACCACCGCGAGCCCGACCGTGGCCGCCGGCATGAACGCCGCTCCGGCTCCAGTCGGCACCGCACCCACGGCCCGCGCACCGCAGGCGCGGCATTTCGGCCGATCCAGCGAGAGCGCAACCGCCGAACCCAGTGATCTCTGGGGCTATTTCTGGCGTGGCCTGACGCGGAACTACTTCAACTTCGCCGGCCGCGCCCGCCGCAAGGAATATTGGGGCTACTGCCTGTTCTGGGTGGTCTGCCTGCTCATCATCGGCGGCATCGGCATCTTCACCGATATCGAAATGGGCAATTTCGACACCGACGCCTCCGCGGTGGTGACGGTCGGCCTCTGCGGCACCTTCCTCCTGGCGACGCTCCTGCCCGGCCTCGGCATGACCGTGCGCCGGCTGCACGATATCGGCCTGTCGGGCTGGCTCTATCTGCTGATCCTCATCCCCAGCATCGGCAGCCTGATCATCCTGGTCTTCGCGCTGATCCCGACCCAGGCGCGTGAAAACCAGTGGGGACCGGTGCCGGCTGGCGTCAGCATATGACATAGCGTGCATATTGCAATCACGAACAACCCTGGATAGCATCCGCTCATCGTATCGCAAAAAGGGGGGAACATGCGCGGCACGGTCTATCACTACGACGAGGATCAGGACTTCGGCTACATCAACGGGGTCGACGGCACCCGCTATTTATTTGCACGCAAAGATCTGAACCAGGGGGTGGCGCTCGTCCGGGGCGCTGTCGTCGAGTTCCAGCCAGATGACGGCGCGGCGCATGATGTAGTCGCCGTGAGTTCGCCCTCGCCGTCTTCAGGCGTGGGTCAGCCACCGCGGCGAGGCCTGCCTGCCGAAAAGCGGTCTGCTGGTTCCACAGGACTTTGGGCCTATTTCGGGCGCACGGTGAGCGTGAACTATTTCAATTTCAACGGACGCGCCCGCCGCAAGGAATTCTGGGCTTTTTGGCTATGCTTTCTCCTTGTTCAGCTAGCGCTTGTCGGCTTCGGGATCCTTGTCAATCTCGCCGTCAATGGCTTCGGCGCGAATGCGGGCAGCAGCTCGATAGGCTTCTTACCCGCCGCCATCTACACGCTGGCGTTCGGCCTCTCGTGGATTGCGCTGGTCGTGCGACGCCTACATGACGTCGGCCTGAGTGGCTGGTTTGTCTTGGTCTGCTTCATCCCGGTCATCGGCGAAGCTGCCTTGCTGGTCCTCGGACTTATGCCGTCCCAGGTAGGCGATAACCCCTGGGGACCGGTGCCGGCAGGAGTCAGGGTTAGAAGCGAGTCCCAAAGACTGGAAACGGTTTTCGGCTCGAGCGACATGAAGACATAGGGCTAAACCATCTAGGCGAGCTCTCGCCCAGCAGGACGCTGCGGCCGAAAATTCCGCTTGCAATTTAATCCGCGCACAGATAGTCTGTGCGCGGATCGAATGGTCGATCGGACAAGACGGAGCCAAGACGATGTGGACCAATGAATACACCGCGACTTCCCCGCTTCCGGCGCGAGCCATCTGGAACGCGCTCAAGGCCTTGCATGAAGGCCGCCTGACCTATGAGGGGTCCGACATTTTCGTGCTGCACGGGCCGTTCGCCAAGGGCACCCGCGTCTCGGTGACACCGGTCGGACAGGACACGTTCGAATCGACCATCGTCGATCTCGTCGACAATTTGACCTATGCCGATGAAACTTCGTTCGGTGACACCACGCTGCTGTTCCGGCACACGCTGGTGCCCGTCGAAGGCGGCACGCAGGTGACGCACCGGCTTGATATCTCGGGCCCTTCGGCCGCCGAGGTCGGCCCGGAACTCGGGCCGCAGATCAGTGGCGATTTCGACGTCTCGATGGCCAGGCTGTTCGAGCAGGCGGAGGCGTTGGCGAACCGTGGCTGAACTGGACACGCGCTTCAAGGGTGGACCATCGGAGAGCGCCGGATTGCTGCTCTGGCGGACCACGATGCGCTGGCAGCGTGTCATGACGGCGGCGCTGGCGCCGCTCGACCTGACACATGTCCAGTTCGTGCTGCTCGCCTCGGCGATGTGGCTCGCACGCAATGGCGAGCCGCCCAACCAGGTGCAGCTCGCCGCCCAGGCCGGCACGGAGGTGAAGATGACCTCGGACGTCGTCGCCCGGCTGGAGGCGAAAGGATTGATCGCACGCGAGGCCGACCCCCGGGATTCCCGGGCCAAGGTGATCCGCGTCACCGCCGCCGGGGTGGCCGCGGCACAGCAAGCGATCGTCGCCGTCGAGGCCGCCGACGCAGCCTTCTTCGAACCTGTGGACGAGGCGCAGCTCGTCGGCCTGCTGCAGCAGCTTGCCGGCGAGATCCGCTGAGGCCGAGCCGCCCTGCGGCTAGGCCAGGAATTTTGCGATAATCGCGTCGCCCATCTCGACGGTGCCAACCTCGGTCATGCCGGGGGAGAAAATATCCTTGGTGCGCCAGCCCTGGTCGAGCACGGCGGCGATTGAAGCTTCGAGCTTGTCGGCTTCATCGACCATGCCGAAGGAATAGCGCAGGCACATGGCGAAGGAGGCGATCATGGCGATCGGGTTGGCGATGCCCTTGCCGGCAATGTCGGGGGCCGAGCCGTGTACCGGCTCGTAGAGCGCCTTGCGCTTCTTGGTCTTCACGTCGGGCGCGCCGAGCGAGGCCGACGGCAGCATGCCGATCGAGCCGGTCAGCATGGCGGCGATGTCGGACAGCATGTCGCCGAACAGATTGTCGGTGACGATGACGTCGAACTGTTTTGGCCAGCGCACCAGCTGCATGCCGCCGGCGTCTGCCAGCATGTGGTCGAGCTTGACGTCGGAATAGCGCGCCTTGTGGGTCTGGGTGACGACCTCGTTCCACAGCACGCCAGACTTCATGACGTTGCGCTTTTCCATCGAGGTGACGTGGTTCTTGCGGGTCCGCGCCAGCTCGAAAGCGACGCCCGAAATGCGCTCGATTTCGAAGGTGTCGTAGACCTGGGTGTCGATGCCGCGCTTCTGGCCGTTGCCGAGATCGATGATCTGCTTGGGCTCGCCGAAATAGACGCCACCGGTCAGCTCGCGCACGATGAGGATGTCGAGGCCTTCGACGACTTCCTGCTTGAGCGAGGACGATGCGGCCAGCGCCGGGTAGCAGATTGCCGGGCGCAGATTGGCGAACAGCTCCATGTCCTTGCGCAGGCGCAGCAAGCCGGCCTCGGGCCGTACCTCGTAAGGCACGGCGTCCCACTTCGGCCCGCCGACGGCGCCGAACAGCACAGCGTCCGCGGCCATCGCCTTTTCCATGTCGGCATCGGAAATCGCCGCGCCATGCGCATCGTAGGCACAGCCGCCGACCAGGCCCTCATTGGTGACGAAGCCGCTGCCGAGCTTTGCGTTCATGGCAGCTATCAGCTTCTTGACCTCGGCCATGGCCTCGGGGCCGATGCCGTCGCCGGGGAGCAGGAAAAGGTGCTTCGTTGCCATGGAGAGCCGTCCCAGAAAAGAATTTGAACCGCGGCCTTGCTAAACGCCAAGCGGTTGCAGCGCAAGGGGAGGATGAATGCTGGGACGAACGACCTTTCGCCGCGATCCTTCGCGCCCCCCTCTGCCCTGCCGGGCATCTCCCCCTCTAATGGGGAGATTGGCAGCTTCGCCGCCTCGCCTCCTCGTTCGTTGTTGGAGATTGGCGAAAGCCGAGGTGACGTCAATCTCCCCACTTGAGGGGGAGATGGCCGGCAGGCCAGAGGGGGGCGCTGTCCCGCCGGCATCTCAGGGTCTTCACGCGCGCTGACCCGCAGAGGGACCCTCACCGATGCGTGAGAATGTTGACCAGCCGCCCGAAGGGATCGCGCACATAGAAGCGCCGGACGCCCCAAGGCTCGTCGGCCGGCCCATATTCGATGGCGAAACCGGCGGCCTTCATGGCCTCGAGCGTCGCATCGACGTCATCGACCTCGATCGACAGGTCCGGCACCGGCGTACCGGACCCGCCTTGCGCCATGAAGCTGACCTGCACCTGCATCGTTTCCCCGGAACCGTAGGTTACGATCCAGCCCTGATCCATCAGGATGTCGAGGCCAAGCACGCCATGGTAGAAACGGTTCGCCGCCGCCGCGTTCGGTGTCTCGATATTGGCCACGATGCGCCTGACCTTCATGGCGCAGGTCTCCTCAGGCCGTACGCCGCAGCGCCGTCACCTCGATCTCGATCTTCATTTCCGGCTTGTTGAGCTGGCACACGATCATCGTCGCCGCCGGCCTGATGTCGCCGAACGTCTCGCCGAGGATCGGGAAGACCACGTCCACGAAAGCCTGGTCGGTGACGTAGTAATGCGCCCGCACCACATCGGCCATGTCAAAGCCGCCGTCCTTCAGCGCCTTGCCGATCGTCGCCAGGCAGTTGCGCGTCTGCGCCTCGACCGTCTCCGGCATCGTCATGGTCGCATAGTCGTAGCCGGTCGTGCCGGAGACGAAACACCAGTCGCCCTGCACCACCGCACGCGAATAGCCGGCGGTCTTCTCGAAGGGCGAACCGGTGGAGATGAGCTTGCGCATGAAGCACCTCGTGTGGTTGCGGCTACTCTGTGGGGAAAACGCCGATCCGGCCAAGGGCCAATACGAATGGATCGGCGGTGCAGGACCTGTGACGTCGATGTGCCAGCTCGTGCACCGGCTACCGTGAGGTGCTCTCCGTGCGGCCCCGGCACCGGCTCAGGGGTCCGCATTGCCCACCATGCGTCAGCCGGGTTGGTCGTTGGCCGATTCAGCCGTTTCTCCGGTGAAGACAACCCTTGTGCCTTTGTGCACCTCAAGGGCCAGGTCTTCGGCGTCCCAATTGGTCAGTCTGATGCAACCATGCGAGAAGGTCTTCCCGATCTTGCCTGGTTCGGGCGTGCCGTGAATCCCGTAACTTTCAATGGACAGATCGATCCAGACCGATCCGACAGGATTGTTAGGCCCGGCAGCGATGGTGAAGGGCCTTTTGGTTCTTACCCCCTTGAAGGCGAAGTTGGGATCATAGTGATAGGTGGGATTGTGGACCACGCGTGTGACTTGTGCCTCGCCGCTCGGCGCCGGCTTCTCTTCGCTTCCAATCGAGGCGGGGTAGACCGAAACCACTTTGCCGGAATTGTCGAGAACGCGAACTTGGCGCGCGGCCTTGTCGACTTCGACGTTGGCAACGGCTGAGGGCGGATCGCCTCGGGCGATAGCCGGCACCAGCAGCTTTGCGCCCGCCCTCCTGAAGCTGATGCCCGGGTTGAGCCTTCGCAGCAATTGTTCGCTGATGTGGAAGTGCTCCGCGATCCGTTCCAGCGAACTGCGGTAGCCGAGCCTGCGCAGGCGAGCCATTCTTTCCATACTGGCCGGAATGCGCTTGGTAAACGGTCCACGCACGTCCTTGCGCGTCAGCTCGTAATTCACAAGAACCGGGCCTGGTGAGGTTGCGACCAGCTTGTCCCAGGTCTCCCGGTTGAGCTTGCCATCGGCGGGCAGCGCGTTGGCCGCCTGAAATGCCCGAACCGCCTTGGTGAAGTTCTCCGCCTGGTGGCCGTCAATGAGGCCAGGCGAGAACCGCGCGCGATCCAAAAGGATCTGCGCCTTCAGCGCGGTCGCATCGACGCCCTTCGTTGCGGCTTCGCCGAATTGAGCATCGTTGACGGCGGCTGCGTCCAGCTTTGCCGCCTCCGTGGCGCCAGCTGTGAAGGCCAACAAAACAAACGCCAGAAGAACGAGCCTGACCATCAATGTTACTCCAGGCACTGCCGCGCGAAGCTGCTTCTATGACGCCGCGCGGCCGATCTGGTTCCATTTGTCCGAGCGAATATCGCCGTTGACGCGGGTTGGGGCAGAAGGCGATCCTCGATCTCCGCGCCGGCGACCGGCGGCACTCAAAGGAAGAACGGCGTATAAACCGCAGTCCTGCGCCCGTCGGCAACAATGGACGGTTGTCGCGCGCAGGCCGGAGGAAATTCGCCTCGCCCCGTTTTCGCCGGAAATGCTCTGGCTAATTCGCCGACCCCAGCGCCTTGTCCAGCGCCTCCTTCACGTCGGCCGGCCATGTCGCCAGCGCCGGCCACGCGTTCGGTTGGCCATTGTCGCCGCGGCGGGCGAAATAGAGTTGGTGCTTGGCCGGGTCGACCGCCATGAAGCCGTCATTGCCGCCGCAATCATGCGGCACGCAGCCGCTGGCGTAAAAGGCGCCGGACGCGGTCTTTTCCGTGCCGCCGCCGACCAGCAGGCTGGTCGCCATGTCGGGCATGTCCTTGCCGAGCAGATTTTCGGCTTCCTTGTAGACGGCTTCATTGTGGAAGGCGTCGATGATGTTCTGGTACTTTTCCGGATCAATGTCTTTCCAGTCGGTGCCGGGTTCGGGCATGTAGGTGAGATTGCCCGAAATCGTCAGCCCATCCGTCGGCGACCACTGCAGCGCCGGCTTCTGGTCACCCGGCAGGAGATACGGCACGAAATAGATGGCGTTGTCGGACACCGCCGAGGACGGCGCGCCGCACTCGTCCTGCTCGACCGTGGTGCCCTGAATCTCGCCGCCTTCCGGCTTCCAGACGATCACCGTCGCCGGGCCGCATTGATTGCCGCCATCGCCGACATTGAACAGCGCCACCTTGATGCCGCCGACCTCCACGATCTTGTCGAAGAAGACATCATAGTTGCTGGCCAGTTGCTTGCCGTCATAGGCCAGCACCTTTTCGCCGTCCTGCTCCGGCTGCGTGATGGTCAGCTGACCGCCCTCGAACGGGATCGGCGCCTGCTTGTCATCCTCGGCCAGCGCCACCTTGCCCGTGCTTGACGCGCCCTGGTCGGCGGCGCCGGACGCATCGTCAATGCCGGTCTGTGCATGCGCGCCCGCGATCGTCAGAAACATCACCGCCGAAGCGCAAACGCCGGCCAGAAGCAAACGTGTCATGACTGTCCCTCCATTCAGCAGCCACGAACCCGACCGCGCGCGGCCGGGCTTATCTGTTCAGGGCTTCAGGCCCAGGGGCGCAGTTCGGCGTTCTTCTTCTCGAACGAGGCGATGGCGCCGGCCTTTTCCATGGTCAGGCCGATATCGTCGAGCCCGTTGAGCAGGCAGTGCCGCTTGAAATCGTCGAGGTCGAATGTGACCACGCCGCCGTCCGGACCGCGGATTTCCTTGGCTTCGAGATCGACCGACAGAGTGGCGTTGGAGCCGCGCGAGGCGTCGTCCATCAGCTTCTCCAGGTCCTCGGGGCTGACGGTGATCGGCAGCACGCCGTTCTTGAAGCAGTTGTTGTAGAAAATGTCGGCGAACGAGGTCGAGATGACGCAGCGTATGCCGAAATCGAGCAGCGCCCATGGCGCGTGTTCCCGGCTCGAGCCGCAGCCGAAATTGTCGCCGGCGACCAGGATCTGCGCCTTGCGGTAGGCCGGCTTGTTGAGCACGAAATCCGGATTTTCCGAACCGTCGTCATTGTAGCGCATCTCGGCGAACAGGCCGGTGCCAAGCCCGGTGCGCTTGATCGTCTTGAGATAATCCTTCGGGATGATCATGTCGGTGTCGACATTGACGATCGGCATGGGAGCGGCGACGCCGGTGAGCTTGGTGAATTTTTCCATGGCTTTGGCCCGTGTTTTTCGTTGCGGGGGATTTGCTGAGGCCCGGTTTACACAAAGCCGCGCGCAAATAAAAGGCAACTGTTTGTCGGTGCCGGCAAGAGGGTGCCGCACAAAAACGGCTTCGAAATCGCCGCCCGATGGTGCAGTCTGGTCCCATGGCAGAAAACTCCCACGTCCTCTACGCGCGCGAACCGACGCTCGGCATTCCCGAATTCCGCCGCGTGCTGGTGGAATCCGGTCTCGGCGAAGTCAGGCCCGTCGATGACGAGGCAAGGCTGAAGGCGATGCTGGAAGGCGCCAACCTGATCGTGACCGCCCGTCTCGAGATGGCCTCTCTCGACATGGCCCCTCTCGAAATGGAAGCCAAGCCGCTGATCGGCGTTGCCCGCTGCCTGACCGACTTTTCCTGGGTCTGCTACATTTCCGATCTCGCCGTCTCGGCCAAGGCGCAAGGCCTCGGCATCGGCAAGGGGCTGATGGATGAGGTTGCCCGGCAGCTCGGACCGTCGGTCGCCATCAGCCTGGTCTCGATGCCCGACGCTGTCGGCTTCTACGAACGCATCGGCATGAAGCGTATGCCCGACGCCTTCTGGATCTCGCGCAAGCGCTGATTTCTCTCTGTGACCGCATCCAGTCGCCAACGGGCGCCGAAAGCCTCGCCCGATTTAGCCGGCAACTGCAGGCAGCGGCCGCTTCTGGTGCCGAGGTCTGGGGCATCTTCGACAACACGGCCGGAGGCAATGCGCTTGGCGATGCACTTAAGGTTGATGCGATGATGGCGTAGACGCTTCTTCCTTCTCCCCTTGTGGGGTCCGAAGGACGGGGCGAGACCAGTGGCTCGCCCCAGGGCGGTGGATCGGCGCGCAGCGCCGAGACGGTTGAGGAGTGGGTGACGGATCGCCGTCCTTGCCAAGCTGGAACACCCCTCATCCGGCCGCTTCGCGGCCACCTTCTCCCACAAGGGGAGAAGGGAGAGGCATGCCCGCCCCGCCTCAAATCACATTCAATTCCCGGAACGCCCGCCCTTCGGCAACCCTGCTATACCCAAACGCCGAGCAGTCGATCGTCCGATACCCGCCATGCACGATCAACTCGGCCAGCGCCTTGCCGACCGCCGGCGCCTGCTGCAGGCCGTGGCCGGAGAATCCGTTGGCGAAGAGGAAATTCGTCACCTCGGGGTGCGGGCCGATCACCGCGTTCTGGTCGAGCGTGTTGTAGTCATAGTGCCCGGCCCAGGCGCGCGTCGGTTTGATGGCCTCGAAGGCCGGGATGCGGGTCGCCAGCACCGGCCAGATCACCTCTTCGAACAGCGGCCAGTCGACCTCGAAATCTCCGGCATCGGCGGGGCCGTCACCCTCTTCCGGCTCGGCGCCGCCGGTGAGGTAGACCGAGCCTTCCGGCCTGACATAGATGCCGGAGGGATCGACCAGCAGCGGCATGTCGGCATATTTCTCGCGCGCCTCGAAGACGAAGACATTGCGCTTGCGCGGCTCGACCGGCAGCGCCAGCCCTGCAAGGGCGGCGACCTTGCCGGCGTTCGGCCCGGCGGCATTGATGACGGTGCCGGCCTCCAGCCGATCGCCATTGTCGAGGCTGACGCCGGTGACGCGGTCGCCCTGCCGCTCGATGCCGGTAACCGAAGCGCTGATGAAGTCGATCTTCTTCTCCCGCAACGCCTTGCGGAACAGCATCAGCATGGCATGGGCGTCGAACCAGCCTTCGCCGCTTCGGCCATAGGCGCCGGCGGTGATGCCTTCGGCCGACAGCCAGGGGAAGCGGCGCGTCAACTGGTCGGCGTTCTCGAGCAGGATGTCTGCGCCCTCGGCGACCTGCGCCGCGTGGTTGGCCTTCAGGATCGGCAGCCCGGCCTCGCCGGCAAGAATGAGATAGCCACCCTCGCGAAAACCGATATCGGCCTCGGCGCCGAATTCTTCCTTCAGCCGCCGGAACAGTTTCAGCGTGAATTGCGACAGGCGGATATTTTCCGGAATGGAGAATTGCTGGCGGATCGAGGCCATGGACAGCGTCGTCGCCGCATGGGCGAATTGCGGATCGCGCTCGATCAGCGCGATCGAGCCGGAAAACCCTTCCTCGCGCAGATAGTAGGCGACCGAGGACCCGACGATGGCTCCGCCGATGATGACGATGTCGTAGCGCACTTTTTTCTCCGATCCGCCGTCCGTCTTACGCGACCGGCAACGTGATCTCGAAGCGCGTGCCGCGCTCGGTGTCAACCAGCCGGATCGTACCATCATGCGCTTTCAGGAGGGCCAGCACGATGCCCAGCCCCATGCCGGTGCCGCCGGTAGAGCGGCGCGTGGTGAAGAACGGCTCGAAGATGCGCGCCCGATTGCTTGGCGAAATGCCGGCGCCATCGTCGCTGACCAGCAGCGTCGCCTTGCCGCCGGCGCTTGCCGCAGTGATCGAAACTTGCGTCGCGCCGTGCCTGGCCGAATTGTCGATGAGATTGCCAAATACGATTGCTCCGTTCTCGGCCGAGATGCGCAAGGCCAGATCGCCGCCGGCCTCGACGCGAACCGCCAGCCTGGTGTCGACGGGAAGCAGCGCCAGCGCCGCACCGACCGAGGTGCTTTCGCCGCTCGGAGCAAGGTTTTCGGCGCGCGCCAGGTCAAGCAGCCGCCGGACCAGCAAATTGAGCCGCCCGGCATCGGTGACGATATTGTTGGAGAAGCGCCGCCGCTCGTCATCGTCCATCGCCGAGCCGGAATCGCGCAACAGTTCGGCCGCGCCCTGGATCGCCGTCAGCGGCGATTTGAGTTCATGCGAGACGTGGGTGGCGAAGGTCTGGATCGAGTCCGAGCGCGCCTGCAGTTTTTCGGCCATGTCGAGGAAGGCGGCGGACAATTCGGCCATTTCGCGCGTGCCATGATGGTCGAGCGGCCGGATCGCGCCGCGCTCGCCGGCGGCGATGCGCTGGGTGCGGTCGATCAGCGCATAGATCGGCCGGCTGACGGTGCGCAGGAAGACGAGGCCGATGAGCAGCGTGCCGCCGAGGATGGCGATCGCCGCCGCTGTCACCTTGCCGCGTTCGCCATAGAGATGTTTTATGATGTTGTTGGGCGTCCGCGAAACATAGACCACGCCGGCGACCTTGCCGTCGACGGCAACCGGCAGCGCGACGAAGACGCGCACCCTGGTGCCGCGGCTGACCGAATAGAGCGACGGCGGCGGCTGGTTGGGGATGCGCAGCCTGAGCGCACTGGCATAGCGCCCGGCGAGCGCCTCACGCACCTCCTCGACCCCGGCAAGCGACTGCCCGATCTCGTCGCGCCCGGCAATGACGACACCTGTGGGATCAAGCAGCCGGAAGCCGGCCAGCGTGGTTTTCTGCGTCGCGTCGAGAATGCCGGTCAGTCGCGCGCCGATCGCGGCGAAGGCTGGATCGGCCGTGGCGGGCGTCCCCGCCGGCCGGGTCGCAAGCACGTAATCCGAGGCGAGATCGAGCTGCGGCTCGATCGGCCGATAAGGCGAATCGGGACTGGCGCCTCGGTTCGCGGTGCCATTGGCCCCAGGCATCGGCACACCGAGCTTGTCTCCGGAAATGCCGGCGTCGCGCACCTCCTGCGCATAGATGGCCGCGATGGCCGCACCCTGCGCGATCAGCTCCGCCTCGGTCTGGCGGATCAACTGGTTTTCGTAGAGGCGGAAGAAGAACAGGCCGACCAGCGGCAAGGCCATCACCAGGATCAGGATGGCGACGACGACCGTGGCGAGGCGCGGCCGCCATTTGCGGCCGCTCCACTTGCTTGAGGTCGTCAGCCGCATCGGCCGAGCCGGAAGCCGACGCCATGCACCGTCTCGATGGCATCCAGGCATCCGACCGCCGCCAGCTTGGCGCGGATGTTGCGGATATGGCTGTCGACGGTGCGGTCGGCGACATGGATCTTGCCGGCATAGGCACTGGCCATCACCGCGTCGCGATCGAGCACATGGGTGGGCCGCGCCAGAAACCCTTTCAGGATCGAGAATTCTATTCCGGTCAGGGTAAGCGGCCGGCCGTCGAAGCCGGCGCTATGGCTGGCCGGCACTAGCGTGAGCTTGCCATGGGTAAACTGCCTGTCGTCAACCGGGTCGGGCCCTGCCGGGCGGGCGCGCCGCAGGATGACGTTGACGCGGGCGACCAGTTCGCGCGGGCTGAACGGCTTTGTCACATAGTCGTCGCCGCCCATTTCGAGCCCGAGGATGCGGTCGATCTCTTCGTCGCGCGCGGACAGAAACAGCACCGGCACGTCTGATGTGTGGCGCAGCCGCCGGCAGACCTCCAGCCCGTCCATCTCCGGCATGCCGATGTCGAGCACGACAAGGTCGGGCGTGTGCCGTTCGATCGCCTGCAGGGCGGCGGCGCCATCGGACACGGCAGCCGTTTTCATGCCGGCCCTTTCCAGCGCGAAACAGATCACTTCGCGGATATGCGGGTCATCGTCGGCGACGAGGATGTGATGCGGCATCGGTCAGCGGTCCGGCAAGGAAGGTTGCGAAGGCTGAGGAAGCACGAGCGACCCCTTGCTGTCGAGATATCGAAGCAGGCGCCAGTCACGAAAGCTCCAGCCACGCCAGTTCCGCTGGACGCTGCGATACCAGTCTTCGTCGCTGGCCCGCAATCCTTCAAGTTCGCGGACAGCGCCCGCGTCCGGGGTCTTGTTCTGATGATCGAAGAAGCGATCGAGTGCCGGAAACGCGCCCGGACCGAGCGAGCGCGGATACCAGGCGTCGAGGGGAATGCCCTGGCCGGTCATTTCAAGGGAAGGGTCGACATTGTAATTGGCGCTCAGCACGGCGAAGTTGATGAAACAGCAGGCATCAAGCGCTAGGGATAACGTCGGAAGATTGGCGGACCGCGGCCATTAATTGGATTTTCCGAGCGCGATGCGGGCGGACAAAGGGGATGACAATTGCGGCGGGCTTCGTGCGAGGCGGGTCGACCAGCCACCAGCCTTCGCTGCGCAGCCGATAGGGCAGACGGGGTTTTGCTCGCTTGTGCATGCCGCCTGTCTCGCAGGCTGGCAGGGAAGCGATGCGGCGGATCGGAGGAGGTTTTCCGCAGGCGTGTGCAGTTTTCGTGCAGGGCTGGTGCGCTGCCCGCCATCCGTTCCGGACATTGGCGCCGCCCCAGCCAGGCTCCTTTCCTCTCCCTCCGGAGGTCAGGCGACCGACGGGGGAGAGGAAGGGCCCCCTTCCGCAACTGCTGCAGAGGACGGACAGGCAAGGGGCAGCGCAAGCGTTCGCGGTTGGCTCGTGTCAGGTACCGGGCGGACGCTTGCCTCGACCAACCACACGCGGCATAGATCGGACATGGAACCCTACCGCCCGCGCCGCTCCGTGCTCTATGTCCCGGCCTCCAACGAGAAGGCGCTGGCCAAGATCGCCCAGCTTGCCTGCGACGCCGTCATCATCGATCTGGAGGACGCCGTTGCCCCCGTCGACAAGATCGCCGCGCGCGAAAAACTGGCCGGCATTTTCGCCAACCGCCCTGATGCCGACCACAATGGCCGGCGCTGCGAGATGGTGGTGCGCGTCAATGCGCTGTCCAGCGAATGGGGCGCCGACGATCTTGCGGCCGTGGCCAAGGCGGAACCGGACGGCATCCTGCTGCCCAAGGTCGACACACCGCGCGACGTGCTCGAGGTCGGCGATGTGCTGGACGACAATTTTGCTCCCGACAGCGTGAAACTATGGGCGATGATCGAGACGCCCAAGGCCATGCTCAACATCGGCGCCATCGCCGAACTCGGCCGTGACCCCGCCTCGCGGCTGGATTGTTTCATTGCCGGAACGAATGACCTGATCAAGGATACCGGCGTGCTGGCGACGCCGGACCGCGCCTATCTCCTGCCATGGCTGATGCAGATGCTGCTGGCGGCGCGCGCCGGCGGCCTCGACATGCTCGACGGGGTGTTCAACGATTTTCGCGACCCGGACGCGTTTGCGCGCGAATGCACGCAGGCCGCCGCCATGGGCTTTGACGGCAAGACGCTGATCCATCCATCGCAGATCGAGGCCGCCAACCATGCCTTCGCGCCGTCGGCGCAGGCGCTGGCCGAGGCGCGCGCGGTGAAGGACGCCTTCGCGCTGGCGCAAAACAGCGGCAAGGGCGTCATCGCGCTGAATGGCAGGATGGTCGAGCGGCTGCACCTGGCGCAGGCCGAAAAACTGCTGGCGAAGGCCGCCGCCATCGGCGCATGATATTCGTCGACTTGGGATACATGACAGGAATTGGACGATGAAACTCTACCGCTTTCTCACCGCCCCGGACGACGCCAGCTTCTGCCATAAGGTGACGGCGGCGCTGAACAAGGGCTGGCATCTGTTCGGCTCGCCGACCTACGCCTATGACAAGAAAGCCAAGACCATGCGCTGCGGCCAGGCCGTGGTGAAGGATGTCGACGGCCAGGAATACGGGCCGGATACCAAGCTCAGCGAGTGGTAGGGGAAGGCAAGGAGAGCATCAGGCGGCCTCGACAATATCAAGACGCACGGTAAGTCCGGCCAGTGCGGCAAGATTGATCAACGTGTCCAGACTGAAATTCGTGATCCTGCCCCGCAGGAGGTCGCTAAGGCGTGGCTGGGTAATCCCGAGCCGGTTGGCTGCTTCGGCCTGGGTAACGTCCCAGCTCCGCACCCGCTGTTCGATCGCGATCAGCAAGTTGGAGCGCATGGTCATGTTGGCGGATTCGGCCGGAGTGCCTTCCAGTGCGTCCCACATGTTTTCAAAACTCTGACGTTCCATCGTCGGATCTCCACTAGATTTGCTTGAGCCGCGATGCGGCAAGATCCAAGTCTCGTTTCGCCGTCTGTTGCGTCTTCTTCTGGAAGGCGTGCAGCACATAGACGGCATCGCCTATGCTCGCAACGTAAAGCACCCGGAACGCGCCGGCGTCGTCGCGGACGCGGATTTCCCGCACACCCGGGCCGACCGTCGTCATCGGCTTCCAGTCGCGAGGCGGCGCAGACCCCTAGGGGGACGAAGGTACGGCCTACTCAGCAGCCTCTTCGATCTTTTCCATATCATCGTCCGACAGGCCGAAATGGTGGCCGATCTCGTGGATCAGCACGTGGGTGACGATGTCGCCCAGCGATTCCTCGTTCTCGGCCCAATAGTCGAGCATGGCGCGGCGATAGAGGGTGATGCGGTTCGGGCCTTCGCCGGTTTGCGGGTTCCAGCGTTCGGCGATGCCGCGCCCCTCGAACAGGCCGAGCAGGTCGAACGGCGTCTCCAGCGACAAATCGTCCATGATCTCGTCGGTCGGGAATTCGGCGATCTGGATGATGATCTCGCCGGTCAGCTTGCGAAATTCCTCCGGCAGATGGGCATAGGCCTCCAGCGCCAGGAACTCCAGTTCCTCCATCGAGGGCGCAAGTTCGCCATGCCAGGTGCGGGTCTTGTAGATGCGGGCCATGCTTTGTCCTTTGATCCCGGCATATAGGCTTTCGTGCTGGTCCAGGCAAATGGCGCGGCAATTTCTGCCGGCGCTTTTGCCGCTGCCGGGGAATCGCGTCCGGCCATGTATCAGGAGAACTCATGCCGGACCTTCCACCATCGCGCAGCGCCGGCCAGGGCGTCTCATTTGGTGGCCGCGTTAGTCTCGCGGCTAGGAAGCCTCGTTGACGAATACGTTGGCGATTGACGAAGAAACGCCCATCACTTCGTCATTCTGGGGCGGAGCAAGGAGCGCAGCGACGCGGCGCAGACCCCGGAATCCATGCCGGGACTCCGGTGCGCTGCCACGGTGCAGAATTTGCTCCGCTGCACTTCACGGCCAAGGTCGCGGCATGGATCCCAAGGTCTCCGCGACGCCGCTGCGCGGCTGCTTCGCCCAGGGATGACGGCCTCATGGTGACGTGCGGACATGTGAATGTCGGACTCATGTGCCGATACGCGCAGGAATAAATTCCTCATGACTCTGCTTGACTCTTCGGATCGCCTCTGGAATCCTAGGGAACATAACAGGAACAATTGTGAGTGGAAGCTGACCGTCATGGCGATGACCGCCGTGGCGCGGGAGACTGTTTTTTCCCTGCGCCGCCAGATCGCGAAAATAGAGGGAACGCTGCCCGAGCGCCTGCAGGCGCCGGCGGCGGCGGCCCTTGATATCGGCACTGGCCCCGGCAGTGATCTGACGATCGTCCGTCGCGGCCTTGCCGCGGCCTTGCCGGATGCTTTCCTGCCCATCGGCATCGAGCGGCTCGATGCCGCGCTCAGCGGCGGCCTGCCGAAAGCCGCCCTGACCGAAATCCATGGCCTGGAAACCCGCGATGCGGGAGCCGTGGCCGGCTTCGCTCTGTCACTCGTTAGCCTGATCCTCAACCGGGCGCAGGGGCTGCCCATCTTATGGATCGGGACATCGGAAATTTTCCACGAGGCCGGCTTTCCCTACGCCAGGGGGCTGCATGGCTGCTTCGGCATCGAGCCCGGGCAATTGCTGTTTTCCGAGGCGCCCAGGCTTGTCGATGCGCTGTGGATCGCCGAGGAGGCGGCCAGGATGACCGCGCTTGCCGCCGTTATCCTGGAAATCCGTGGCAATCCGCAGCGGCTGGACCTGACCGCGACACGCCGCCTGCATGCGCGGGCGCAAGGTGCCGGCCGGCCGGTGTTCCTGCTGCGGCAGGCGGCCGAGCCGGAACCGACGGCGGCGCCTCTTCGTCTGATCGCCGCGTCGGCGCCGGCCGTGCCGCGCGCCACGGTCGCCGGGCCGCTCGCCGGCTCGATCGGCCACCCCGCCTTCACCATCAGCATCGGCAAGAGCCGCACGGCCCTGCCTGGACAATTCACACTGGAGTGGAACCCCGATGAACGCAGATTCGAGGAAAGACGGGGCGAGGAAAGACACGGTGGAGGCAGCGAATGGGCAGAGAATCCTGTCCCTGTGGTTTCCCTATCTGGCGACCGAAAGGATCCTGCGGCAGCGTCTGGGGAAATCCTGGCGTTCCCGGCCGTCGGATCATCCGCGGCCATCTCACCCACCGCTCGTGATCAGCCACCGCCAGGGCAACGCGCAGCGCATCTCGGCCCTCGACGAGCGGGCTGAGGCGCTGCACCTGAAGCGCGACATGGGGATTGCCGATGCGCGCGCCATGCATCCGTCGATCGACATCGTCGAAGCCGATCCGGAGGCCGACCGGCGCCTGCTCGAGGGCCTTGCCGACTGGTGCGACCGCTACACGCCTCTGGTGGCGCTGGACAGCATCGACGGCCTGTTCCTCGACGTCACCGGCTGCACCCATCTGTTCGGCGGCGAACGCGCCATGCTGGACGAAATACTCTCGCGCTTTTTTCACCAGGGTTTCGACGTCCGCGCCGGGCTTGCCCATACGCCCGGGGCGGCCTGGGCGGCGGCACGCTTTTGCGGCGACCGCATCGTTGTATCGGGCGAGGAGGAAGCCTTGCTTGCCCCCTTGCCGCTGGCCGCCCTCCGCATAGCGCCGGAAACCCGGACCAGCCTGGAAAGTGTGGGGCTGCGCACGGCGGGCGCCGTCATGGCCGCGCCGCGCGCGCCGCTCGCCCGCCGTTTCGGCGCTTTGCTGCTCCAGCGCCTCGACCAGGCGCTCGGCCGTCTCGACGAAGCGATCTCGCCGCGCCTTCCCGTCGCGCCGCTTTCGGTCGAACGCCATCTCGCCGAGCCCGTCACGCTGACGGAGGAAATAGAACGGCTGGTGGGCATGCTGGCGACGACCTTGAAGACCGACCTCGAACGCCGCGGCGAAGGCGCCCGGACGCTGGCGCTGCTGCTCTTTCGCGTCGACGGCGCCGTTAGCCGCATCGCGCTCGGCACCTCGCGGCCGATGCGCGAACCCTTGCTGATCCGGAAATTGTTCCATGAAAGGCTGGCCGCGCTCGAGCAGCATATCGATGCCGGCTATGGCTTCGATCTGGTGCGCCTCTCGGTGCTGGCGGTCGCCGCTTTCGACACGCAGCAGACCGATCTGACCGGTGAAGCGGTGGATGATGGCGCCGACATCGCCCTGTTCGCCGACCGTATCCGCGCCCGCCTCGGCGAGGGCGCGGTTCTGCAGCCGGCTCCCGTGGAAAGCCATCTGCCCGAACGCGCCGTCGCCATCGTCCCCTTCAGCGAGGCGCCGCGCCGGACCACGCCGCCGAAGAAGCCGGACAGGATGCAGGCGCCGATGACCATCTTCCCGCCGGAACGGCCGATCCGGCTGTTCCGCGCGCCCGAGCCCATCGATGTGCCGGCCACCGAAATGCCGGAGGGACCGCCGCTGCATTTCCGTTGGCGCCGCGCGCTTTACCGCGTTACCCGTGCCGAAGGTCCGGAGCGCATCGCCGCCGAATGGTGGCGCGAGGCGCCAGGCGATCCGGCGGCATCGACACGCGACTATTTCCGCATCGAGGATGCCGATGGCCGCCGCTACTGGCTCTACCGGCAAGGCCTGTATGGCGGCGTCTCGCAGATCCCGCCGCGCTGGTTCATGCACGGGGTCTTCGCATGAACGCGCTGACCGTCATCCCCTATGCCGAGTTCGGCATCCAGTCGAACTTCTCCTTCCTGCGCGGCGCCTCCAAACCCGAGGAACTGGTGGTCGCGGCCAAGCTCATGGGCTTCTCCGCGATCGGGCTCGCCGACCGCAACAGCGTGGCCGGCGTGGTGCGCGCCTGGCAGCAGGCCAGGGTCGAAAAGCTTGCCTATCACCCCGGCTGCCGGCTGGTTTTTGGCGACGGCACGCCGGACATTCTCGCCTATCCCAGGGACCGCAAGGGCTGGGGACATCTGTGCCGCATGCTCACCCAGGCCAATCTGCGCGACGAGACCGAAAAGGGCGCCACCCTGCTCCGGCGCGACGACCTGCTCGAATGGGGCGACCGGATGTCGCTGGCGGTCCTGCCCGATCTGGCGGCCGGCGCGCAGGACAACCTGGCTTTGCTGCGCCAACTCCAGGACCGCTTCGGCAGGGCCCTGCGGCTCGGCGTCTCACCCTGTTATGCCGGCCATGATCGCTTCCGGATCGAGCAGGCGGCGGCGTTTGCCGAGAGTGCCGGCATCCCGCTGATGGCGACCAACGATGTGCTCTATCACACGGCCGAACGCCGCCCGCTGCAGGACGTGCTGACCGCGATCCGCCTCAATGTTCCGGTCGCCGAGGTGGGGCTGGAACTGACCGCCAATGCCGAACGCCATTTGAAGCCGCCGCTGGAAATGGCGCGCCTGTTCCGCCGGCACCCGCAAGCGCTGGCGGAGACGCTGCGTTTCGGCGAAGAGCTGACCTTCTCGCTCAGCGACCTCCAGTACAATTATCCGGACGAGCCGACGGAATCGGGCCTCGGCCCGCAGGCGGAGCTGGAAAGGTTGGCAAGGGAGGGAGCGGTCAACCGCTACCCGGCAGGTGTGCCTGAATCCGTGACCAAGCGCATCGAGGAAGAGCTCGCTCTGATCGAGCGCCTCAACTATGCCCGTTACTTCCTGACCGTCTACGACATCGTCAAGTTCGCGCGCAGCAAGGATATTCTCTGCCAGGGGCGTGGGTCAGCCGCCAACTCGGTCGTGTGTTTCTGCATCGGCATCACCGAAGTGGGGCCGGAAAAAATCAATTCGCTTTTCGAGCGCTTCATTTCCGAGGAAAGGAACGAACCGCCTGATATCGACGTCGATTTCGAGCACGAAAAGCGCGAAACCGTCATCCAGTACATCTACGAGAAATACAGCTCCAAGCGTACCGCCCTTGCCGCCGCCGTCATCAGCTATCGCGGCCGTTCGGCGCTGCGCGAAGTGTTGAAGGCGATGGGCCTGTCGGAGGATGTCCGGGCATCGCTTTCCGGCTCGATCTGGGGCTGGTCGACCTCGGAACTCGGCGAGAAGGAGGCGAGGGCCGGCGGCCTCGACCGCGGCGACCCCATATCGCGGCATGTGATGGAACGCGCCAACGAGATCATGGGTTTTCCCCGCCATCTCTCTCAGCATGTCGGTGGCTTCGTCATCACCAGGGACCGGCTCGACGAGATCGTGCCCATCGTCAAGACGGCGATGGACGAGCGCAAGATGGTCGAATGGGACAAGGACGATCTGGACTCGGTGAAGATCCTGAAAGTGGATGTTCTGGCGCTCGGTATGCTGACCTGCCTGCAACGCGCCTTCACCCTGCTCACGGACCATTATCCGAAGGCACGGGATGAATTTGGCCGGCCCTATGTGCTGGCCACTCTCCCGGCGGAGAACCAACGTGTCTATGACATGATCTGCCGTGCCGATACGCTCGGCGTCTTCCAGATCGAATCGCGCGCGCAGATGTCGATGCTGCCGCGTCTCAAGCCACGCGAATTCTACGACCTCGTCATCGAGGTGGCGATCGTACGCCCCGGCCCTATCCAGGGCGACATGGTCCACCCTTATCTGCGCCGCCGGCAAGGCAAGGAAGCGGCCGAGTATCAAAAACCGGAGCTGGAAGCGATCCTCGGCAAGACGCTTGGCGTGCCCCTGTTTCAGGAACAGGCGATGAATATCGCGATCGTCGCCGGCGGTTTCAAACCGGGCGAGGCCGACGAATTGCGCCGCGCCATGGCTACCTTCAAGCGCACCGGCACCATCGGCAATTACCGCCAGCGCATGATCGAGGGCATGGTCGGCAAGGGCTACACGAAGGATTTCGCCGAGCGCTGCTTCAAGCAGATCGAGGGTTTTGGCGAATACGGTTTTCCCGAAAGCCACGCCGCCTCCTTCGCGCTGCTCGTCTACGCCTCCTGCTGGTTCAAGACCTTTTATCCCGACGTGTTCTGCGCCGCTATCCTGAACTCGCAGCCGATGGGCTTCTATCAGCCGGCGCAGCTGGTGCGCGACGCCCGCGACCATGGCGTCGACATCCGCGAGGTCGACGTCAATTTCTCCGTCTGGGACTGCACTTTGGAAAAGGCGCCTTTCGACCCGGCCCGTATCCTGCCGCGCCATGCCGACATGCGCGGTGTCATCGAGACAAGCCATGCGCTGCGGCTCGGCTTCAGGCAGGTCAAGGGACTTTCCAAGGAACGCATGGAGGCTTTCGTCGAGCGGCGCGGCGCCGGCTACTCGACCGTCCGGGATGTCTGGCTGCGCTCCGGCCTCAATGTCGACGAGATCGAGAAGCTGGCGCAGGCCGACGCCTTTCGGTCCATCGGCCTCGACCGCCGCGCGGCACTTTGGGAGGTCCGCGCGCTCGACGGCAAGAGTGCCGCCGAGAAGCTGCCGCTGTTCGACCAGCCGGCGCTCGGCCTGCGCGAGCTGGAGCCGCGGACGAAGCTGCCGAAAATGCCGCTCGGCGAGCATGTCATCCACGATTACCGCTCGCTCGGCCTGTCGCTGAAGGCGCATCCGGTCGCCTTCCTGCGCGAACGGCTCGACCGCGCCGGCGTCACCCCCAATGCCAGCCTGCCGTCCGTGCGCGACGGCAGGCGGGTCTCCGTTGCCGGTCTGGTGCTGGTGCGCCAGCGCCCCGGCAAGGGCAACGCGATCTTTCTCACGCTGGAAGACGACAAGGCCGTCGCCAATGTCATCTTCTGGGAAAGAACTTTTACCCGCTTCCGGCCCATCGTCATGGGCGCGCGCTTCGTCAAGGTCAGCGGGAAACTTCAGTCGGAATCAGGTGTCGTCCACATCGTCGCCGAGAAGATCGAGGACCTGACGCCCTGGCTGACCGTGCTCTTGGAAAAGGTCAGTGCGGCCGCACTGCCAAATGCCGATCCCTCGGACCGCACCGCCAACGACCCGGATCGCTCCAGCCAATCCGCAATACCGAAAGTCGGACAGGACCTCGCTATGCTGTCGGAAGAGACGGAAAGGGTCATGCCCAAGGGGCGTAATTTTCAGTAGGCGCGGGCCGGGCCCCTCACCATCAAGCGCTGGCGGGCCAGCGCCCCCCTCTGCCCTGCCGGGCATCTCCCCCACGAGGGGGGAGATTGGCAGCTTCGGCGCCGGCCTTCTTCTTGCAATGTTGAAAATTGGCGAAGGCGGTCGCGATAGCTGATCTCCCCCCTCGTGGGGGAGATGTCCGGCAGGACAGAGGGGGGCGCCGTAGAACGCCAACCTCAATGTCCGGCCACACTCTATGACGCTGAATTGCCCGGCCCGCCCGGCTTTGGCGGCGACAGCACATCTTCGGCCGAGATGGTCCGCGCTTCCGAGGGCAGCATGATCGGGATGCCGTCGCGCACGGGATAAGCGAGCTTGGCGACCCGCGAGATCAGCTCGCCACGTTCGGGGTCCCAGGCCAGCGGCCCCTTGGTCAGCGGGCAGGCCAGGAGTTCCAGCAGCTTCGGGTCGACATTGGTTTTCTTTCCATCACGCCCATCCGCCATTGCGTCCCCTTTCCAGCTTCAGGCCTGCGTTCACCTCACTGCAGGCTCGAGCCAAAATCCTCATTCTCGCGCGCCAGCGTCATCTCGGTGATGGCGATCAGCGTCTCGGCCCGCGTCTTCAGGTCCGCGGCCTCGAGCAATGCCTGCTTCTCGGCTGGTCCGTAGGGCGCCATCATCGACAGCGCGTTGACCAGCATGGCGTTTTCGGCGCGGCTGACGCTTTCCCAGTCGGCTTCCAGATCATTGGCCTGCAGATAGGCTCGAAAAGCCCGCAGCAGCGCCGGCCGGTCGATTTCATCAGCCGCCTGCTCCTCGTCGAGATCGGCCAGGAAGGGCGCCGGTTTGCACTGGCGGAACGGCGTCTTGACCGTCAGCTCGTGGGCGATGCGGAACCGGCACACGCCTTGCAGCGAGATCAGGTAGCGGCCGTCGCCGGTTTCTGAAAAAGCGATGATGCGGCCGATGCAGCCGACATTGCAAAGTTCCGGCTCGCCATCCTCGCGCAAGGCGCCATTGAGGCCGGGCTGGATGATGCCGATGACGCGCGAGCCGGCGACCGCCTCGTCCACCATCTGCAGGTAGCGCGGCTCGAAGATGTTGAGCGGCATGCGGCCGCCCGGCAGCAGGAGCGCGCCCTCGAGCGGAAAAAGCGGGATCGTCGACGGCAAATCCTTGGCGAGCCGGTAATGGGCGTTTCCCGCTTGCACCTCGTTCCTCCCGATCGCTTCCTTTGCGAAGCGTCAACCTGCCCTGTCCTATCTGGCGCGCAGGCCCGACGCCACAAGCCCGTGCGACAAAACAACCGATAACCGGCTCAGGAAAACAGCAACGCCGACAATTTGCGGCGCGCGGCAAGCGTCGCCTCGTCGGTCATGCCCCAGGCCTCGAACAGCTGCAGCAACTGCGTCCTGGCGCCATCCTCGTTCCAACTCCGGTCGGCCTTGATGATGGCCAGCAGGTTGTCGGCGGCTGCCGTGCGGTCGCCCTCGGCGTTCTGGATCATGGCCAGATCGAAACGCGCCTGATGGTCCTTGGGGTTTTCGGCCAAGCGCCGTTCGAATTCGGCCGGATTGCCCAACGCCGCCGCCTGCGCGGCCAGCGCGATCTTGGCACGCAGGGCAGCCAGCGGCGGTGCATCCTTCTTGGCCTCCGGCGCCGTTGCCAGGAGCGCCTCGGCACCCTCTGTGTCGCCGGTCTCGAACAACAGGTCGCCCAGCCCGCCAATCGCCTCGACCGTCTCCGGAGCCTGCGCCAGGATGGCGTCATAGATGTCGGCGGCTGCCTGCATGTCGCCGGCATCGCGGGCTTCGGTTGCCGCGGCCAGGGCCTCGGCCACCGGCGGCGCGCCATTGCCCTTGCCGCCGACCTTGGTGATGAATTCGTTGATCTGGCTCTCGGGGATGGCGCCCATGAAGCCGTCGACCGGCTGGCCGTCCTTGAAGGCAATGACCGCCGGAATCGACTGAATGCCGAGCTGGCCGGCGATCGAGGGATGATCGTCGATGTTCATCTTGACCAGTTTGACCCGGCCGCCGGCGGCCTTGACCGCTTTTTCCAGCTGCGGGGTGAGCTGCTTGCAAGGTCCGCACCATGGCGCCCAGAAATCGACCAGCACCGGCTGACGGCGCGATTCCTGGATGACGTCGGCGGCGAAGGCGGCGGTCGTCGTGTCCTTGATGACATCGCCGCCGGCAGGGCCCGCGGGCGCATCGCCAAGCGCGGCCTTCGCCGGCGCCGGCGCCGTTCCGCCATACTGCACCGTGGTGGCATACTGGCCGCCAGTGTTTCCGAATGATCCGCCAAACGGATTGTTGTCGCTCATCTCGTCACCCTTTCGGTCGCCCCCCGGCCCGCGGCTCGGCGCCATGTCTCAATTGGAAATCGGCTTCGCCATCCATGTGGCGATCATGCCGAGACTTTCAAGATAGCAGCATCGTGCCCGGTTGCCTCGACGAATCTGATGAGGTCGGCCGCCGCGATCGATGTCGTCGCCTCGTTGGTCAGCGGATGCGCGTTGATTACGGCATGGTCCATCAAATCCTTGTCGAGTACCAGCTTGACCCTGTTTTCCCTGTCGTTGATGACACCGAAGACGGTGACCGCGCCCGGCGTGACGCCCAAAAGCTCCATCAGCATCTCCGGCTTGCCGAAGGAAACCCGGCCGGCGGCGCCGATCGACTGGTGGATCTGCTTGAGATCGACGACCGCCTCCTCGCCGACGGTGACCAGGAAGAAATTGTCCTTCTTGTCCTTCAGGAACAGGTTCTTGGTGTGCCCGCCGGCGATTTCGCCACGCAGCGCCTGCGAATCGGCCACCGTATAGAGCGGCGGATGGCGTATCGTCGAAACGACGATGCCGAGTTCGGCAAGAAAGGCCATCAGTTCAGCTTCTGTCTTCGGCATTGGTCGTCTTCTCGTCCGTTTCTTGGCCTTGCCGTTTACGGCCAATGCGGCCGCCGACACAAGACCGTCGCGCAAGGGGCGATGAAATTGGCGCGTCGCGGACGGTTTGCCGGCATCGTTCGAGAGTTGCAAAAAGCCTGCTATTTCCCTGTTGCAATCGCCGCGCTCTTCAGCCATATAGGCCCGGCTTGCGGCCAAGACGCCGTGTGAGCGGGTGTAGCTCAGGGGTAGAGCACAACCTTGCCAAGGTTGGGGTCGAGCGTTCGAATCGCTTCACCCGCTCCAATTTCCTCCCAGGGAATCAAGCATCGAAAAGCCGCGGTTCGCCGCGGCTTTTTCGCTTTCTGGCGGCCAACAGCCTGGGCGCGTGATACGAAACCTGCCCAACATCTCCCGGAAAATCACATAAAATTACACGAGGAACGCTTCCCGCCAGGCCTCGTTAGCCTCCATTAACCGACAGATGGAGAAGACGATGCCAAACATTTCCGTACAAGACATTTCCGGCAAGCGTGTCGCCATTCTGGCAACCAACGGCTTCGAGCAGTCCGAGTTGGAAATCCCGTTGAAGAAACTGCGCGCGGCGGGCGCGCAAGTGGACGTCGTTTCGCTCGAAGGCGGCGAGATCAAGGGCTGGGATCACAAGGATTGGGGCCGGACCGTCCCCGTCGACAAGATTTTGGCCGAAGCACGGGCGGATGACTACGATGCGATCGTCCTGCCCGGCGGCGTCATCAATCCGGACCTGCTGCGGGTCGAGCAGAAGGCTCTGGACTTCATCACGTCCTTCTGGTCCGCCAAGAAGGTCGTCGGCGCGATCTGCCATGCGCCCTGGCTTCTCGTCGAGACCGGGATCGCCAAGGGCCGCCGCATCACCTCCTACAAGTCGGTCAAGACCGACGTAATCAATGCCGGCGGTCTTTGGGAAGACAGCGCGGTCGTGACCGATCAGGGGCTCGTCACCAGCCGCAACCCCGGCGACCTCGATGCATTCTGCGACAAGCTCGCCGAGGAAATCAGGGAAGGCCGGCATGACAGGCGGGCGGCCGCCTAGAGCAATTCCAGGAAAAGTGAGCAATTCCAGGAAACGTGTTTAACGACTTCCGTCCGGAATTGCGTATAAACAAAGAGTTAGAGCGGTCGCCGCTCTCAATCGGGTGCTGAACCGCTCTAACGTCTACCGGCGTGTCAGTGTTTGGCACCCGACGTGTCGCCGGCGGCATCCGCACCAGCCTGCTGTCGTCCGGCGACCAGTTTACCGGACTCGAACTCCTCGACCGCCTTGTCCCAGCAGGCCTTTTCACGGTCGGGCATCAGGCCTTCCCGTTCCCAAAGTTCGTGGGCCCGCTTCCTGATATGCGCGACACGTTCTTCTTGGCTGATCACCATGGCCGTGTTCCTCTGGATTTCCTGAGGAAGCAACCGGACAGCGTCTGAAATGTTCCATCCGGATGTCGTCAACCTCGGCCAAGTCGAACAATTCGCTCGATGTGTTGAAGGCCGCCTCGTCGATCACCTGGGAGTCGGTGAGGTTGAGCACTTCGCCGCCTTCCAGCGTCACTTTGCTCTCGCGCGGCGAAAACAGGCCGTGCGAGGGGATCAATATCATCAAGCAACCAGCTTGATTGTCCGCACCCGCGGTGCTCCGTTGCCGATTGGGGCATACGGAGACGTTTCATGACGGGTTTTGTCGACCGCCAGCGCGCCACGCATTTGATGCAGCGCGCCGGCATGGCGGCGCTGGTGCTCTGCGCGCCCGAGGCCTTCCACTATGCGACCGGCGCGTCGATCGGCCCGGCCGGCCTGTTCCGGCGCGCCGGCGCCGGCTTCGTCGTCATCCCGGCCAGACAGGACCTGCCGATCGGCGTCGTGGTCGCGGACTTCAACGCCGCGCAACTGCGGACCGCCGCGCCCGAGATGGTTGTGCTTTCGCACCCGATCTGGATCGAGTCCGCGCCGGTCGGGACAGGACCCGCCGGGCTGGCGGAGCGCATCGAGGCCGGTCTGGCCTCACTCGACCGCGCGCCGGATTTTTCGCGTCCCGCCACCTTCGACCTCGCCGGCGCGGTGCGCCAGCTGCAAGCCATGCTCATCGATTTCGGGCTGGAGCGCGCCACGCTCGGCCTCGACCTCGACTTCATTCCCGCCGCCGATTTTGCCGCCATCCAGGCGCTGCTGCCGGCCTGCCCTGTTGTCGACGGCTCGTCCGTGCTGGACCGGCTGCGCGCCGTCAAGTCGCAGCGCGAGATCGACCTCCTGCGGCAAGGCATCATCTTGTCCGAGGCCGGGCTGGAGCGGCTGCAGGTCGACGCCATGGCCGGCATGCGCCAGGGAGACCTCGTCGCGCTCTACCGGCAAGGCGTCGCCACGGCGGCGGCCGGCTTGTCTCATCCGGTCATCACGGCCGAATATGTGACGCTCGGCGCCCGGGCCAAAGGCGCCGGCGCCAGGGCCGTGGCTGGCGATCCGCTGAAATGCGACATGGTCTGCACGGTCGGCGGCTACGCCTCCGACATGTCGCGCAACTTCACCTTCGGCCCGCCCCCGGCGGATCAAGCGGAGCTGCACGCCATTGCCGAGCGCGCCTTCGAGGATGGCCTGGCCGAGCTTGTCCCCGGAAACACGCTCGCCCATGTCCACCGCGTCGCCACCGAAAGCCTGGCGCGGCAAGGCCTGCGCTCCTACCGTCGCGGCCATTTCGGCCACGGCGTCGGCCAGTCGGTCTTTTCCGAACAATGGCCGTTCATCGCCGCCGACAGCGATATCGCGATCGAGGCCGGCATGGTGCTGGCCTTCGAGATCCCGCTCTACATCGACGGCCTCGCCAGCTTCAATCTCGAGGACCAGTTCCTGATCACGCCGGATGGACCGGTAGTGATGAACCGGCTGCCGAGGCGGCTGGAGGTGATTGGATAGGGCGGCAGGGTTGGCGCGCTTGCGTTGCCCATTGCGAGGCAGCACTCTACGGCGCCCCCCTCTGCCGGGCATCTCCCCCTCAAGGGGGGAGATTGGCGGTTTCGGCGCCGGCTTCTCTTCTTGCAGCGTCGAAAATTGGCGAAGGCGGTCGTGACAAGCAATCTCCCCCCTTGAGGGGGAGATGTCCGGCAGGACAGAGGGGGGCGCCACGGAACTCGGCGGTGATGCCTGGGCACGCATCGGCTGCAACGGTGCCTGGTGCATGGAACGACAGCGTACAGACATGATAAGAAATCGGGTCGAAAGCGGGCTAAGGAAGATCGACTTCATGACCGGAGCTGCCAGAGAGGCGGGCGCGGCGCCTCTTCCTTCCCCCCTTGTGGGGGAAGGTGGATCGGCGCGACAGCGCCGAGACGGATGAGGGGTGTTCCAGCGGAGTGAGACGCTGGTGTTCCCTGGAACACCCCTCATCCGTCGCCTTCGGCGACACCTTCTCCCACAAGGGGAGAAGGAAGAAGAAAGAGGGAAGACAGATGCTCGAAATGTCACCATCCAAACAGGCGGGCGCATGGCTCGAATCCCTGGCGCACGCGCTTCAATCCAGCGACGTGTCAGCGGCGGCCAACCTGTTCGTCGAGGATTGCTACTGGCGCGACCTGCTGACCTTCACCTGGAACATCACCACCATGGAAGGCCGCGACGCCATCGCCGATATGCTGAAGTCGACGCTGGCGACGACCAGGCCGGCCGCGTGGCAGATCACCGGCGAGGCGACCTCCGATGAAGGCACGATCGAGGCCTGGTTCACCTTCGAAACGGCGGTGGCCACGGGACAAGGCATCGTGCGCCTGCGCGATAGCCGCTGCCGCACGCTGTTCACGGCGATGACCGACCTGAAAGGGTTCGAGGAGCGCAAGGGCGCGGCGCGGCCGCTCGGCGTGCGCCACAAGGCCGACCCGGAACGCGAAACCTGGTCGGAAGCGCGGGCGCGCGAGACGCGCGAGCTTGGCGTCTCCGAGCAACCCTATTGCCTGGTCATCGGCGGCGGCCAGGGCGGCATCATGCTCGGCGCACGGCTGCGTCAGCTCGGCGTGCCCACCATCGTCATCGAGAAGAACGCGCGGCCCGGCGATTCCTGGCGCAACCGCTACCGCACGCTCGTGCTGCACGATCCGGTCTGGTACGATCATCTGCCCTACATTCCGTTCCCCGACAATTGGCCCGTCTTCACGCCCAAGGACAAGATGGGCGACTGGCTGGAAATGTACACGCGCGTCATGGAGCTGAATTACTGGGGCGCCACCAAGTGCCTCAGCGCCAGTTACGACGAGGCGGAGAAAGAATGGACCGTGGTGGTCGACCGCGTCGGCCAGCGCATAACGCTGAAGCCGAAGCACATCGTCTTCGCCACCGGCGCCTATGGTCCGCCGCGCAAGATCGAGCTGCCCGGCGCGGACCAGTTCAAGGGCGAGCTGCTGCATTCCAGCCAGTATGCCAGCGGCGAGAAATTCCGCGGCAAAAAGGTCGCCGTCATCGGCGCGGCCAGTTCCGGGCACGATGTCTGCGTCGACCTCTGGGAAAGCGGCGCCGACGTCACCATGGTCCAGCGCTCGCCGACCACCGTGGTGAAGTCGGACACGCTGATGCAGATCGGCTTCGAGATCTTCTCCGAGGATGCGCTGGCGCGCGGCATCACCACGGAAAAGGCCGACATGATCGTCGCCTCGACGCCGTTCGCGCTGGTGCCCAAGGGCCAGCGCGCGCTCTATGACGTCATCCGCGCGCTCGACGCCGCTTTCTACGAGCGTCTCGCCGCGTCCGGCTTCGCGCTGGATTTCGGCGACGACGAGACCGGCCTTTTGATGAAGGCCTACCGCACCGGCTCGGGCTATTACATCGATGTCGGCGCGTCCGACCTCATCATCGACGGCAAGATCGGCATCCGCAGCGGCATCGCGGTAAAATCGCTGGCAGCGAAAGGCATCCTGTTCGAGGACGGCAGCGAGATCGAGGCCGATGCCATCATCGCCTGCACCGGCTACCAGTCGATGAACGAGAACGTGGCCGCTCTCGTCTCGCGCGAGGTCGCCGACAAGGTCGGCCCGTGCTGGGGCCTCGGCTCCGGCGTCAAGGGCGACCCCGGCCCCTGGCAAGGCGAATTGCGCAACATGTGGAAACCGACGGCGCAGGAAGCACTGTGGTTCCACGGCGGCAACCTGGCCCTGTCGCGGTTCTATTCGAAATATGTAGCGCTGCAGATCAAGGCGCGGATGGAGGGGATCGAGACGCCGGTGTACGGGGCGGTCAGTAACGCGCCACCGTGAAGCTGCCGATCTCCCCCCGCGTGGGGGAGATGGCCGGCAGGCCAGAGGGGGGCGCTGTCCTGCCATCCTCTCAATCAATTTGCGATAGCGCGCTTCGGGCAGGTTCTTGCCGTCGCAGGATTACGAGGGTTTGCGTTCCGTCGCGCCCCCCTCTGCCCTGCCGGGCATCTCCCCCACGAGGGGGGAGATCGGCTAATCATGCCTATGCCCGAAATGCCGGGTCGCCACCTCGACATGGCTATGCGCGGCATGCGCTTCGAAACGCTCGGTTTCGCCAAGGTCATTCGCCGCTTCGTTCGGCCACCAGGCGCCGCCGATGACGATGCCTTCCGACATCAGCCGCTGGTCGGCGACCAGCGAGGCGCCGACCGCGTCGACGAAGGTGAAGCGGCCCGGACGCTGCCGCAGCACGGCGACATCCCCCGCCGTGCCGACCGCCAGTGTGCCGAGATCGGGCCGCGCGATCGCCCGCGCCGGCGCTTGCGTCGCGGCGCGCAAAACCTCGACCAGCGGCATGCCGAGCGCCATCAGCTTCGACATGCACACCAATATGTCGAAGGCCGGCCCGTCGACGCAGTAGAGATGCACGTCGCTCGAAATGACGTCGGGCGCCAGCCCTTCGGCCAGCATGGCGCGGGCGACGTCGAAATCGAACGAGCCCATGCCGTGGCCGAGATCGAAGATGACGCCGCGCTCACGCGCCAGCCGCATGTCGGGCCGCACCATGCCGGAGGCGAACACCGGCGCATTGGGGAACGGCCGGAAGCAATGGGTGAGGATGTCGCCCCGGCGCAGGCGCGGCAGCACTTCGGAGCGGCCGGGCGGCGGCTCGTCTATATGCGCCATCAGCGGCAGCCCGGCCTTGTCTGCGGCTTCCAGCGCCAGATCGACCGGGGCGATGCCGCTGGTGCCGCCGGCATGCTTGCCGGAGCGCACCTTGACGCCGACGACGACGTCGGCGTGCTCGCGCACCGCCGCCACCACCTCGCGCGGTTCGCAAAGCCGGAGATCGCCGCATTCGCCGACCGACACCGTCTGCGCAAAGCCGAAAATGCCGGCAAAGGAAATGTTGACATAGGCCAGGATGCGCACCTTGGAGCGCTCCATGACATGGCGGCGGAAGCCGAGGAAATTGCCCGCACCCGCGCTGCCGGCATCGATAAAGGTGGTGGTACCGCTCTTGGCGGCGAGCCTGTCGGCATCGACGCCGAGCGAGGTGCCGCCCCAATAGACGTGGCTGTGCAGGTCGACCAGACCGGGCGCGACGATGCAGCCGGTCGCGTCGACCACCTGCGCGGCGCTGGTCACGGGGATATCGGCGTCGACAGCGGCGACACGGCGATTGGCGATGGCGACATCGCGTGGCGCGTCGATGCCGGACGCCGGATCGATCAGCCGTCCGCCCTTCAGCAGGAGGTCGAATTGCATGGGGATGCCCTCCGCCTTGTTACTTTGCCTTTCAGGCCGGCCTGTACGCGACGGCTTCGACTTCGATCTTGATGTCGATCATCAGCCGCGATTCGACCGTGGTGCGCGCCGGCGGGTTCTTCGGGAAGTGCCTGGCATAGACCGCGTTGAAGCCGCCGAAGTCGCGCGCGTCCTCCAGCCAGACGGTGGTCTTGACCACGTCGTCCATCGTGCAGCCGGCCAGCGCCAGTGCTGCCTTCACATTGGCGAGCACCTGCTCGGTCTGTTCCGTAATGCCGCCCTTGACCACGATGCCGTCGCCGCCGACCGGAACCTGGCCCGAGACAAAGACGAAGTCGCCGGCCCGCACGGCGGGCGACAGCGGCACGTGGGATGTTCCAAAAGTCTGCTTGGGCAAGGGATGGCCTCCTCCGGTGACATGGCAAGGCACCGAGGCGGCGCCCGCTTCGGGACGAGATTTACCGCGATCGGGGTGATCCCGATAGGGCCCTTGTTGGAAAGCAACATTCTTCGAAATCCGTGTTGCTTTATTACAGAAGCGCTTGCATCGTGCGCGCTGCCGGACGGGCTCGACGCCACGACGGAGAGACGCCCTTGCGAGACCGGAGCCCCGACGATGACCTTCGACAAGAACCCGTTTCCTTCCGGTGACGCCGACCGCCACGCGCTGTGGGAGATGCTGGTGCGGCGCGACATCGACGCCTTCATCGGCCAGGACTGGTCCATGGTCGAGAACGACTTCGCCGCCGAAAGCTTCTTCGGCATGCACGCGCATTTCCTCAGCAACGCCGATGCCTGGCGATTGCAGTTCCCCCGGCTGGAGATCTATCGCGACGAGTGGCTGCGCCAGGCCAAGGAGACGGCGGCGACCAAATTCGCCGAGCCGCTGCGCGAGGCGCTGTTTCGCGTCACCAACCTGCGCGACATCGATGTCGACGCCGACCGCGCCGTGCTGCACAAGAAGTTCGACGGCAGCGTCGCCAAGGCGGATGGCAGCGTCGACCGGCTGAAATGGCAGACACTGTATTTCTGCCGGAAGGTCGGGGCGAACTGGAAGATAGCCGGCTTCGTCGGCTACATGCCGTATCCACTGGGCGGCTAGCCGAGGCGCCGGCTGAGCGTTAGGCTGATATTTGCCATGCTGGCGCTCGGCGCTCAGTACAGCGTGATTAAAGCCGGCAGCAGTCCGCTTTCCCGGAGATATTCGACGAGTTCGATGATCGGGAAGATGGCGAGGAAATAGAGCCCGTCGAAAAAAGTGCGCTTCAGCGCGCGCGTCGAGAACTGCAGCTCGTCACTGTCGCGGTAGAGCAGCGGGTTCGGCCAGAACCGGGGCGTGGCCTTGATATAGGCGGTATAGGCCGGGCCGAACTTGCCCAGGAGATATTCGGCTTCCTTGCGCGCCGTGACGCGGAAGATCAGGAAGCTGGCAACGCCGAGGACGGCGGCCGCCACCAGCGAGCCATAGAGCAGACCGATGCCGACCGCTCCGACCGTCGAGAAGAAGTAGAGCGGGTTCTGGGTCATCGAGAACGGGCCCGCAGAAACCAGCTCCTCATTCTTCTTGCCGCCGACATAGAGAATGCTCCACAGCCGGCCGGCGACGCAGGCGAGCACCAGGCAGAAGCCGAGGAATTCAAGCGTCTCGTGGCCGTTCGAGCCTTCGCTAAGCGCCGGCTTGGTCAGGAACAGCAGCAGCACCGCCAGCACTGCCGCGACGCGGGTGAAAATCAGCCGCTTGCGCTGGACGAAAGCCTTCGAAACCGGCTTGAGGGAGGCGTAGGTCATTCGTGTTTTCCTGGGGTGCTCTCTACGAGCCCGGCCAGTGGGGCACGCCATTGATGGCGGATACAAGGCGGTCAGCGCACCTCGCGGCATTCGTAAAGGCCTTTTGCGCCAGGCAAAGCCATCCTTACGAATTTGTATGCCGCCAGACAGGCTGGAGTGAAGTCGCTTGCCTATTGTCCGGATGCCGGATCGCCGCCGCAACCATCGACATCGGGACACCAGCCATGCTCGCGCCCAACACACCCCCCGCCGCACCAAGCCCCAACCGGGTTCCCGACGTCGCCCTCGACTTCTGGCTGATCAAGCTGATGGCGGTGACGATGGGCGAAACGGCGGCCGACTATCTCGCCGTCAACCTCGGTCTCGGGCTGACCGTCACCTCGCTGATCATGACCGGCGTCCTAATCGTCGCTCTCGTCCTGCAGTTCGCGCGGAAACGCTACGTGCCCTGGGCCTACTGGCTGGCGGTGGTGCTGATCAGCGTCGTCGGCACGCTGGTCACCGATAACCTCGTCGACACGTTCGGCGTGCGCCTGCAGACCACCACGATTGCCTTCTCGGTGGTGCTCGCGGCAACGTTCGCGGTCTGGTACGCGAGCGAGCGGACGCTCTCTATCCACACCATCTTCACCACCCGCCGAGAGATTTTCTACTGGCTGGCGATCCTGTTCACCTTCTCGCTCGGCACCGCCGCCGGCGATCTTGTCGCCGAGAGTTTCGACATGGGCTATCTGGCCACGGGCCTGCTGTTCGGCGGCGTCATCGCGCTCATCGCGCTCGCCTATTATCTCATCCACCTGAACGCCGTCCTGGCCTTTTGGCTCGCCTATATACTGACGCGTCCGCTGGGTGCCTCCTTCGGCGATTGGCTGTCGCGGCCGGCCGAATATGGCGGTTTGGGTTTCGGCACCATTTTCACCAGCCTGATCTTCCTCGGCTGCATCATCGCCCTGGTCCTCTCCATGACACTGAAGCAAATCGCCGGCGATGCCGACGAGATCCTGCTGGAATCGGACTGAGCCGCCGCCGGGCGCTGCGGCGGCAACCGGCCTTGCGCCCATCCTAGGAACGGACCCGTGCCGGTGATAACCTGTCCCCGATATCGGCAATCAACCGGAACAGCGATGCGGCTACTTCTCGTCGAGGACGACCATAGGACGGCGGACTACATCGTCAAAGGATTGACCGAGGCCGGCCATGTCTGCGACCTCTTGCGCAACGGGCATGAGGGACTTTTCGCCGCGACCAGCGGCGGCTACGACGTGATCGTCGCCGACCGGATGATCCCGGGCCTCGACGGCCTGTCGATGGTCAAGGCTGTCCGCGCCGCGGGCGTGCGCACACCGGCGATCTTCCTCACCTCCGTCGGCGGCATAGACGACCGCGTAGAGGGGCTCGAGGCCGGCGGCGACGACTATCTGGTCAAGCCCTTCGCCTTTTCCGAATTGCTTGCCCGCATCAACGCGCTTGGCCGGCGGCCGGCCGCACAGGAGCAGAAGACCGTGCTCAGGGTTGCCGATCTCGAGATGGACCTGATCATGCGGCGCGTCGTCAGGCACGGCCAGCCGATCGACCTGCAGCCGAGGGAGTTCAGCCTGCTCGAGGTGCTGATGCGCGGCGAGGGTCGCGTCATAACCCGCACCATGCTTCTGGAACGCGTCTGGGATTTTCATTTCGATCCCAAGACCAGCGTCGTCGAGACCCATATCAGCCGGTTGCGGGCCAAGGTCGACAAGCCGTTCGAAACCCAGCTCATCCACACCATCCGCAACACCGGCTACAGCCTGCACGCGCCGCTCTCCCAGTGATCGCGACATCCCGATGACCGCGACTTTCCCATGACCGCAACGTGGACCCGCCTGCTGCGCAGCACACCGTTCCGGCTTGCCCTGACGTTCGCCTTCCTGTTCATGCTGGCCTTCGTGCTGGCGGGCGCCATCGTCTACCAGATGATGAGCGCCGACCTTGCCGAGCAGCTCGACGACACCATCAGGGAAACCTATTCCGTCATCGCCGCGACCTATGCCGACAAGGATCTCAAGGAGCTGGTGGAGACCGTCGAAAGCCACTCCGCGCGCAGCCTGAAGAAGGCCCAGCTCTTTTCGCTGACCGACGCAACCGGCAACCGTATCGCCGGCAACTTCACCGCCGCTGGGCTTCCCGACGGTTTCTCGATGTTCGGCGCCGAGATGCCTAGCCTGCCGCCGGGCACCGAATACCGCGCCTATTCCGGTTCGTTGGGCGCCAACACTTTGACCATCGCCTTCAGCCTCTCCGAGACGGAGGAGCTGGAGACGATCATGCTGATGAGCTTCGGCTGGGCAACCCTGATCATCACCGGCCTGGCCGTCACCGGCGGCGCCCTGCTCGCCTCGCGCGTCCAGCGCCGTCTCGACGGCATTGCCGCCACGATGGTCGACGTTTCGCATGGCAGGCTCGATACCCGCATCCCGCTGACCGGCAAGGGCGACGACATCGACATCGTCTCCAGCCAGGTCAACGCCGCGCTCGATCGCCTGTCGGCGCTGGTCGAAGGCATGAAGCAGGTCAGCGCCGACATCGCGCACGATCTGAAGACGCCGCTCAACCGCCTGCAGATGATCCTGGAGGGCGCCGCCGACAAGGCCGCGCGGCACCAGGACGTCTCCGACGATCTGGCCGACGCGCGCACGGAAGGCCATCAGATCAACGAAACCTTCGACGCGTTGCTGCGGATAGCGCAGATCGAGGCCGGCGCGCGCAAGGCGCGCTTCACCGATGTCGATCCCGGCGAGATCCTGCGGACCATCGCCGAGATCTATACCGACGTGGCCGAGGACGACGGCAAGTCGCTGTTGCCGCCGCTTCTGGAAGAGACGACAGGCCGGATCCATGGCGATCGCGAACTGTTGACCCAGATGGTCGCCAATCTGGTGGAGAACACGCTGCGCCATTGCCCGCCCGGCACCTCGATCGAACTGTCGGTGAGGCGCCAGGGTGACCGCGTCCTTGCCAGCGTCGCCGACAACGGCCCCGGCATTCCCGCCGGCGAGCGCGAAAAAGTGTTTCAGCGGCTCTACCGGCTGGACCACAGCCGATCGACGCCGGGCAGCGGTCTCGGCCTCAGTCTCGTCCGGGCCATCGCCGACCTGCACGGCGCGACCATCACGCTCGAGGACTGCCGGCCTGGGCTGGCCGTGGTGGTGAGTTTTCCCTTGGCGACGGATTAACTTCGGAAGTTGGCGAAAGCCGGTGTAACGGCCAATCTCCCCTCTTGCGGGGGAGATCGGCTGTATCAATCTCACCTGTCGATCCGTGTCGACAGGATGATCGACGACGCGGTCCGCTCCACCCCGTCCATGGCGCCGATCTGGTCGAGCAGCGTGTCGAGGTCGCGGATCGACGGTGCGTCGACGATGACGATCATGTCGAAATTGCCGCTGACGGAGTGCAGCGTCCTGACCGGCGGCAACGCCTGCAGGCTGCGCACCACCCTGTCGGCCAGCTTGGGCGTGACGGTGAGCAGCACATGCGCCCTGACCAGCCCCTGCTCATAGTCCGGCGCCAGCCTGACGCCATAGCCTCTAATAATGCCGCGCTGCTCCAGCCGCTCGATCCGGCTTTGCACCGTGGTGCGCGAAACGCCGAGCTGCCGCGCCAGTTCGGCCGTCGAGGCGCGCCCGTTGGCGCGCAGCAGGGAAAGCAGGGCCTGTTCGGCATCACTGAGCATTTCGACGAAACTCTTCGGCAATTTAGCTAAAGATAGGGTGCGGTTTGCAAGATCTCACGCTTCCTTTCGACAGGCAAGCTGCGATGATTCCGGCGAACGCAGATGGCAGGGGTATTTGACCATGAACAACATCGTTATCGTCGGGGCCGGCAAGATCGGCTCGACCATCGCCGAAATGCTCGCCGCAACGGGTGACTACCATGTCACCCTCGTCGACCGCTCGGCCGCGCAACTCACTGCCGCCGAAGTGTCCGATGGCGTCGAGACGCTCGAACTCGACATCGCGGCGGTCGGTGCGCTTGAAGCCGCACTCGCCGGCAAGTTCGCGGTGCTGAGCGCCGCCCCCTTCCATCTCACCACGCGCATCGCCGAAGCGGCGGCCAGCGCGGGCGTGCATTATCTCGATCTCACCGAGGATGTCGTCTCGACCAGGCGCGTCAAGGAGCTGGCACGTTCCGCCAAGAGCGCCTTCATCCCGCAATGCGGACTGGCGCCGGGCTTCATCTCGATCGTCGCCAACGATCTCGCCAGCCGCTTCGACACGCTGGAAAGCGTGCGCATGCGCGTCGGCGCGCTGCCGCAATACCCGTCCAACGCGCTGAACTACAATCTGACCTGGAGCACCGACGGCGTCATCAACGAATATTGCGAGCCCTGCGAGGCGATCGTCGAGGGTGAGCTGGTCGAAGTGCCGCCGCTGGAAGAGCGCGAGGAATTCTCGCTCGACGGCGTCACCTACGAGGCGTTCAACACCTCGGGCGGGTTGGGCACCTTGGCCGAGACGCTGAAGGGCAAGGTGCGCACGCTGAACTACCGCACGATCCGCTATCCCGGCCATGCCGCGATCATGAAGGCGCTGCTCAACGACCTTGGCCTGCGCCACCGCCGCGACGTGCTGAAGGACATTTTCGAAAGCGCCCTGCCGGCGACGCTGCAGGACGTGGTCATCGTCTTCGTCACCGTCTCCGGCCGCAAGAACGGCCGCCTGCTGCAGGAGACCTACGCCAACAAGATCTATTCCAGGCGCGTCGGCCAGACCGTGCGCAGCGCCATCCAGATCACCACCGCCTCCGGCATCTGCGCCGTGCTCGACATGCTGGCCGATGGCAGCTTGGCGGCGACCGGCTTCGTCAAGCAGGAGGAGATCGCGCTCGAAGCCTTCCTCGCCAACCGTTTCGGCCGCGCCTATGCCCAACATGAGATGGTAAGCCGGCTGGCGGGGTGAGCCCTTCCGGACACGCTGGCGGGACAGCGCCCCCCTCTGTCCTGCCGGACATCTCCCCCTCGAGGGGGGAGATTGGACTTCACTGCGGCCTTCGCCAATTTTCGGTGGCGAAGTAACTGGCGGCGCCGAACTGCCGATCTCCCCACTTGAGGGGGAGATGCCCGGCAGGGCAGAGGGGGGCGCTGTCCCGCCGGCATTTCCGTTCTGCATCGGCGCGCCACCTCAAATATGCAGCGCGTGGCCCAGCGCCTTCAGCGCGGCTTCCTGGAACCCTTCGCCTTGCGTCGGATGCGAATGGATCGTGCCTGCGATGTCCTCCAGCCTTCCCCCCATCTCCAGCGCCAGCCCAAACGCCGCCGACAGCTCCGACACGCCCTGACCGACCGCCTGGATGCCGAGCACCAGATGATTGTCCGCACGCGCCACGACGCGAACGAAGCCATCCTCGCCGAGCTTGGTCATGGCGCGACCATTGGCGGCGAAGGGGAACAGGCCGATCTTGATCTCGCCGAGCGCCTTGGCCTCTTCAGGCGACAGACCCGCCGTCACCAGCTCGGGATCGGTGAAGCAAACGGCGGGGATCGAGCGCTTGTCCCAGCTGCGCTTGTGGCCGGCGACGATCTCGGCGACCATTTCGCCTTGCGCCATCGCCCGGTGCGCCAGCATCGGCTCACCGGTGACGTCGCCGATGGCGAAGACGCCGCGCATCGAGGTACGGCACTGGTCGTCGATCCTGATGAACTTTCCGGCCCTGTCGAGATCGATCTGCTCGAGCCCCCAACCCTCGGTCACCGGCTTGCGGCCGACCGTCACCAGGATCTTGTCCGCCGCGACCTTGCCGCTCTTGCCGTCGGATGTCTCGACCAGCAGCGCATCGCCTTTCGTCGACAGTCCCTTGGCCTTGGCGCCTGTCATCACCTCGACGCCAAGTGCGGCGAGCCGCTTGACCACCGGCCGGGTCAACTCCGCATCATATTGCGCCAGCACGCGCGGCAAGGCCTCGACCACGGTCACCTTGGCGCCCATCTTGGCGAAGGCCATGCCGAGCTCGAGGCCGATATAGCCGCCGCCGACGACCGCAAGCCTCTTCGGCACTTCGCTCAGTGCCAGGGCTTCAGTGGAAGAAATCACCGGTCCGCCGAAGGGCAGGAGTTCGACCGGTGCCGAGCCCGTCGCGATCACGATCGTTTCCGCGCGGATCACCTGGCTTCCGGTCTCGGTCTCGACCTCGACGGTCTTGCCGTCGCGAAACCTCGCCCAGCCATGCACGGTCTTCACCCCGGCCTTCTTGAGCAGGCCGGCGACGCCACTGTTGAGCCGGCTGACGATCCCGTCCTTCCAGGCGATGGTCCTGGCCAGATCGAGCACCGGTGCCGTGACCGAGATGCCGAGCGGGCTCTTGCCGCCGGCCATATCAGACACCTTCTCGAATTCCTCCGCCGCATGGATCAGCGCTTTTGAGGGGATGCAGCCGACATTGAGGCAGGTGCCGCCGGGCTTGCCCGCCTCGACGATAACCGTATCGACGCCGAGCTGCCCGGCACGAATGGCGCAGACATACCCCCCGGGCCCGGCGCCGATGACGAGCAGCTTGCAGGAGATTTCTTTCATGGCGTCGGCTTCCCTTGGACGAAGGCCGCCGCGCGCTTTTGCCTTCTCCCCTTGTGGGGTCCGAAGGACGGGGCGAGACCAGTGGCTCGCCCCAGGGCCGTGGATCGGCGCGCCAGCGACGAGACGGATGAGGGGTGTTCCAGCGGAGTGAAACGTCGGCGTTCCCTGGAACACCCCTCATCCGTCGCCTGCGGCGACACCTTCTCCCACAACAAGGGGAGAAGGGGGAGCTTACATCCGCCCGCCGCGCATTGATTTCCGTTCGAGACCGACCCCATCATCCCCTCTAATCCACGAAAATCAGCGCCGGCATCTCCAGCAGCGCTTTTATCCGCTGGATGAACACCGCGGCGTCCCAGCCGTCGATGACGCGATGGTCGAAGCTCGACGACAGGTTCATCATCTTGCGCGGGATGAACTGCGTGCCGTCCCACAGCGGCCGCACCATCATCTTGTTGACGCCGATGATCGCCACTTCCGGATGGTTGATGACCGGTGTGGTCGCGACGCCGCCCATGGCGCCGAGCGAGGTGATGGTGATGGTCGAGCCCGACAGCTCGTCACGCGTCGCCGTGCCCGACTTGGCCCCCTCGGCCAGCCTGGCGATCTCGGCGCCGCACTCCCAGATGTCGCGCGCCTCGGCATGCTTGACGACAGGCACCACCAGCCCCGACGCGGTCTGCGCGGCGATGCCGATATGGATGCCGCCATGCTGGTGGATGATGCCGGCCTCGTCGTCGAACAGCGAATTGAGCTGGGGCTGGTCCGCGATTGCCTTGACCATCGCCCGCATCAGGAACGGCAGCAGCGTCAGCTTCGGCCTCTCCGCGCCTCCCTTGGCGGCGCGCTCTTCCTTGTTGAGCGCGGCGCGCAATTCCTCGAGCGCCGTCACGTCGATCTCCTCGACATAGGTGATGTGCGGGATGCGCGATTTCGACAGCGTCATCTTCTCGGCGATCTTGCGCCGCAGGCCGACCAGTTTGATGTCCTCGATGGCATCGTTGCGGGCGAGGCCCGATGCCTTGGCCACTTGCGGCCCGCGCGCCAGGAAGGCCTCGATGTCTTCATGGCCGATGCGGCCGGCCGAGCCGCTGCCTGCCACTTGCCTGAGATCGATGCCGGCCTCCTTGGCGCGCAAGCGGACAGCTGGCGAGGCCAGCGGCTTTTCGCCTTCCGGGCGTGGTGCGCCGGCCGAGGCCTGTGCCATGGTCTTGGCGGCGGCCGGCGATGGAGCGGGTTTCGCCGGTGCCGCGGCGGGCTTTGCCTTGGGGGCCGGTGCGGTTTCGGGCTTTGGGCTCGCCGGCTTGGCGGGCGCTTCGGCTTCGGCGGCCGGTGCCGTCCCTTGCCCGGCGGCCTTCACATTGCCCTCGCCCGCCACTTTTAGCCGCACGATGGGCGACCCGATCGCCACCGTGTCGCCGATCTCGGCGCCCAGCCACAGGATCTCGCCATCGACGGGCGACGGGATTTCGACCGTCGCCTTGTCGGTCATCACGGCGGCCAGCAACGTGTCCTCGCGCACGATGTCGCCGATCTTCACATGCCATTCGACGAGTTCGGCCTCGGCGACGCCCTCGCCGACATCGGGCAGCTTGATGATGTGTTCGCCCATTTCAGGCCTCTCTAAGCTTCCAATGTTTCGATAAGCGCACGGCCGACACGGGCCGGGCCGGGAAAATAGTCCCACTCCTGCGCGTGCGGATAGGGCGTGTCCCAGCCGGCGACGCGGACCACCGGCGCTTCCAGATGGTAGAAGCAGTTTTCCTGCACCAGCGCCGACAGTTCGGCGCCGAAGCCCGACGTCAGCGTCGCCTCGTGCACGACGACGCAGCGCCCGGTCTTCTTCACCGAGGCCACGATCGTGTCGAGGTCGAGCGGCAGCAGCGTCCTGAGGTCGATGATCTCGGCATCGATGCCGGTCTCCTCGGCCGCGGCCTGGGCGACATAGACCATGGTGCCGTAGGCGAGCACCGTGACGGCGGAACCCGCTCTGCGGATCGCCGCCTTGCCGAGCGGCACGGTATAGTGGCCGTCGGCGACCTCGCCGAGCTCGTGCTTCGACCACGGCGTCACCGGCCGGTCGTGATGGCCGTCGAAAGGGCCATTATAGAGCCGCTTCGGCTCCAAGAAGATCACTGGGTCGGGATCCTCGATCGCCGCTATCAAAAGCCCCTTGGCGTCATGCGGGTTGGATGGCACCACCGTCTTCAGGCCCGACACATGGGTGAACAGCGCTTCCGGGCTCTGGCTGTGTGTCTGGCCGCCGAAGATGCCGCCGCCGGTCGGCATGCGCACCACGATCGGGCAGGTGAAATCACCGTTCGACCGGTAGCGCAGCCTTGCGGCTTCCTGCGTCAGCTGGTCGTAGGCCGGATACATGTAGTCGGCAAACTGAATCTCCACGCACGGCTTCAGGCCGTAGGCGGCCATGCCGATTGCCGAGCCGACAATGCCGGATTCGTTGATCGGCGCATCGAAGCAGCGGCTCTTGCCGTATTTGGCCTGCAGGCCGTGGGTGACGCGAAAAACACCGCCGAAGAAGCCGACATCCTCGCCGAACACGACGACTTTGCTGTCGCGCTCCATCGAAACGTCCATGGCATCCCGGATGGCCTCGATCATGGTCCGCCTTGGCATGGCTCAGACTCCCGCCTGCTGGCGCTGGCGCCTGAGATGCGGCGGCATCTCGGCATAGAGGCCCTCGAACATGTCGCGCGTCGACGGCTTGCCGCCGGCATGCAGCGTGCCGTGGCTTTCCGCCTCCTTCTGCGCCGCGATCACCGTGTCGAGGATTTCCGCCTCGGCCTGCGCGTGCCGCTCGTCCGACCAGACGCCGAGCCTGATCAGATGGTTCTTCAGCCGCACGACCGGATCGCCGAGCGGCCAGGCGTCGGACTCGGTCTTTGGCCGGTAGGCGGAGGGATCGTCCGAGCTCGAATGGGCGCCGGCGCGGTAGGTGACATATTCGACCAGCGTCGGCCCGAGATTGTTGCGGGCCCGCTCGGCTGCCCACTTGGCCACCGCATGGACCGCCAGATAGTCATTGCCGTCGACGCGCAGCGACGGAATGCCGAAGCCGAGGCCACGTGCCGCGAAGGTGCCCGAGCCGCCGCGCGCAATGCCCTGAAAAGTCGAGATCGCCCACTGGTTGTTGACGACGTTGAGCACCACGGGTGCCTTGTAGGTGGAAGCGAACACAAGCGCCGAATGGAAATCGGATTCGGCCGTCGAGCCGTCGCCGATCCAGGCGGCGGCGATGCGTGAATCGTTCGAAATCGCCGAGGCCATCGCCCAGCCGACCGCCTGGATATACTGCGTCGCCAGATTGCCCGAGATCGAGAAGAAGCCGTGCTCTTTCGACGAATACATGATCGGCAACTGCCGGCCCTTCAGCGGATCGGCCTCGTTGGAATAGATCTGGTTCATCATGGTGACCATCGGATAGCCGTCGGCGATCAGCAGGCCGGCCTGCCGATAGGTCGGGAAGTTCATGTCGCCCGGGGCAAGCGCCTTGCGAAAGGCGCAGCTCACTGCTTCTTCGCCCAGATGCTGCATGTAGAAAGAGGTCTTGCCTTGCCTTTGCGCCATCTGCATGCGCGCATCGAAGGTCCGCAGCGTCATCATGTTGCGCAGGCCCTCCAGCAATTCCTCGCTGGAAAGCAGCCCGGCCCATGGCCCGACGGCTTCGCCATTGCGGTTCAGCACGCGGATGATCGAGAAGGCCATGTCGCGGATGGTGCGCGGATCGACATCGATGTCGGGACGCGGCACCGAGCCGGCCTGGGCGATGGTCACGTTGGAGAAATCAGGCGTGCCGCCCGGCCGCACTTCCGGCTCCGGAACGTGAAAACGCAACATCCCAGCATCGGCCATGACCAAAACTCCTCCAATGTTGCCTGGGTGCGGATATTTGCACATCCGCGCGTCCAGACCAGTGCGAATTCGCCAGGCAAGTCATCCGGGCATTGGTTCCGGCCGCGCCGGCCGATCCCAGCCTCCCGCGCTCAAGATGAAGATATGTCCGCGAAATTTCTTGTCGATGTTGAGCAGCGGCACGCAATTTGGCGCAAGGTTGCGCCGTGTTTGTCGCCAGATAAGGTGATTGGGGGCATGACTTGGTTCCTCGCCTCCTTTTGCGCCTCCGCAAAGCGAGGAAAAGTGGAGTTCGCCAACCTTGGCGCCTTCCTCTCCCCCGTCGATCGGGGGAGAGGTGGCGAGCGAAGCTCGACGGAGCGGGGGTCGACCTTGCTCGGGCGTTGTTATCTCGAGCCGGGACGACGTCTCGCCCTGATTGAGGCTCTGTGATAAATGCCAGCGGCGGCGGATTTGAGGACCGGCTTCCCCCACTCCGTCGCTGCTTCGCAGCGCCACCTCTCCCCCCTCCAGAGGGAGAGGAAGGGCGCCAGGGTTGGCAAACCCGACGCTTTTCCCCTGTCCGCGATCGGATCCCTCCGAGAGAGGAACTCGAACCGGAAAACGTTCACTCCACCCGCGCATCATGCTAACCACCCTCCATGGCACAGAAGAAAGCTTTCGAGGTCGATTCCTGGCTCGCGCGGCCTGATCCGCGCATCTCGATCGTCCTGCTTTATGGCCCCGATCGCGGCCTTGTCTCGGAGCGGGCGAAGGCCTTTGCCGGAAAGACCGGTCTGCCGCTCGACGATCCGTTCTCCGTGGTCAGGCTCGAGGGTTCGGAGGTCGACCGCGACGAGGGCCGGCTGCTCGACGAAGCCCGCACCGTGCCGATGTTTTCCGACCGGCGGCTGCTCTGGGTGCGCAACGCCAGCGGCCAGAAGGCACTGGCCGACGACATCAAGGCGCTGACGGCGGAGCCGGTACGGGACGCCATCATCCTGATCGAGGCCGGCGACTTGAAGAAAGGCGTTGGATTACGCGCCGTGGTCGAGGGCGCCGACAACGCCATGGCGCTGCCTTGCTATGCCGACGAGGCCAGGGACATCGACACGGTCATCGACGACGAGCTGCGCAAGGCCGGGATGTCGATGACGCTGGAGGCCCGACAGGCGCTGCGCCGCAACCTCGGCGGCGATCGGCTGGCCTCGCGTGGCGAGATCGAAAAACTCGTCCTCTACGCCCACGGCCAGAAGGAAATCGGGCTGGAAGAGGTGAGAGCCATGTCCGGCGACGTGTCCGGCGCCTCTTATGACGATGCCGTCGACGCGCTGCTCGAAGGCAGGATCGGCCACTTCGACACCGCCTTCACGCGCCACTGCCAGGGCGGCGGCCAGCCCTTCCTGGTGCTGTCCTCGGCGATGCGGCAGATACAGCAGATCCAGGTCATGCGCGGCCAGATGGACTCCGGCGGCCGCAATGCCGCTTCCGTCGTTGCCGCCGCGCGCCCGCCGGTCTTTTTCGCCCGCCGCAAGCTGGTGGAGAGAACGCTGGAGCGCTGGAACAGCGAAGCGCTCGGCCGCGCGCTGACCCGCCTGCAGTCAGCCGTGCTGCAGACGCGGCGCCGGCCGGACCTGTCGGTGGCGCTGGCAAGGCAGGCGCTGCTTGGGATCGCCGTGGAGAGCGCGCGGCTGGCGCAAAGGTAGGCGCCTCTTCCTTCTCCCCTTGTGGGAGAAGGTGGCCTCGCGAAGCGAGGTCGGATGAGGGGTGCTCCAGCTTGGCGCGTCCTCATACCAATCGGCTGCATCAAAACCAGCGTCGCACTCCGCTGGAACACCCCTCATCCGTCTCGGCGCTGCGCGCCGATCCACCTTCTCCCACAAGGGGAGAAGGGAAGATTGCGCGAAACATTCGCCGGCTAAATACCAGCCTATCAATCGCTGGACTGCTCTAATCCTGCTTCAACCGCCTGCACAGCTCGTCCAGCTGTTCCAGGCTTCGATACGCAACCCGCAGCACACCACCCTTGCCCTTGTGGTCGACAGTGACGATCATGCCGGTCGTATCGGTCAGCAGCTTCTCCAGGGCCAGCGTATCGGCGTCCTTTTCGACGGCCGGCGCGGCAGGTTTGGTGCCGTTGGAACTGGTGCCGGCCGGCATCTGCGCCAGCGCCTCGGCCTGGCGCACGGAAAGACCCTCCTCGACAATGCGCTTGGCAAGGCCGGCCGGATCCTCCGCCGTGACCAGCGTGCGGGCATGCCCGGCCGACAGTGCGCCGTCGACCAGCATGTCGCGGATCACGTCGGGCAGCTTCAACAATCTCAAGGTGTTGGCGACATGACTGCGGCTCTTGCCGATCACCTGGCCGAGATCGGCTTGAGTGTAGCCATGGTCGTCGATGAGCTGCTGGTAACCCTGTGCCTCTTCGACCGGATTGAGGTCGGCGCGCTGGACGTTCTCGATGATCGCCAGTTCCAGCGCCGTGCGGTCGTTGACTTCGCGGATGATGACCGGGATCTCGGTCAGCCCGGCACGCTGCGCCGCACGCCAGCGCCGCTCGCCGGCGATGAGCTCGTAGCGGCCCGCCTGCGTCGGCGACGGCCGCGCCACGACCGGCTGTACCACGCCATGCTCGCGGATCGACTGGGCGAGGTCGGTCAATTCGGCATCGCCAAAATGCCGGCGCGGATTTCTCGGGTTTGGGCTGAGAAACTCGATCGGCACCTTGCCGTCGGCGCTCATGCCGGGCTTTTCCGGTGCGGCCGGACGATCGATCTCGCCGATCAGTGCCGCCAGTCCGCGTCCCAGTCTTTTCCTCGAGAGATCTTCGCTCATCTTTATTCCACGTCTATTTCAGATCGTTTCGGTATCGAATCGGCTGTTGATTATGCGGCCGACCTAATCAAGCGGCGCGCAATTTACGCTCGCGGCGGATCACTTCGGAGGCCAGTTGCAGATAGGCCTGGCTGCCGGAGCATTTCAGGTCGTAGAGGATCGCCGGCTTGCCATAGGACGGCGCCTCCGACACCCGCACATTGCGCGGAATGATGGTCTCATAGACCTTGTCGCCCATATGCTCGCGCACATCCTGCACCACCTGGTTGGCGAGATTGTTGCGGCCGTCATACATGGTCAGCACGATGCCCTGGATGGTGAGATCCGGATTGATCGAGCGACGCACCTGCTCGACCGTTTCAAGCAGCTGGCTGAGACCCTCCAACGCGAAGAACTCGCATTGCAGCGGCACGAGAACGGAATCGGCTGCCGCCATTGAATTCAAAGTCAGAAGATTGAGCGAGGGCGGGCAATCGATCAGCACATAGCCGAAGGGCGCTCCGCGCTCGGTCGCCGCGCGCAGTGCATTGCGCAGTTTGAGCACCCGGTCCGGCGCCGAGGCGATCTCCATCTCGATGCCGAGCAGGTCGAGCGTCGAGGGCACGATCGACAGGCCGGGCACCGCGGTCGGAATGGCGGCGGCCTCCAGCTCCAGTTCGCCGGTCAGCACATCATAGGAGGAGACCGTCCGGTCCTTGCGGTCGATGCCGAGGCCGGTGCTGGCATTGCCTTGCGGATCGAGATCGACGATCAGCACTTTTTCGCCGATTGCCGCCAGCGCGGTGGCCAGGTTGATGGCGGTCGTGGTCTTGCCGACACCGCCCTTCTGGTTGGCTACGGTGATGATTCGAGGGCCGTTCTTCATCATGGGTTTATGCCAGAAATTCATCTTTGGGTCGCCGAATAATCAGACCGGTCTCGGTTCAGACAGGTCGCACATTGGACAATTCGAGGATGACGCCGCTGGCGTCGGTCACGCTTGGATGTTCTACCAGATCGAAAGTCCACCGGTTAACGCTTTCTTGCACTTCGGCGCGGTAATCCCGGCCTTTGTGGAACAGCGCGCGCGCCCCCGAGGTCAGCCATGGCGCGGTCAGGTCCAGCAGGACCGAAAGCGGGGCCAGCGCCCGCGCCGTGACGATTTGCGGCTTCGAAACAAGCACATGGCTGTCCTCGATGCGGCGCGCCACGACCCGCGCCGGCAAGCCGAACTGACCGATGACGGTCTGCAGGAACGAGGCCTTCTTGCGGTTGCTTTCGACCAAATCGATGCTGGCCCCCGGGCGCTCGGCGAGCAGAAAGGCCATGACAAGCCCGGGAAATCCGCCGCCGGAACCAATATCGACCCAATGCGTGGCTTCGGGCTCTATCCGTGCGAGCTGCGCACTGTCCAGGATGTGGCGTTGCCAGACATCACCGGAGGTCGATTGCGCGACGAGATTGATGCTGCGGTTCCATTTCTGGAACATTTCTTCGAACGCCACCAGGCGATCGAATGTTTCACGTGAAACCGGACCGGCGACCTCCTGCAGACGCTCGCGGGAGAAAGACCTCACGCAACGTCCCTCTGCTCGGCCTTTTCAGCGGTTTCCCCCTTCTGTGCGGTTTCCCCCTTCTGCGCGGTTTCCCCCCTCTGCGCGGTTTCCCAATGACGGACATGCGCGACAATGATCGCCAGCGCCGCGGGCGTCATGCCCTCCATGCGCTGTGCATCCGCGACGGAGCGCGGCCGCCGCGCCTGCATCTTCTGCTTCAATTCATTGGACAGGCCGGGCACGCCGGCGAAATCAATGGCGTCCGGGATCAGCCGGCTCTCCTCATGCCGTATCTGCGCGACATCCGTGCTCTGGCGGTCAAGATAGACCGAATATTTCGCTTCCGTTTCGAGGCGCTCCGCGGTCCTGGCGTCGATGTCGCCAAATCTAGGCTCGACCCGGCTTAGCCAGGCAATATCGACACCGGGATAAGCCAGCAATTCAAAGCCGGACCGGCGCACGCCGTCACGATTGATCTCAAGGCCGTGCCGCGCCGCCTCGTTCGGCGTCATGGTCAGCGAAAGCGCCAGTTGGCGCGCCTGATCGAGCCGCCGCGCGACATCGCCATAGCGCTGCAGCCGCCGCGCCGAAGCGATCCCCAGCGTCTGCGCCAATGGCGTCAGCCGCTCATCGGCGTTGTCGGCGCGCAGCGACAGCCGGAACTCGGCCCGCGAGGTGAACATCCGGTAAGGCTCGCTGATGCCGCGACTGGTCAAATCGTCGACCATTACGCCGATATAGGCCTGGGTGCGGCTGAGCACGACCTGTTCGCCGCCCGCGGCGCGGCGCGCTGCGTTGAGGCCGGCGAGCAGGCCCTGCCCGGCGGCCTCTTCATAGCCGGTCGTGCCGTTGATCTGCCCGGCGAGAAAAAGCCCGGCAACGCGCTTGGTCTCCAGCGTCTGATGCAGTTCGCGCGGATCGACATGATCATATTCGATGGCATAGCCCGGCTGCAGCATGACGGCGCGCTCCAGCCCCGGAATGGTCTTCAGGATTTCCAGCTGAACATCTTCCGGCAGCGAGGTCGAAATACCATTGGGATAGACCGTGTAGTCGTCGAGCCCTTCCGGTTCGAGAAAGATTTGGTGCCCGTCGCGGTCGCCGAACTTGACGATCTTGTCCTCGATCGACGGGCAATAACGCGGCCCAACGCCTTCGATCGAGCCGGAATACATCGCCGAACGGCCAAGATTGGCGCGAATCAACTCATGCGTGGCCGTGGTCGTGCGCGTAATGCCGCAATCGATCTGCGGCGTCACGATGCGGTCGGTCATCAGCGAGAACGGCACCGGGTTCTCGTCCGCCGCCTGGCTTTCCAGCGAAGCCCAGTCGATCGTCCGCCCGTCCAGGCGCGGCGGCGTGCCTGTCTTGAGCCGCCCGAGCCTGAAACCAGCGCGGTCCATTGTCGCCGACAGTCCCATGCTGGCCTTCTCGTTCATGCGGCCGGCGACAATCTTCTTTTCGCCGATGTGAATGAGCCCGCGCAGGAAGGTTCCTGTGGTCAGCACCACCGCGCCGCAGGCAAGCCGGCGGCCGTCCGCCAGGAGAACCGCTGCTATCTTCCCATCGGAAATCTCAAAGTCGAGAACTTCGCCCTCGACAACCCTGAGATCGTTCTGCTGCCGAATCGCTTCCTGCATGGCAAGGCGATAGAGTTTCCTGTCGGCCTGTGTGCGTGGCCCGCGCACCGCAGGGCCCTTGCGACGGTTGAGCAGCCGAAACTGGATGCCGGCGGCGTCCGCCACGCGGCCCATCAGCCCGTCCATGGCGTCGATCTCGCGCACAAGGTGCCCTTTGCCCAGCCCGCCGATGGCAGGGTTACACGACATTACACCGATCGTGTCGAAACGGAGCGTCACCAGCGCGGTGCTGGCGCCGGCGCGCGCCGCGGCGCTGGCCGCCTCGCAACCCGCATGGCCGCCGCCCACCACAACCACATCATAGTGATCGGTCATCTTACATAAGTCCCGGACTCAAAAGAGATCAGCGACACATGTCCCCGCGAGACGGGACTGTCAAGAAAACTTCCGCGCGACGTTTCACGTGAAACAGGGAAACCCTGCTTCTGTCCGCGTTTCACGTGAATCACGCCCCACGATGTTTCACGTGAGTCAATCGGAGCCCCTGCCAGTGACCATGCGTGTTTCACGTGAGTCATTTCCCGATGCAGAACTGGGAAAAGATCACGTCGAGCAAGTCTTCGACGTCGACCGCGCCCACGATACGACCCAGGTGGTCCGCTGCCAGACGCAGCTCTTCAGCGCGTAGCTCCTGTGGCGTCTCGTCATCGGCGGCGCGATGCAGATGCCGGTTCGCCGCGCCGAGCAACTCGACATGACGCAGCCGTGACGGCAGCACATCGCCGGCACCGCCGGCCGCCTGAGTGGCGCGGTGCCCGATCTCCGCCAGCAATTCATCCACACCCGTCCCTTCCACCACCGATATGCCAAACTCGTAGCGCCGGGCCGCATCGTAAGCCCCATTAAGCAAGTCGAGCTTGGTGCCGACGCGCAATGCCGGCGTCGACATCGGCATCGTACCGGCGTCCTTGGGGTCCGCGGCGTCCTCGAGCAACAGCAAGAGATCGGCGCGATCCGCCTTGGCTTTCGCCTTCTCGATGCCGATCGCCTCGATTTTGCCGGGCGCTTCCCGCAACCCCGCCGTGTCGGTCAACCTGACACGCAGACCTTGGAGATCGAGAACGACCTCCAGCAGGTCGCGGGTGGTGCCGGGTTCATCCGTTACAATAGCCGCATCGCGGCGCGCCAAGGCGTTGAACAGGCTGGACTTGCCGGCATTGGGCGCGCCGAGAATGACGACTTCGAAGCCGTCGCGGATGACTTCGGCGGCGTGGAATCCGGCAATGTGCCGGGCGATCTCCGATGTCATCGACCGAACGTCGGACCAGACCGCATCCGAAACGGAACCCGGCACATCATCCTCGTCGGCAAAATCGATCTCGGCTTCGATCATCGCCCGCGCATGGATCAGGCGCCGACGCCAGCCGAGATAAAGCTCACTCTGCGCGCCCTCGGCATTCTGGACGGCGAAGCGCCGTTGCGCTTCGGTCTCGGCGTTGACGAGATCCGCCAGCGCCTCGGTCTCGACGAGGTCGACCTTGCCGTTGAGAAAGGCGCGGCGCGTGAATTCTCCGGGTTCCGCGTGCCTGACGCCGTCAAATCCAGCAATTGTCTCCAACATTCTGGCCACCACGGCGCGGCCGCCATGAACATGGAACTCGGCGACGTCCTCGCCGGTGAAGCTGGCCGGCCCGGAGAAGAAGACAACCAGCCCGGTGTCGAGAACCGTTCCATCCGGAGCCTTGAGCTTGCGCAGCACCGCCGTGCGCTCCTTAACCATGCCACCGGCGATCGTTTCGAGAACGAATCGAGTCCGTGGGCCGGATATCCGCAGCACGGCGACCCCGGCCGGAAGCCGGCCGCTCGACAACGCCACGATCGAATCGCCTGAAATCATTTGCCCGCTCTACCGAACCGCCCTAGCTATCGTGTCATCACCCATCCCGAGTGCCTCGAAAGTTGGCCATTGTGACATTGCCCGCGCAAAACCTGCTTGCCGACGAGGCCAGCCCCTATCTGCAGCAGCACAGCGGCAATCCCGTACATTGGCGGGGATGGTCACCGGCATCGCTGGAAGAGGCAAAGGCGCTGGACAGGCCTATCCTGCTCTCCGTCGGTTACGCCGCCTGTCATTGGTGCCATGTCATGGCCCATGAAAGCTTCGAGAACGACGACGTTGCCGCCGTCATGAACCGTCTGTTCGTCAATATCAAGGTCGACCGCGAGGAGCGCCCCGACATCGACCAGATCTATATGGCCGCACTGTCCTCGATGGGCGAGCAAGGCGGCTGGCCGCTGACCATGTTCCTGACGCCCGATGGCAAACCGTTCTGGGGCGGCACCTATTTCCCGCGCGAGCCGCGCTATGGCCGGCCGGGGTTCATCCAGGTGATGGAAGCGGTCGACAAGGCCTGGCGCGAGAAGAGGGCGAGCCTGCACCAGAGCGCCGACGGCCTGACCTCCCACGTCGAGGCGCGGCTCTCCGCCACGCATTCCAAGGCGCTTCTCGATCGCGATACGCTGTCCGACCTCGCCGGCCGCGTCAGCGGCATGATCGACCGCGATCGCGGCGGCCTCGCCGGCGCGCCGAAATTCCCGAACGCGCCGTTCATGCAAACGCTGTGGCTGTCCTGGCTGCGCGACGGCAATGCCGCGCATCGCGACGACGTGCTCATCGGCCTCGAACATATGCTGAGCGGCGGCATCCAAGATCACATCGGCGGCGGCCTCAGCCGCTACTCGACGGACGCCGAATGGCTGGTGCCGCATTTCGAGAAGATGCTCTACGACAACGCCCAGCTCATCCGCTTCTGCAATTGGGCGCTTGCGGTGACCGGCAATGATTTGTTCCGGGTACGAATCGAAGACACGGTCGACTGGCTGCTGCGCGAAATGCGCGTCGATGGCGGCGCCTTTGCCGCCAGTCTCGACGCCGACAGCGAGGGCGAGGAGGGCCTGTTCTACACCTGGAGCAGGGAAGAGATCGAATCTGTCCTTGGCGATGATTCAGCGTTGTTTTTCAAGTACTTCACGCTTTCCAGCCCACCCGGCTGGGAGGGCAAGCCGGTTGTCCATCAAACCCTCTCCCAGCAAGCGCTTGGTGTGACCGACCGCGAACAACTGGTGCCGCTCAAGGCAAGGCTTCTTGCCGCCCGGGAAGAACGCGTCAGGCCTGGCCTGGACGCGAAGACCCTTACCGACTGGAACGGCCTGATGATCGCGGCACTCGCCGAGGCCGGCCGCTCGCTGGCACGGCCGGATTGGATCGAGGCCGCGGCAAAGGCCTTTGCCCATATCAGCGTCGCCAGCCGCGACAATCGCTTGCCGCATTCCATGCTTGGTATCCGGAAATTGTTTCCCGCTTTGTCGAGCGACTATGCCGCCATGACCAACGCGGCCATCTCGCTGTTCGAAGCCACGGGCGATTGGAACTATGTCGACAAGGCCAGCCGGTTCCTCGAACAGCTCGACCATTGGCACGCCGACGCGCAAGGCACCGGCTACTATCTGACCGCCTCGGACAGCACCGATGTGCCGATCCACATCAGGGGCGACGTCGACGAGGCCATTCCGTCAGCCACGAGCCAGATCATCGAGGCGCAGGTGCGGCTCGCCTCCGTCACCGGCAATCTCGATTTGCAGGAGAAGGCGTGGAAAACCGCCGAGCACGCCGCCGGCCGAGCCGCGCACCAGGCCTATGGCCAGGCGGGCATCGTCAATGCCTGCGCGCTTGCCATCGAACCGCTGAAACTGGTCGTCGTCGACGACCCGGAAGATCAAAAACTCGTTCCGGTCGTTAATCGAAACCCTGATCCCCGCCGCGTCGACATTGTCGTGCCGATCGGTACGGCGGCGAATCGACCCTTGTTGCCCGGCGGAATTCTGCCGCCGACCAACCGGCGCGGCGCCTGGCTGTGCACCGGCCAGGTCTGCCTGCCGGTGGTTGCGGATCCCGATGAGCTGGATGGGTTGTTGCGCAGTTCGTCATCCTATGGCGCAGCAAGCAGCGACGCGACGCACCGCGGACCATAGAACGTCACGGGCTGGATCCTCGGGTCAAGCCCGAGGATGACGAAGAGAAAGCCCGCCTCGCTTCGATTATGTATTCATCGAATCGAAGAAATCGCCGTTGGTCTTGGTCTGCTTCAGCTTGTCGATCAGGAACTCGATCGCGTCGGTGGTTCCCATCGGCGCCAGGATACGGCGCAGTACGAAGATCTTCTGCAGGTCCTGACGCGACACCAGCAGGTCTTCCTTGCGGGTGCCGGACTTGAGGATGTCGATGGCCGGATAGATGCGCTTGTCGGCCACCTTGCGGTCGAGCTGGATTTCGCAGTTACCGGTGCCCTTGAACTCTTCGAAGATGACTTCGTCCATGCGGCTGCCGGTGTCGATCAGCGCCGTGGCGATGATGGTGAGCGAGCCGCCTTCCTCGATGTTGCGGGCCGCGCCGAAGAAGCGCTTCGGGCGCTGCAGCGCGTTGGCGTCGACACCGCCGGTCAGCACCTTGCCGGATGACGGCACGACGGTGTTGTAGGCGCGGCCGAGGCGCGTGATGGAATCCAGCAGGATCACCACATCACGGCCGTGCTCGACAAGGCGCTTGGCCTTCTCGATGACCATTTCGGCGACCTGGACGTGGCGCACCGCCGGTTCGTCGAAGGTCGAGGAGATCACTTCGCCCTTCACCGAGCGCTGCATGTCGGTCACTTCTTCCGGACGCTCGTCGATCAGAAGCACGATCAGATAGCATTCCGGATGATTGGCCGTGATCGAGTGCGCGATGTTCTGCAAAAGCACCGTCTTGCCGGTACGCGGCTGTGCGTTGATCAGCGCGCGCTGACCCTTGCCGATCGGCGCCACCAGGTCGATCACGCGAGGCGATATGTCCTTGCTGGGCGGATTGTCGACCTCCATCTTCAGCCGCGAGGTCGGATAGAGCGGCGTCAGATTGTCGAAGTGGATCTTGTGGCGGATCTTTTCGGGATCGTCGAAATTGATCGTGTTGACCTTGAGCAGTGCGAAATAGCGCTCGCCCTCCTTCGGGCTGCGGATCGGTCCTTCGACCGTATCGCCGGTCTTCAGCGAAAAGCGCCGGATCTGCGACGGCGAGATGTAGATGTCGTCGGGACCCGGCAGATAGTTGGCATTGGCGGAGCGCAGGAAGCCGAAGCCGTCCTGCAGCACCTCGACCACACCGTCACCGATGATTTCGATGTCCTGGGCGGCGAGCTTCTTCAGGATCGCGAACATCAGCTCCTGCTTGCGCATGACGCTGGCGTTCTCGACCTCGAGCGATTCGGCATAAGCGATCAGCTCTGGCGGCTTCTTGTTCTTGAACTCGGTGAGTTTCATTTCTTGCATTAGACGGACTCTGGGTAGGCTTTGGGGAAAAGATCGGCGGGATGCGACAAATGCCGGGCGCGGCCGAAAGCAATGACGGGCGGCGCATGACGGGAAGGAAGACCCGTCTTGTATCGTCGGTCGGCTGAAAGAGCAAGCCGCCTTTTGAGCGGGTCCGATGAAGCCTCAGAAGGGCTTCACGACGACCAGGATCACGATTGCGATCATCAGCAATGTGGGGATCTCGTTGACGATCCGCCAGTGCCTTGCCGGTTTTTCGTTGCGGTCCTCGGCGAATTTGCGCACCGCGGCGGCCAGATAGCCGTGAATGCCAGACAAGATCAGCACCAGGCCGATCTTGGCATGCAGCCAGCCGCCCTGGAACGCAAAGATTTTCCAGGCCAGCCACAGCCCGAACACCCAGGTGAGGATCATCGCCGGATTGATGATGCCGCGCAGCAGACGCCGCTCCATCACCTTGAACGTCTCGGATTGAACGGAGCCCTTCTCCGCGTCGACGTGATAGACAAACAGGCGCGGCAGATAAAGCATTCCGGCCATCCAGGAGATGACGGCGAGGATATGGATCGCCTTTGCCCAGGGGTAGAAGCTTTCCGGTGCGAAGAAAAACAAAAGCGCGGTGAGAACGATCATGACAGCGATACCAATGACCATGCGCTTCATCGCCTGGCCGGTGCTATTGGTGTTGCCTCTGTCAGTCATCAGCGTGCCGCGCTCCGCACCTGTTTCACCATCGCCTCGACATGCGCCACCGGCGTGTCGGGCGTGATGCCGTGGCCGAGATTAAAGATCAGCGGCCCGTCTCCCAACGCCCGAAGGATCGCCGCGACGCCGTCGGACAGCGCCTGGCCACCGGCGACCAGCCGCAACGGATCGAGATTGCCCTGGACGGCTCCCTGCCGCTGCAACGCCTTCGCTGCCTCGAGCGGCACCGTCCAGTCGATGCCCAGCCCCGTCACCCCGGTCTTCGAGCGATAACTCTGGTAGCGGGCTCCGGCGCCCTTGGGAAACCCGATGATCGGCACGTCGGGATGGACGGCCCGAACTTGCCTGACGACCTCTGCGACCGGCTCGACGCAGAACTGTTCGAATGTAGCATCGTCGAGCACCCCCGACCAGGAATCGAATATCTGCACGACGTCCGCGCCGGCCTCGATCTGGCGGATCAGGTAGGAAGCCGAATGGTCGGCGAGCACTTTCAGCAGCTGTCGAAACGCCGCCGGCTCGCGGTAGGCGAACAGCCGCGCCGGCGCCTGGTCCGGCGTACCGTGGCCGGCGATCATATAGGTCGCCACCGTCCAAGGCGCGCCGCAAAAGCCGATCAGCGTCGTCTCGTCGGGCAATTTCGCCCGCAGCCGGCGAAGCGTCTCGTAGACCGGTTCGAGATTCACGTGAAACATGTCGCTTCCCAGCGCCGGTATCTCCGCCGCTGAAATTGGTGTCAGCAGCGGTCCGCGCCCTTCCTCGAAGCGCACGTCGCGGCCAAGCGCATGGGGAACGACAAGGATGTCCGAGAACACGATCGAAGCGTCGAAGCCGAAACGCTCGATCGGCTGCAGCGTCACTTCGACGGCAAGGTCGGGGTCGTAGCAGAGATCAAGGAACGAACCGGCACGCCTTCGCGTCTCACGATATTCCGGCAGATAGCGCCCGGCCTGGCGCATCATCCAGAGCGGAGGAGGAAACACCGTCTTGCCCTTCAGGACATCCAGCATGATCCGTCTTGCAGGCATCGAGCGCTCGCCTCTCCCGGCTTCCTCTTAATCAAATATCTTATTTTAAAAGAGTCTTCTGATTCTAAGAGTCTGTTGGTTGTGGTGGTTGTCACCTGTCCCGCTTTGGCCGCCAAAACGCCAGCAAGCATATTGTCGCGCACTGCCGATCGCGGTTTGCAGGGTTCTGGGGACAATCAGGAATCTCGCAGGGGAGTCAATGCGCTAGATCGACCGCCCTCGAGACCTGCACTGTGGACGAACGAAAGGCAAAGCGCTTCGTCCACGGACTTGTCCCCAACCGTCCGGCGAAGCTGACAGCGCATCGAATTGTGGACAAACCGGCATCTGATACAGTCGCCGTTCGCCGGCATGCCTGCCCGTTCGATCTTATCCACATCCGCCCACAGCCCCAGGTGACCCCTGTGAACAAACCCCAGAGCTTCTTCCACCTGCATCTGATTTCCGACGCCACGGGGGAAACGCTGCTCGCCGCCGGCCGCGCCGCTTCGGCGCAGTACAAGGATGCGCGCGCCATCGAACACATCTACCCGCTCATCCGCACCGAAAAGCAGATAGCCAAGGTGTTCGAGGACATAGAGGAGGAGCCGGGCATCATCCTCTATACGGTGGTCGACCAGAAGCTGGCGCACGGCATCGACGAACGCTGCGCGGCCATGGGCCTGCCTTGCGTGTCCGTGCTGGAGCCCGTGCTGACCGTCTTCCAGTCCTATCTCGGAACGCCGGCCGGCCGCCGCGTCGGCGCCCAGCATGTTCTCGACGCCGAATACTTCCGGCGCATCGATGCGCTCAACTTCACCATGGACCATGATGACGGCCAGCTGCCGGGAAACATGGATGACGCCGATGTCGTGCTGATCGGCATTTCGCGCACCTCGAAGACGCCGACCAGCATCTATCTCGCCAACCGCGGCATCAAGACCGCCAACATCCCGATCGTGCTCGGCGTGCCGGTGCCCGAAAGCCTGGTCAACGCCAGGACGCCGCTGATCGTCGGATTGATCGCCACTGCAGAGCGCATATCGCATGTGCGCCAGAACCGCATCCTTGGCAATTCGAGCAGCTACGTGCCGACCGACTATGTCGACCGCGCCGCCATCAACGAGGAGCTCGCCTATGCCCGCCAGATCTGCATCCGCCATGGCTGGCCGATGATCGACGTCAGCCGCCGTTCGATCGAGGAGACGGCGGCGGCGATCGTTGCCCTGCGGGGAAAGACGCGCTAGGGCAGACGAGAGCAGTGAGCATCCCGTAGCGCACCCCTCATCCGACCTCGCTTCGCGAGGCCACCTTCTCCCACAAGGGGAGAAGGAAGAACGCGGCGCCATCGTATCCGCAAATACCGCCAGGTGGCGATTTGCAGCGGCGCCCGCGCAGGACTTCCCTTCTCCTCTTGTGGGAGAAGGTGGCCGAGCGCAGCTCGGACGGATGAGGGGTGCGCGACGGAACACCAACCCTGGTGAGTCAGCATGACAGAAAAAATCATCCTCGCTTCGGGCAGCCCGTTCCGCAAGGCTATGCTGGTCGATGCCGGCGTCGACATCGAGGCGGTTCCCGCGACGCTGGACGAGCGGGCGCTGGAAGCCCCTTTGCAGGACAGCGGCGCCTCGCCCGTGGACGTCGCCCTGGTGCTCGCCGAAGCCAAGGCCACCGAAGTCAGCGAGCGCCGGCCCGGCGCGCTGGTGCTCGGCTGCGACCAGACGCTGTCCTTGGGCGACGAGGTGTTCCACAAGCCCGCCGACATGGAGGGCGCGCGCCGCCATCTCCTGGCGCTGTCGGGCAGGACCCATCAGCTCAACAGCGCCGCAGTGCTGGTGCGCGACGGCAAGGTGCTGTGGCGCCATGTCGGCATCGCCTCGATGACCATGCGCAAGCTCGACCCCGCCTTCATCGGCCGGCATCTCGCCAGGGTGGGCGCCAAGGCCTTGTCGAGCGTCGGCGCGTATCAAATCGAAGGCGAAGGCGTCCAGCTGTTCGAAAAAATCGAAGGCGACCATTTTACCATTGTCGGCCTGCCACTGCTGCCGTTGCTGGCGGAACTCCGTACCTTGGGAGCCATCGATGGCTGAGGCAATGATAAAGGCCTTCGTCACCGGCCATCCGATTAAACATTCGCGCTCGCCGATGATCCACGGCCACTGGCTGGCCAAGCACGGCATTGACGGCAGCTACCAGGCGATCGACGTGGCGCCGAGGGATTTCGCCGATTTCCTGGCGAGCATGCAGGCCAACGGCTATCGCGGCGGCAACGTCACCATCCCGCACAAGGAGGCGGCCTTTGCCCGGGTCGCGCGCCGCGACCATGCGGCGGACGAGATCGGCGCCGTCAATACGCTATGGCTCGAGGACGGCACTTTGTGGGGCGGCAACACCGACGGCCATGGCTTTGCCGCCAATCTCGACGATTACGCCGCGGGCTGGGCGGCCAATGGCCCGGCCGTGGTGCTGGGTGCCGGCGGCGCTTCCCGTGCCGTTGTCCACGCGTTGAAAGAGCGCGGCGTCGGTGATATCCGCATCGTCAACCGTACGCTTGCCCGGGCAATTGAATTGCGCGACCGCTTTGGCGCCGGCGTTTCGGCGCACGAAATGGCCGCGACCGCCGAATTGTTGGGCGACGCCGGACTGCTGGTCAACACCACCGCGTTGGGCATGCAGGGCAATGAGGGTCTGCCCGCCGACCCCACGCTGCTGCCCGACCATGCCGTGGTCAACGACATCGTCTACGTGCCACTCGAGACCCCGCTGCTCGCCGCCGCACGGGCACGGGGGCTGAAGACGGTCGACGGGCTCGGCATGCTGCTCAACCAGGCGGTGCCCGGCTTCGAGCGCTGGTTCGGCGTCAGGCCGAAGGTTACCGCTGAGCTCCGCGCGCTCATCGTTGCCGATCTGGTGCCCAAATCTCCGGTGTCGAAATGATCGTGCTCGGCCTCACCGGCTCGATCGGCATGGGCAAGTCGACGACGGCCAAGATGTTCGCCGAGGCCGGCGTGCCGGTGCATGATTCCGACGAGACGGTGCATCGCCTCTATGCCGGCAAGGCGGCCTCCTTGGTCGAGGCCGCCTTTCCCGGCACCACCGTTGGCGGAAGCGTCGACCGCGCAAAACTCGCCGCCCGTGTGTTCAGCGATGCGGCGGCCTTGAAAAAGCTCGAGGCCATCATCCATCCGCTGGTCCGCGCCGATGCCGATGCCTTTCTGGCCGGGCATCGTAACGCGGGCGAATCGATCGCGGTCCTCGACATCCCGCTGCTGTTCGAAACCGGCGGCCGTGGCCGGGTCGACAAGGTCGTCGTCGTCACCGCGCCGGCCGAAGTCCAGCGCCAGCGCGTGCTGGCGCGGCCAGGCATGAGCGAGGAAAAACTGGCGTCTATCCTGGCCAAGCAGGTGCCGGATGCCGAAAAGCGAAGGCTGGCCGATTTCGTCATCGACACCGGCCAGGGGCTGGAGGCCGCGCGTGCCGCGGTCGCGGCGATTGTTGCCGAAATCAAGGGGGGGTCTGGCCGCTGATCCCTTCCCTTCTCCCCTTGTGGGAGAAGGTGGCCTCGCGAAGCGAGGTCGGATGAGGGGTGCTCCAGCTTGGCACCGACGGCACTCCGTCACCCACCCCTCAACCGTCTCGACGCTGCGCGCCGATCCACCTTCTCCCACAAGGGGAGAAGGAAAAAGAGGCATTGCCCATTGCCATTTTGTTCCGGTCTGACGATTCTGCTTCCAGGAGCGACCTGATTCGATGCGTGAGATCATTTTCGATACGGAAACCACCGGCCTCGATTCGCGCGACGACCGCGTGATCGAGCTTGGCGGCGTCGAGCTGGTCAATCGTTTTCCGACCGGCAGGACCTTCCATCACTATATCAACCCGCAAGGCCGTGCGATCCACGCCGAGGCGCAGTCCGTGCACGGCATCAGCGCGGCCGACCTCGCGGGCAAGCCGAGCTTCGCCGAAATCGCCGAGGAATGGCTGAAGTTCACGGAAGGCGCCAAGCTGGTTGCCCACAACGCCACGTTCGATATCGGCTTCCTCAATGTCGAATTCGGCCGGCTCGGCCACCCCCCCGTTGATAACGGGCTTGTCGTCGACACGCTGGCCCTGGCGCGCCGCAAGCACCCGATGGGTCCCAATTCGCTCGACGCGCTGTGCCGGCGCTACGGCATCGACAACACGAAGCGCACCAAGCACGGCGCCCTGCTCGATTCCGAATTGCTGGCCGAGGTCTATATCGAGCTGATCGGCGGCAAGCAGGCGGCGCTGATCCTCGACAGCGCAAGCGCACCGGCCCAAGGCGGCGACAATGTCCGCCAGATCGAAATCATTGTCGCCGAACGACCGGCTCCGCTCGTGCCACGGCTGACCGAAGCAGAGCGCGCGGCGCATGCAGCCATGGTCGCCACGCTCGGCGAAAAGGCGCTATGGCTGAAAGCCTCTCCCCAGGAAGCAGCCCAGGCGCTGTCCTCATAGAGCCATCCGAGAAGCGGCCTCAGTAGGGCCACTCTCCCCGGCCCAGCGCGGCGACCGCCGCGATGATGCGTGCAAAGGCTTCCGCCGCGGCCGGCACGGTCGTGCGGGCGCGCAGGAAACTGTGCACGAGGCGCGGCTCCTCATGCCACCAGGCCTTGCCGCCGGCCTCCAGGATACGGTCGCGATAGGCCTCGCCATCCGACGACAGCGGGTCGCATTCGGCCGTGATGATCACCGTCGGCGGCAGGCCGGAAAAATCGCGGTCGCGCAAGGGCGAGAAGGTCGGATCGTCGGGCGATTGCTTCCTGGCTGACCTGACGTCGCGGTAGAAGGCGGCGTCGCTTGTCGACAGCAGCGGCGCGTCAGCGTGTTCGACATAGGAGCCCATTGTCTCGTTGCCGCCGAGATCGGGATAGATCAGCACCTGGCCGATCGCGGCGCGCGGATGGTGACGCGTGGCCTGTGCCACCGCCGCCGCCAGGCTGCCGCCAGCACTTTCGCCGCAGAGCACGAGCGGCAGGTTGCTGCTTGCAGCCGCCCATTCGAAAGCCGCCAGCGTATCGTCGAAGGCGGCGGGGTGAAGGTGCTCGGGTGCCAGCCGGTAGTCGATCGACAGCACGTCGAAGCCGGTGCCGGCGCAGATTTCGGCGCAGATGTCGTCATGGCTTTCGAGCCCGCCGAGGATGAAACCGCCGCCGTGGAAATAGAGCACCGTCGCACGCGGCGCCGCGCCTGCGAGCCGGTAGCGGCGGACCGGGATGCCATGCTTCGAAGCGGCGATCAGGCTGTCGCTGGCCTTGACCCCGGGCGGACGGCCCTGGTCGAAAGCCCGGCACATCCTGGCATAGACCGCGCGCTGCTTGTCGACCGGCAGGCCGGCGATCTCGGGCGGGTACCAGGCGTTGACGCTGTCGATATAGGCCCAGAGCGCCGGGTCGAGCCAAGGTCCGTATTTGCCGCGGCTGGTCATCTCGGTCCGAGGGGCACGTCAAAGCTCGGCATAGAGAAGGGCGGCGTTTTCAAAGGTGAAGCGCAGCGGCACCGAGCCCTCGACCTGCCAGACGGTGACCGTCTCGCCGGCCAGCAGCCGGCAGGCGCCTTCCGTATCGGTGACCGCGCCGCCATAGAGCCGGTTGGCAAGGTTGAGAATGGCGGTCTGGTGCATGGCCGCGCTGCCGCTGCCGCAGGCATCCTTGACCAAAAGCACGCGAAAGCCCTTCGCCACCGCGTCCTTGACCGACGCGTCGATGCAGGCCTCGGTCCACACGCCAGCGACGACCAGCCATTCGATGCCGGAAGCCTTGAGCCGGTCGCCAGCCGGACCGGAGCGGAAGGCGCTGGCCTCCGCCTTGATCAGCAGCGCCTCGCCATCCGCCGGCGCCACCTCGCGGCAGATTTCGATCAGCGGGTCGCTCTTGTCGGAAAAGGCCGACTTGCCGTCTTCGCCGACCGGATGAAAGGGCCGGTCCTGGCTGTCGAGATCGACAATATAGGCCCAGTGATGGAGCGGCACTTGGTTTTGCCGCGCCGCCGCCTGCAGGCGCTGCACATTGGCGAGGATTTTTTCGTAGCCCTCGACGAGATAGCGCGGGTCCTGCCGGTGCTCTTCCTGCAGGTCGATGAAGATGGCGGCCACCGTGCCGCGCTTGATCGAGATAGGGGCTTTCATGCGGATGCGCCTGGGCCCCAAGATATTTCCAAACGCTGGAGGGACAGTGCCCCCCTCTGCCCTGCCGGGCATCTCCCCCTCGAGGGGGGAGATTGGCGGTTGGGAGTGCTTTCGCCAATCACCAGCGTTGCAGGAAAAAGCGCTGCAAGCGAAGCGGCCGATCTCCCCCCTAGAGGGGGAGATGTCCGGCAGGACAGAGGGGGGCGCCAACTGAGGCGCTCGTTCTTCAGCTGCGATACGTCGCTGAGGTGAGCAACCAGCATCAAACCTCTTTCTCCAAAAACTCGTCCTCGTAGGGAAAGCGCGACAGAAGCTCGGTGCCGGTGTCGGTGATCAGGATCTCGTCCTCCAGCTTGACGCCCTCGCGGCCACCCTTCTCGCCAATATAGCTTTCCACGCTCACCACCATGCCTGGCACGATATGGCCGTCGCGGCCATAGGTCTCGTAATCCATGGCATGCGCGATGAACGGTGTCTCGCCATGCATGCCGACACCGTGCATGACCGAGGTGTAGCGCTGGTCGACGAAACGGTCCGGAATCTTCCACGCCTTCTCGGCGATTTCGCGGAAGGCCATGCCGGGTTTGACAATCGAAATGTTGTGCTGAACCTGGTCGTGCGCCATGCGGTAGAGTGACTTCTGATAACGGGTCGGCTTGCCCGGCCCGCAGCGGAAGGTACGCGAGAAGTCCGAGTAGTAGCCATAGCAGCCGATCGTGTCGGTATCGAGCGCCAGCAACTCGCCGGGCCTGATCTTGCGGCCGCTGGCTTCGTTGAACCACGGGTTGGTGCGCTGGCCCGAGGTCAGCAGCCGGGTTTCGATGAACTCGCCGCCCTGGCGGATGACCTCGCCATACATGATGGCGAACAGCTCGTTTTCAGATACGCCGGGCTTGATCGCCTCGCGCACCGCATAGACCGCCGCCTCGGCGCCGGCCATCGACACCTGCAGGCATTTCACCTCTTCAGGCGTCTTCACCGCGCGCACCGCTAAAATCTCGCCCTGGCAATCCCGGACCTCGCAGCCGCGCTTTTCCAGCGCCAGCGCCTGCAGGTGGCTGCAGCGGTCGAGCCCGAGCTTCATCGAGCCACCGCCATGCTTCTTCAACAGCTCGGCGATCTCGTCGGCGAACGGGCCGGCGGTTTCGTCGTCGCGGCCCGACACGGAAGACCAGACAAGCTTGGACGGACGCGCCTCGTCGATCGTGTCGAGCACCATGGAGACATGGTAGCTCTGCGGATATTCGAACAGCACGATCGGCCCGTCGGTCGGAATGAAGAAATAGCGGGTCGAGTTGCGCAGGAAGTAGCCGAACATGTTGCGCGAGCCGGTGGCGTAACGCTGGTTATAGGGGTCGAACAGCACCACGCCGCCATAACCGGCCTCACGCATCCAGCCGCGCAGTTTGTTGAGCCGGCCTTTGCGCAAGGCGTCGGCATCGATGAAGGACGGCTCCGTGTCAGACAGCCACATGCCGCCCGCCGGATCGGCGGCGGCGGGGTGGCGCATGCGATCCTTGAAGTCGACGTCCTCGGTGCTGTCGGGGTCGAATACGACGATGCTCATGGGGTGCCCGGCCTTGGGTGGGTTGCAAGGTGTGACCATGGCGCATGCGGGGCGCGGGAATTGTGCGGAAAACCGCGTGTGTTGTGCGCGATGCCGCTGAAGATGGAGCGCTGGCGGGACAGCGCCCCCCTCTGGCCTGCCGGCCATCTCCCCCTCAAGTGGGGAGATTGGCAGCTTCGCCAACCTCGCCTTCTTGTTCAACGTCGGAGGATTGGCGAAAGCCCGGACAACATCCGATCTCCCCCCTTGAGGGGGAGATGTCCGGCAGGACAGAGGGGGGCGCTGTCCCGCCAGCATTTGAAAGTGCGCTGAGGAACCTAATGCCGTCGCGCCATCTTCGGTGCATGACCATGCTCCTCGCGAAAAGCCCGGGCAAAGCTCGACATCGAGGCGAAGCCGCAGGCCAGCGCCACGTCGCGTACCGCGAGCGTGGAGTGCGCCAAGAGATCGGCGGCGCGCTTCAGCCGCAGCCGCCGGTAGTAGCCGTTGGGTGAAATGGCGAGTTCGGAGCGGAAGGATCGTTCGAGCTTGTCGGACGACACGCCGAGCTTCGCGGTCAGCTCGGCCATGCCGAGCCGCTCCTCCACCGCATCCTCCATGATGGCGATGGCCGACAGCACCAGCTCGTTCCGCACCCCGGTGCGCAGGCGCAAGGGCATCAGCTTGCGGTCAACGCTCGATCGCAACGGACTGTGCACGAACCACTCGGCGACCCCGGCGGCAAGCTCGGCGCCGTAGTCGCGGGTGATGATCTCCAGCATCATGTCGAGGCTGCCGATGCCGCCGGCCGAAGTGAAACGCTTGCGGTCGATGACATAGAGGTCGCGTCTAAGCTCGATGTTGGGGAAGGCTTCGGTGAAGGCGGCCTGGCTGGTCCAGTGCAAGGTGCAGGCATGGCCGTCGAGCAGGCCCGCGCGCGCCAGGAAGAACGCCGCGTCCGCCACTGCGCCGATATGAGCGCCGGCGCGCAGGCTGCGGCGGATCCAGCTCGCCGCGTCCTCGGCGACAAGATGATCGGCATCGCCGCCCGAGCAGACGACGATGCGGTCGACCTTGGGTGCGGCCTCGGCGTAAAACCCCGGCTGGATGACGACGCCGTTGGAGGCCTCGACCGGACCCTGGGTCGCCCCGACGATGATCCAGCGGTAGCATTCCCGCTTCGCCAGTATGTTGGCGGCGCGCAGCGGCTCGATGACGGAACTGAACGCCATCATCGGAAAGCCGGGAAACACCAGCACCGCGAAGGTGAGGGGTGCGTCTGTGGGTGGTTCGCGCGTGGCCATGGGCGCTACATCTCGGGCGAATGGCGCTTGGGGTCAACGGTGTTTGGCCGACCGCTGCTCGATGCGGCTGCTGATCTTCACCCTTGAGGCGCGTGTCGATGTCGCGGCATGGGTCCTAGGGTCTCCGCGACGTCGCTTCGCTCCTGCTCCGCCCCAGGATCCATGCCGCGACGTCCGTGAAAGAACCCCAACCTCGCGGTGCAGGCTACCACCGACGCTTCTCGGTCGTGCCGAGAGCCACTCAGCCCCCCAGCGCCTGATCCAGGTCGGCGATCAGATCGTCGCCGTCCTCGATGCCCGCCGACAGTCTCACCAGCGAATCCGAAATGCCGATCTCCGCCCGCTTCCCGGCGGGAATGGAGCCATGCGTCATCAGCGCCGGGTGTTCGATCAGGCTCTCCACCCCGCCGAGGCTTTCGGCCAGCGTGAACAGCTGCGTGCGTTCGAGAAAGCGTTTCGTGCCGGCAAGGTCGCGATCGAGCACGGCTGATATCATGCCGCCGAAGGCATGCATCTGCTGGACTGCTATGGCGTGCTGGGGATGGCTGGCGAGGCCGGGATAGATGACGCGGCGCACGTCCCTGCGGGCTTCCAGCCATTGCGCGATTTTCAGGCCGTTGGCGGAATGGCGCTCCATCCTGAGCGCCAGGGTCTTCAGCCCGCGCAGCGCCAGGAAACTGTCGAACGGACCCGATATGGCGCCGATGGCGTTCTGCAGGAATTTCAGCCGGTCGGCGAGATCCTTGTTGTCGCCGACGACAGCGACGCCGCCGACCATGTCGGAATGGCCGTTCAGATATTTGGTCGTCGAGTGGACCACGATGTCGATGCCGAGCTCCAGCGGTCGTTGGATATAGGGGCTGGAGAAGGTGTTGTCGGCGACCGAGAGGATCCCTTTGCGCCTGGCCAGCGCCGCGACGCCCTCGAGGTCGATGATGCGCAGCAGCGGATTGGTCGGCGTCTCGACCCACAGCATCTTGGTCTCCGGCCGGATCGCCGCCTCGACCGCCGCAAGATCAGTGAAGTCGACGAAGCTCACCTGCAGATTGGCCGAGCGCTTGCGCACCCGCTCCATCAGCCGGAACGAGCCGCCATAGATGTCGTCGGTGGCGACGATATGGGCGCCGGAATCGAGCAGTTCCAGCACGGTGGCGATCGACGCCAGGCCGGAAGCAAAAGCGAAGGCTGCCGAGCCGCTTTCCAGGTCGGCCACGGCGCGCTCGAAGGCGAAGCGGGTCGGGTTCTGGCTGCGGGCATATTCGAAGCCCTTGTGCACGCCGGGCGACTGCTGGCCATAGGTCGAGGTGGCGTAGATCGGCACCATCACAGCACCTGTCAGCGGATCGTGGCCCTGGCCGCCATGGATGGTGCGGGTGGAAAAGGCCAGGCGGTTCTTGCCGGTGGATGTCATTTTGCGCGGCGCCTCAGATGGTTGATCAGGTCGATGCGGGTAATCAGGCCGACGAACTCGTCGCCGTCGAAGATGATGGCGACCTCGTTGCGGTCGAACACCGGCAGCAGCGCGTCCAGCGTCTGGCTGGCCTGCAGCGTGTGCAGGTTGGAGGTCATGGCCGTTCTCACCGGGCCGCTGAAGCGCTCCCAGCGTCCGTCATAGGGACCGTCGACATGGGCCAGGATGTCGCTTTCGTCGACGATGCCGACCAGCTTGCCATTGTCGAGCACCGGCAGCTGCGACACGTCGGAGCGGCGCATGCGGCCATAGGCGTTGAGCAGGCTTTCGTCCGGCCCGACATAAACAGTGTCGCCGGTGCGGTGGGTGCGCATGACGAGGTCGCGCAGATCGCCATGCTGCTCGTGTTCGGCCAGCCCCTGCTCGGCCAGCCAGAAATCGTCGAACACTTTCGACAGGTACTTGTTGCCGCTGTCGCAGACGAAGGTAACGACGCGCTTGGGCACCGTCTGTTCGCGGCAGTAGCGCAGGGCCGTCGACAGCAGCGTGCCGGAGGAAGAACCGGCCAGGATGCCTTCGCGTGACAGGAGATCCCGCACGGCCAGCATGCTCTGCTTGTCCGTGATGGAATAGGCTTTCCTGACCAGCGACAAATCGGCGTTGGGCGGCACGAAGTCCTCGCCGATGCCTTCGACGGTCCAGCTTCCCGCCTCTTCCATCTTGCCGGTCTTGATCAGCGGCGCCAGCACCGAGCCGACCGGATCGGCCAATACCATCTCCGTCTTCGGCGACGCCTTGGCGAAAAAGCGGCCAAGCCCGGTCAGCGTGCCGCCCGAGCCGACGCCGACCACCACCGCGTCGACATCACCGTCAAGTTGCGCGAAGATCTCCGGGCCGGTCGTCGTCTCATGCGCCAGCGGGTTGGCCGGGTTGGCGAACTGGTTGGCATAGAAGGCGCCGGGCAGTTCGGCGGCAATCTTCTCCGCCATGTCCTGGTAATATTCGGCATGGCCCTTGCCGACATCGGAGCGCGTCATGTGCACTTCGGCGCCGAGTGCGCGCAAATGCTGGATCTTTTCGCGCGACATCTTGTCGGGAACCACCAGGATGATGCGGTAGCCCTTGGGGATGCCGACCTGGGCGAGGCCAAGGCCGGTGTTGCCGGCGGTCGCTTCGACGATGGTGCCGCCGGGCTTCAGCCTGCCATCCTTCTCGGCCGCCGCGATCATAGACAGCGCGATGCGGTCCTTGATCGAGCCGCCCGGGTTCTGGCTCTCGAGCTTGATGAACAGCCGGCATTTGCCGGTGTCGAATTTGGTCAGCTCGACGATGGGCGTCTGGCCAATGAGATCGAGAACCGACGCATAGGGCGGACGCAGGCGGGATGTTGCGGTGTCCGACGGGGCGCTGTCGGCAGTGGCTTTTCTGTGCTCGCTCATGTCGGAGCCTCCATGGATCAACCTAGCGTCTTTTCCAGCCGATCGCAGTTGGAAAGAAGATAGATCGTGCCAATCCGGCGGCCAGACGGGGAATGAAATTCCAGCGGCCCATTGGGCGAAGCAGTGCGGTGCCGGATCGAGACGCCGGCGGGACAGCGCCCCCCTCTGCCCTGCCGGGCATCTCCCCCTCAAGTGGGGAGATTGGCAGCTTCGCCGGCCGCGCCATTTTTACAACGTCGAGTATTGGCGAAGGCGGCGGAACAGCAATCTCCCCACTTGAGGGGGAGATGGCCGGCAGGCCAGAGGGGGGCGCCGAAGAGCGCCGACCTTAACGCCCAAGCGCCGCGCCCTCAGGCCCGTTCAACGAACCATCTCGTTCGTTGAAGCCGCCGATTTGGCCATGCTAGCCGAACATACCCATACCAGCACAAGGAGACGGCCGATGAAGATCCTCGCCTATGACAACTTCAAACCCGGCGTCACCCTCGCCGACTTGAAGCCCTATCTGCGCGATGAAGTCTCGAATGTCTGGCGGCTGTGGAAGGCAGGCATCGTGCGCGAAAACTATGCGCGCGCCGATGTCGGCGGCGTCATCATCGTTTTCGAGCTCGACACTGTCGAGGAAGCCAGGAACTACACCGACGACTTCCCGCTGTCGAAGGCCGGGTTGCTGGAATGGCATTTCCTTGCCTTTGATTCCGCGCCGTTGCCGCTCGAATACCTCTTCGATCCAACGGTCGATCTCGCAAAACCCTGGGACCGGACAGCGGCATGATCCGGTCGAGCGAAGGGATCGAGATACCGGCCAGCCTGGCGGAGTGGTGCAATCCGCGCCGCATGGCGCTGGTGGTCTACGACATGCAGGTCGGCATCTGCCGCCAGATCGCCGGCGCGGCCGACATTGTCGAGGCCACCGGCAGCGTCCTCGAAGCTGCCCGCTCGGCCGGCATGCGGGTGGCGTTCACGCGCCATCTCTCCTTGCCGCGCAAGTGGATGGGCGCCACCCAGCTGCGCACCGCAATGGCCTGGCAGCGGCGCGACAGTCCCGACACGGTCGAGCCCTGGTTCCCGCGCGATGCCGAGGCAACGGCGATCGTTCCCGAACTCGCGCCACACGCCGACGAGGCGGTGTTCGACAAGCTGACCATGTCGGCCTTCGATTCCACGGCGCTGAGCTTTGCCTTGCGCGATTGCGGTGTGCGCGCCGTCGCGCTCGCCGGCGTGGCGATGGAGATCGGCATCGAGCCGACCGTTCGCCAGGCGACCGACAATGGTTTTGTCGCCGTGGTGATCGAGGATGCCTGCGGCTTCGGCAACCGGCAGGCCCGCGACCGCTCGATGGCCACGCTTGGCTTCCTCGGCGAGGCTGTCATCACCGATGTCGCGGGTTTCCGCGGCGCGCTTGCCGCAGGGAGCTAGGCGCCTTGTCGGGTCTCGATATCGGCGCGGAAGCGGACGCCGTCCGCGCGCCCGTGCACATTGCCCCAGTCGTAGAGCGCCTCAAGCGCCGCGGCCAGATCGCGGCCACGCTCGGTCAAGACATAGCGTCCCTTTCCGTCCGGCGACGCTTCCAGCGCGACGAACCCGATCTCGACGAGATCGGCAAGGCGCTGCGTCAGCATCTTGTCGGAAAGCGAAGGGATCGATCGGCGCAACTCGGAATAGCGCAGCGGTCCTTGCTTGATTCGGGCCAGGATCACCGTCTTCCATTTGCCGCCGAGTGCGTCGAGCGCGAACTCGACCGGACAGCCGTAAAGTCTTCCGCGTTGTGCCATGCCGCCATCGTAGGCAACGCCCGGCGGCGACGGAAGCATATTTTGCCCGGCCATATGGCCAGATTGCAGCATGAGGCTTTATCGGCGACAGCTTCATAGAGGAGAGCTAACGATGAGTGTACGGGACGCCAATCCGGTCAATGCGCGCAAGCCGAAACGCGTGGCGATCGTCATCGCCAATCCGGCCGTCTCGACCACGACCGGCTGGCCGGTCGGCTTTTGGTGGAGCGAGCTGACGCACCCGTGGTTCGCTTTCACCGAGCGTGGTTATGATGTCGAGATATTCTCGCCCGATGGCGGCAGATGCGAGGCCGACGCGCTGAGCGATCCGCGTGATCCCTCGGGCTATTCCGAAATCGACCTCATCTCGCTCGGCTTCATCTCGAGCCCGAAACTGGCGAGCCTGGTCGACAACACAAGGCCGGTGGCGGAGATCGAGCTCGACAGTTTCGACGCGATCGTCGTCGCCGGCGGCCAGGCGCCGATGTTCACCTATGACCGGGCGGAAACGCTGCAGCGGACCTTCGTTGCCTTCCATGAAGCGGGCAAGGTGGCGGCAGCTCTCTGCCATGGCACGGCGCTGCTGCGCTATGCCAGGCGCGCCGACGGATCGCTGCTCGCCGCCGGCAAGACGGTGACCGGGTTCGCCAATATCGAGGAGGATATTGCCGACAATGCGACCTGGCGGATGGGCGCGCTGGAGCGCGGAAAACATTTGATGCCATGGCGGATCGAGGATGAGCTCAAGGCGATCGGCGCCAACTACATCCAGGCCGGCCTGTGGCGGGGCTTTGCGGTGCGCGACGGCAACCTGATCACCGGCCAGCAGAACTTTTCCGGCGCCGAGACCGCGCGCGCCGTGTGTGAGGCATTGGGCGGCTGAACCCTATCGTCCGGCTGGCAGCGGGAGGGACTTCAGTCTTAGTTGAGCAATAGCTAATATACCTATAGCTTGGTCATGCGGGAGACGATCCCAAATCGAAACCTAACCCGCAATGGCCGGTGCGACCCGCTTCCAACCCAAGCATCCCCGCACCGGCCATTCTTTTCCCCGTCGGGTAGCCGATGGCCAGCTTGAAATCGCAACCTGGGGGCGCGATGTCGCCACTTCGGGGAGGAAATCCAGTCGAAGGCGGGAGCATCGCGCTCCCCTCGCAAGAGGTCTGCGTCAAGCCGTGAATATCTTAATTGGCTAAAGTGCGGAACGTCCAATGGACAAGTCCGGAACGTTTGAAGGCCCCTCGGACCAAGGCCTACCGGTGCGCAAGACTTTAGTCCTGCCGTCTTATAGCTAAGAACGGAAGTTGTTCGGCCCCAGATAGGGCCACCTGGGCTAGATACCAGACTGCACTCAGCCGACCATGGTGCGATCACGGAAGACGCTTTCGGGTTGAGCCGGATGCGGGTCTGCCAAATATACGATCGCCGCCGGAATTGCTTTATCCCAGCAACAGCTTGCTCAGCCTGGCGCACTGGACGCGGATATCGGGAATGGCGTCGATCTCGAAGAAGGTGCCGCGCGTCAGCGGCCCGACGGCGAGGATTTTTCGCGAGACGGTGCCGTCGGCGGCGATGATCTCGCAATTGGCCGAGACGTCGAGGCCGATGCGCAGCGGATCGGGCCGCGCCAGGCCGCGGTCGACCAGCGAGCGCACCACGCTGTTCGACGAGGTCGAGATGTCGCGCACGATGCCGGAGCAATCATAGATGCGGGCGACGTCGAATGTTTCGAGACGCTGTGTGTGGCGCGACTGGACCTCAACCGCGAAGCCGTCGCCCGGCGTGACGCCGACGACGCGCCCGGCGATCGGCCGGATGCGTCCCGATTGCACGGCCTCCGTCACCCTGGCGTAGACCTCGGGTGCCATGCGATGGCGATGGATGTCCCACCACGCCTTGGTGTGTTCGACGAAGCGGCGCTTGGCCGAGGCGGGCCAGTTCTGCCAGATCTTCTGGTTGAAGGGGCGCAGGCCGTCGACGACGTCGCGCCAGTCGACGCCGGCCTTCTGGTTCTCGCGGATGAGATCGCGGAACCAGCCGACGAAATAGGAGAGCTGGGTGCCGAGCGGGATATCGGCGACGTCGAGCTTGATCGGATTGCCCTTGCGGTGCGGCGAGGGCAGCAGGCCGCGCCGCGACACCGCGATGATGTCGCCGCGATGGCCGCGCTGCTCCAGGGAAAGGAAGGCATCGACCATGCTGAGCCCGGTGCCCAGCACCAGGATCCGGTTGTCCTGATCGAGCACGGTATCGGCCTCCGAACCCATCCGGATCGCATGGCCCTGCGCGGGCTGTTCGTCATGGCCGGTGGCCAGCACGGCAAGATGGGCAACCACGCTGGTGCCGTTGGCGAGCGCCACCTCGACCCCGGATCCGGTGGGCGAAATCGACAGGCTCTCCTCGCGGATCAGGCGCAGCCGGCCGGTCTCGCGCTCGCGCGTCTCCAGATCGTCGAGCAATTCCTTGAGATAACGCGCATAGAGGCTGCGCGGCGCGTAGACCGGAGCCTGCTCCGCTGTCGCCAGCCCCCGTTCCAGCAGCCAGCGCCAGAAATTGCCGGGATCGTCGGCATAGGCGCTCATGCCGGCCGCGCTGACATTCAGCACATGCGCCGACAGCAGCGTCGAATAGGCGATGCCCTGGCCGAAATGCGGGCGCTTTTCGATCAGTGTGACGCGCAGGTCCGGATTGGGCGATTTGAGCAGATGCGCGGCCAGCACGACGCCGCTGGCGCCGCCGCCGACGATGATGATGGAACTGGGGGTGATGGAATCGGTCCGCCCGGTCATGCGCAAGCGAGCCCCGTGCCAGGCGCCGGTTTCAGGCCTGGACCTTCACCACGACCGGCAGGTCGTCCCGCGCGACCGGGAGGTCGCTCATGCCCGACGCGATCGTAAGATCGTCGGCGTCCCTCGCGATCGTAAGATCGTCGGCGATGTCGCGCATCTCGGCGAGGCTTGCGCTGGTCGAGCACCTCGGCGATCGCCTGCCGGACCTCGAGCATCAGATGTCGGACTTGGCATGTCGCCTCGTTGCAGTCTTCACAGCGCTGATATTGTGTGCGACTGGCGCAGGGGATCGGGGCCAGCGGCCCGTCGAGGACGCGCACGACGTGGCCGACCTTGATCTCGTCGGCGGGCCGCGCCAGGCGGTACCCGCCTTCCTTGCCCTTGCGGCTCTGGACGAAGCCGGCATTGCGCAGCTCGCCGAGAATGGCGTCGAGAAACTTCTTCGGGATGTTGTTGCCGGTCGCGATATCGCCGACGAAGGCGAGCTGTCCGGCCGGCATCCGCGCGAGATGGACGAGCGCCTTGAGGCCGTACTTGCCTTTTTTGGTGAGCATGAACCGAACGTTTCTCTGTCATGCGATGGCCCTAGGCCATCCGTTGCGAAACGCCTGGCGTGCCTCCCCGCCGCGCCGAAGCATCCATGACACGTAAATTCTAGTGACATGATATACAAGCCATTGCGGTTGATCTTGCTTGGTTTTCAAGCCGTTGCGGCGATTTTAGGCCCGCCTTGTGACGCCAGGGACACAGAAGCGTGGCTTGCCTAGACGGAGGCTTGCAGCCGGGATCCGACGACGCCGGCGATTGCCCGATAGGCGGGGTATGGCCTGTCATCGGCGCTCACTCCTATGTCGATAAGGTTACTATACTTAACCATCGGCGCGCGGAACGTGATTTTAAATTCTTCCCCATTTGAAGCATCGATTTGCCGGAGGAGGTGCCAAATCGGAATTCTCGTTCAAACCTGTCGGTATCTGGAACGGTCGAGGTATCGAGCCCGGGGCAAAGCTGGTGGCCTCGCCGCTCCTGAGCCAGGGCAGCCGCCCTGTCCGCCACGGCGGCCCGCCGCCAGTGGCTTTTTTCCAACATGCCGTTCTTCCTTGGAAGGATTTAACTCTACAAGAACCATAGAATTAGCTGACTATGAACAGGCAATCCGGTTTTTCAAGGAGCCTTTCATGTCCAGCATTTCACGCCGCGTCATTCTCCTGTCTTCCGCTGCCCTTGCCGGCGCCGCCTTCCTCGGCCCGGCCATGGCCGACGACCTCAAGATCACCATCGGCTACCAGACGGTGGTCGAGCCCTCGAAAGTGCCGCAGGCCGACGGTGCTTATGAAAAGGCCACCAAGGCCAGCATCGACTGGCGCAAGTTCGATTCCGGGGCCGATGTCATCGCCGCCGTCGCCTCCGGCTCGGTCGATATCGGCTATGTCGGATCGAGCCCGCTGGCGGCCGCCGCCAGCCGCGAACTGCCGATCCAGGCCATCTTCGTGGTTGGCCTGATCGGACCGTCGGAAGCGTTGGTCGCCCGCGACGGCGCCGGCATCGGGAAGGTCGCCGACCTCGCCGGCAAGAAGGTCGCCGTGCCCTTCGTGTCGACGACGCATTACAGCCTGCTTGCCGCGCTCAAGCATGAGAATGTCGACCCGAAATCGGTCGAGATCCTCAATCTAAGGCCGCCGGAAATCGCCGCTGCCTTCACGCGTGGCGACATCGACGCCGCCTATGTCTGGGACCCGGCGCTGGGCCAGATCAAGACGTCGGGCAAGGTGGTGCTGGATTCCGCGCAAGTCGCCGCCTGGGGCGCGCCGACCTTCGACGCCTGGATCGTGCGCACCGACTTCGCCGAAAAGAACCCGGAAGCCGTACGCGACTTCGTCAAGGTGACGGGTGCGGCCTATGCAGGGTATCTCGCCAGGCCCGACGCCTGGTCGGTGTCGTCGCCGCAGGCCGCTGAGATCGCCAGGCTGACCGGCGCCAAGCTCGGAGAGGTGCCGGAGCTGCTGAAAGGTTATGCCTTCCCCACCCTGGAAGAACAGGCCTCCGAGAAATTCCTCGGCGGCGGCACGGTCAAGGCGATCGCGGCGGCATCCGCCTTCCTCAAGGAGCAAGGCAAGGTCGATGCCGTGCTGCCGGACTATTCGAAATACGTGACATCGAAATACGTCACCGAGGCGCTGGCCTCGAACTGACGTCTCGCACACGCGGCTCACCCTCCCTGAAGCCGTGTGTTGCCTGCCCCGAAGCCGCCGACGAGGCGCGGTTTCGGGGCAGGCGGATTTCCCTCTAATCGGCGAGGGCCCATGCCGCATCTCGTGCTCGACAAGATCTCCATCCACTATGACGGCCAGCCGGCACCCGCCGTCGAGCACGTCTCGATCGGTGTCGACAAGGACGATTTCGTCGTTCTTGTCGGCCGCTCGGGCTGCGGCAAGACCTCACTGCTCAATGTCGCCGCCGGCCTTGTCGTGCCTGCGCGCGGCACGGCTTCAGTGAACGGCCAGCCGATCAGCGGGCCCGGTTCGGATCGGGCGGTGGTGTTCCAGAACGATGCTCTGTTTCCCTGGCTGACGGCGCGCGAGAACGTCGCTTTCGCGCTCAGGCTGCGCGGTGTCAGGCCAGCCGAGCGGGCCCGGCGCGCCGATGAACTGCTGGCGCTGGTCAAGCTCGGCGATGCCGGCGACAAGCGCATCTGGGAGCTTTCCGGCGGCATGCGCCAGCGTGTCGGCCTTGCCCGCGCGCTCGCCGCCGAACCCGAATTCCTGCTGCTCGACGAGCCGCTCGGCGCGCTCGACGCGCTGACGCGCGAACGCATGCAGACGACGCTGCTCGACCTTTGGACGGCAAGCCATGCCGGCGTGCTGATGGTGACGCACGGCATCGAGGAGGCGCTGGTGCTCGCCACCCGTATCGTCGTGCTGGCGCCCGGCCCTGGCCGCGTGGTGCGAACCTTCGAGCCGGGTTTCTCCCGGCGCTACGCGTCGGGCGAAGCCATCCGCGCCATCAAGGCCGATCCGGCCTTCGCGGCGGCGCGCGGCGAACTGACCGACGCGATCTTCGAGGGAGAGGCGGCATGACCATTTCGTCCTACACGGAACGGCCCGTTTCAAGGACAGATGAAACCGACGGCCTGTCGGTGCCATGGTCCGGGCCACGGGCGAGACGGACCGGCGTTTCGGCGCGCATGGTCAGCGCCGTCACCATCCTGGCGGTGCTGGCGCTCTGGACGCTGTCGGCCCGCCTGCAGCTGGTGTCTCCGGTGTTCCTGCCCTCGCCGCTCGCCGTGTGGAACAAGTTCGTCGTGGTTATCAGCGACGGCTTCGTCGACGCGACGCTGCTGCAGCACGTCGTCGCCAGCCTGGGCCGCGTGTTCGCGGCACTGGTCGCCGCCATCCTGGTCGGCGTGCCGGTGGGGCTGGCCATCGGCATCAGCACGGTGGGGCGCGGCATCTTCGATCCGCTGCTCGAATTCCTGCGGCCGATACCGCCTTTGGCCTATCTGCCGCTGGTCATCATCTGGTTCGGCATCGGCGAGCCGTCGAAAATCCTGGTGATCGCCATCGCCATGCTGGCGCCGGTCGCCCTGTCCACCGCCTCCGGTGTTCGCGGCGTCTCGCGGGAGCGCATCAACGCCGCGCGTTCGCTTGGCGCGACGCGAGTGCAAGTGGTCCGCCATGTGATCCTGCCCAGCGCCCTGCCCTCGATCCTGACCGGCTTGCGCATCGCGCTCGGCGCCGGCTGGTCGACACTGGTCGCGGCCGAACTGGTGGCGGCGACGCGCGGACTTGGCTTCATGATCCAGTCCGCGGCCCAGTTCCTCGTCACCGACGTGGTGGTGATGGGCATATTGGTGATCGCGGCCATCGCCTTCGTGCTCGAATTCACCATCCGCCGGATCGAGCGCGTGCTCGTCCCGTGGGCCGGACGAGAATGATCGGAAAAGGAGAATGACGATGACCCATTCCACCGCCGTGTTGTTTGCCCATGTCGGCTCTTGGCTGCTCGGCCTTGCCTCCGACGAGAAAGCGGCAAGAGACGACCGCCCGCGATCGCCGGCGCCGGTCCAGTTCCTGGCCGGGCGCGATCGCCTTCCACCGCGCGACGAGAGTTTTTACTGGGCCTGGCAGTACTGGTCGCAGTGAGTGGCTGACGGGTGGCGAACCGTCGATGACAGGTCCCTTCCCGTGTAGGGAAGAGAGAGTTGCAACGGCCTTGCCGCTCGATCGAGACGTAGAAAACAATTTCCGCTTGCCGATTCATCTCGCAAAATTCTTTCTCTACTAAATTTATAGACATACCTAGCCTAGTCCCACTTCGATCGATCGGAAGTTTCTCGGCGCTGCCCGCGCATTGAAGGAGAGGGATCATGTTCAATCTGACGAGACGCGTTTTCGGCATCGGCCTCCTGGCCGCGACAGTCGTGCTGTCGTTCGGCGCCGCCGCGCAGGACCTGAAGCAGTTCAGCATCGGTTACCAGAAGACCGGCCTGCCGGTGATCGCCAGGCAGCAGCAGGTGATCGAGAAGGCGCTCGGGGACAAGGGCGTCACCGTGAAGTGGGTCGAGTTCACCGCGGGGCCGCCATTGGTCGAAGCGCTCAATGTCGGCGCCATCGATGCCGGCTGGACCGGCGACGCGCCGCCGATCTTTGGTCAATCGGCGGGTGCCAACATCGTCTATGCCGCGGCACTGCCGTCCAATGGCGATGGCGAGGCGATCTTCGTCAAGCCGGCCTCGCCGGTCCAGTCGGTCGCCGATCTCAAGGGCAAGCGCGTCGGCGTCGGAAAGGGCACCAGTGCGCACAATCTTCTCGTCGCCGCGCTGGAAAAGGCAGGCGTTGCCTTCGACCAGATCACGCCGGTCTATCTCAGCCCGGCGGATGCGGCCGCCGCCTTCGCCAGCGACCAGATCGATGCCTGGGCGGTCTGGGATCCGTTCTTTGCCATCGCCGAAACCCGCTACCAGCCGCGTGTGCTGGCCCGCTCCAGCGAGGTGCTCAAGGTCAACACCTATTTCCTCGCCAACAAGGATTTCGCCAAGGCGCATCCCGAAATCGTCACCACGACCATCGCCGCGCTTGGCGAGGCGGCGAAATGGGCGGACCAGAATCGCGACAAGGTGGCGCAAGCGCTGCATGAGGTGACCGGGGTGCCGCTCGACGCACAGACCATCGCCGCCAATCGGACCAAGTTCGGCGTCTTTCCGATCACCGGCGAGATCGCTGCCGGCCAGCAGGCTACCGCCGACCGCTTCTACAAGCTCGGCCTGATCCCCAATGCGGTGCGAATTTCCGACGCGGTTTGGACAGCGCCGGGCAATTGATTTTTCGTCACGCGGCGCCGCGTGGAGAAACGCCCGGCGCCGTTGCCGTTCATGCCTTGACCTCCAGGAGGCCCGCCTTGACCACGCCAGCCAAGCCACTCGATTTCTTCTGGTTCATCCCGACTCATGGCGACGGTTCCTATCTCGGTTCCGAGCAGCAGCAGCGGCCGCCGGAGTTCGGATATTTCAAGGAGATCGCGCAGGCAGTCGACCGCCTCGGCTTCCCCGGTGTGCTGTTGCCGACCGGGCAGAACTGCGAGGATTCCTGGATCACCGCAACTGGACTGGCGACGCTGACCGAAAGGCTCAAATTCCTCGTCGCGTTGCGGCCGGGCGTGACATTGCCGACCTTCGCGGCGCGGCAGACGGCGGCACTCGACCGTCTGAGCAACGGCCGCCTGCTGCTCAATGTCGTGGTCGGCGGCAATCCGGCCGAGCTTGCCGGCGATGGCGTCTTCCTGCCGCATGACGAGCGCTATGCGCAGGCGCAGGAGTTCCTGACCATCTGGCGCGGCCTGGTGTCCGGCGAGCGTGTCAATTTCGACGGCAAATATTACCGCGTCGAGAATGGTCGCCTCGACCTTCTGCCATCGCAGGAACGGCCGCCCCTTTATTTCGGCGGTTCGTCCGATGCCGGGCAGGATCTCGCCGCCGATCTGGTTGATATGTATCTCACCTGGGGCGAGCCACCGGCGCAGGTCGCCGAGAAGCTGGCATCGGCGCGCGCGAAAGCGGCATCGCGCGGCCGCGAATTGCGTTTCGGCATCCGGCTGCATTTCATTGTTCGCGAAACCGAGGACGAAGCCTGGCGTGCCGCCGACCGGTTGATCAGCCACGTCACGGATGCCCAGATCGAGAACGCACAGGCGCGGTTCCTCAACCAGATGGACTCGGTCGGCCAGCGCCGCATGGCCGAACTGCATGGCGGCCGCCGCGACAGGCTGGTCGTCTCGCCCAATCTGTGGGCCGGCGTAGGGCTGGTGCGCGGCGGCGCCGGCACCGCGCTGGTCGGCACGCCGGAGCAGGTCGCCGACCGCATCCGCGAGTACCAGGCGATCGGCATCGATACGATCATCGGCTCCGGCTATCCGCATCTCGAGGAAGCTTATCGCGTCGCCGAACTGCTCTTCCCCAAGCTCGGGCTCGGCACCAGGCGGCTCAAGCCGCGCGACGACATCGCCAACGAATTCTCGGTCGGCTTCCATGGCGCGGCCCGCCTGCAGGCGGCGTCATGAGCTTTTCCGCACGCCTGCGCGGGAATGGCATCGGCTGGCTATTGCCGGTGCTGGTGATTGCCGGCTGGGAGGTGGCTTCCCGCGCCGGCGTCATGCCAGCCAACGTGCTTCCGGCACCAAGTGCCGTCGCCGAGGCCTTCTGGCGGTTGACGCTGTCGGGTGAACTGATCCGGAATATCGGCGTCTCGACGGCGCGCGCCCTTGCCGGCTTCGCCGTCGGCGGCTCGATCGGCTTTGCGCTCGGCCTTGCCAACGGGCTGTCGACGCTCAGCCGCGGCCTGACCGATACCACGCTGCAGATGATCCGCAACATTCCGCACCTGGCGCTGATCCCGCTGGTCATCCTCTGGTTCGGCATCGACGAAGAAGCAAAACTGTTCCTGGTGGCGCTCGGCGTGTTCTTTCCGATCTACGTCAACACGCTGCTCGGCATCCAGAGCGTCGACCCGCAACTCGTCGAGATGGGCCGCGTCTACGGCATGGACCGGCGCGCGCTGTTCTTCCGCGTCATCCTGCCCGGCGCGCTGCCGGCGATCTTCGTCGGCCTGCGCTACGCCTTGGGCATCATGTGGCTGACGCTGATCGTCGCCGAAACCATCTCGGCCAGCTCCGGGCTCGGCTACATGGCGATGCAGGCGCGCGAATTCCTGCTGATCGATGTCGTCGTGCTGTCGATCCTGATCTACGCGCTGCTCGGCAAGCTCGCCGACAGTCTCGCCCGCCTGCTCGAGCGCCTGTCGCTCGGCTGGCATCCCGCCTTTCAGAACGGATGAGTATTCGATGCCAGCCGCCAGTCTGACCTCCGTCCGCTCCTTTGTCACCGCGCCGGCGCCCGCGCGCCCGGCGAGATCGGTCGAAGGCGGGCGCGCCTTCGCGTTCAAGGGCGTGGGGAAACGCTTTGGCGACAAGACCGTTCTCGACGGGATCGACCTCGACGTGCCGGTCGGGCAGTTCGTCGCCGTCATCGGCAAAAGCGGCTGCGGCAAGAGCACGCTGCTCAGGTTGCTCGCGGGGCTCGACCGGCCGACATCGGGTTCGCTGACGCTGGGAGCCGAGGAAGAGGGCCACAGCCGCACGCGCTTCATGTTCCAGGAGCCGCGCCTGCTGCCCTGGGCCAGCGTGGTGAAAAATGTCGAGGTCGGGTTGACCGGCATCGCCTCCGGCACGGAAGCAAGGCAACGCGCGCTCGGCATTCTCGGCGAGGTTGGCCTCGCCGACCGAGCCGATGAGTGGCCCTCGGTGCTGTCCGGCGGCCAGAAGCAGCGCGTGGCGTTGGCTCGCGCGCTGGTCGGTCACCCGCAGGTCCTGGCGCTAGACGAGCCGCTCGGGGCGCTCGACGCGCTGACCCGCATCGAGATGCAGCAATTGCTGGAGCGTATCTGGATTGCCCAGAAATTCACCGCCGTGCTGGTCACGCATGATGTCGCCGAAGCGGTTGCGCTCGCCGACCGGGTGGTGGTGATCAGCGGCGGCAAGATCGCGCTCGATCTGGATGTGCCGGTGGAACGGCCGCGCCGCCGCGGTTCCGCCGAGCTTGCCCGTCTCGAAGGCAGGATTCTCGACCAGCTGTTCGGCTAAGATCATTTCGGAAAAGTATGAAACGACTTTTCCGTCCGGGATCGCGCCAAACAAGAGTTTCAGGGCGAACGGTTCGCCCACACCAGCCCGGCCAGGCCGGCCAGCATGGCGGCGAGACCGATATAGAGCCATTGCGACTGGCCGGTCATGAAGCTGCCGCCGACCACGCCGATGCCTTGCAGCGACCACAGGGCACCCATGGCCAGAACGATCAGGGCCAGCAGATTTTTTGTCAGTCTCATTGTCTGATCCCGTTTTTCAAGTCGATCGATTGCGGCGCTATCGCCGTGATGAAAGAGCTGAAGGAAGTGGCCAGATCGTGCAGACTTTTATTTGAAGATCAACGCTGGATCTTGTCATAAAAGTCCTCCGTGCCGATAAAAACATGATCGAAATTGGTTTCGGCGCGCCAAAAAGTCCCTGACAGACTGTTACCCGATGACTCCAAACGTGTGATCTTGCCATGGAACCGCCAGATCACTGCCGCATTTCCTGCCTTATTCCTTTCCTAACGGCTGGGGTCTGTCAAAAAACGGAGCCATCCCCCAAATATGAAGACCCCAAAACAGACTGCGCTTGTCGCGGTAACGATCGCTGCTGGCCTGATGGTCGGCGTCTCCGCCACTTCGGCAACCGCCGCCGCCGGCCAGTGTGGCCGCGCTTCCTGGTACGCGCTGCACTCGAAAACCGCATCGGGCGAGCGTATGAACCCCTCGGCGCTGACCGCCGCCCACCGCACGCTGCCTTTCGGCACCAAATTGCGGGTCACCAACAAGAACAACGGCCGCAGCGTCGTCGTGCGCATCAACGATCGTGGTCCCTTCATCAAGGGCCGCGTGCTCGACCTGTCGAAGGGCGCCGCCGGCCAGCTCGGCTTCATCGGCTCCGGTCAGACTTCCGTCTGCATGGCGCGCGTCTGATCTGATCGTCTCCTGGCCATGATCTCTCCCGCACCGCGGGCCAGCGGAGCAGAACGGGAACTTTCGGGATCATGGTCGGGTGTCCGGCGCGAAGGCCTGACACATATCCTACACATTTCGGCACTGCACATTGAGCCGGCTGTGCCGTCCGGCGCCGGTTTTCAAGGCTTTGGACGAAATTAGCATTAGTCACGCCACGTGACGTATTGCATCGCAGCAATTAGTTGTTAACTTCCCCGCGAGACACCTAGGGATCGGCGCTGTTCGTCGTCTCTTCGGTCGCGGGGTAACGGATGTTCTACCAGCTCTACGAAATGAACCACGCCGCCCTGCAGCCGGCACGGCTCTATGCCGACGCGGTCCGGTTGTTCTACTCCAATCCGCTCAACCCGGTTTCGCATACGCACTGGGGCCGTTCGGTCGCGGCGGGCGCCGAACTGTTCGAGCGCACCACGCGCCGCTACAGCAAGCCGCAATTTGGCCTGGACAAGACCGTGGTCGACTGGAAGAGCGTCGCGGTCACCGAAAAGACAGTCTGGTCGAAGCCGTTCTGCAATCTCGTCCGTTTCGAGCGCGCCGTTCCAGCCGGACGCAAGGCCGACCCGAAGCTTTTGATCGTGGCGCCGATGTCGGGCCATTACGCGACGCTGCTGCGCGGCACGGTCGAGGCGATGCTGCCCTATGCCGATGTCCATATCACCGACTGGGTCGATGCCCGCATGGTGCCGCTGGCCGATGGCAGCTTCGATCTCGACGACTACATCGACTACGTCATCGACATGCTGCACACGCTGGGTCCGGACACGCATGTGATGGCCGTGTGCCAGCCTTCCGTGCCGGTGCTTGCGGCCGTGGCGCTGATGGAGGCCAAGGGCGACCCCTTCGTCCCTTCGACGATGACCCTGATGGGCGGGCCGATCGACACCCGCCGCAACCCGACAGCCGTCAATCTGCTGGCCAAGGAAAAGGGCATCGACTGGTTCCGCGACAACGTCGTCATGCGCGCGCCCTGGCCGGTGCCGGGCTTCGGCCGTGAGGTTTATCCCGGTTTCCTGCAGCTTTCGGGTTTCATGAGCATGAACCTCGACCGCCACATCATCGCTCACAAGGAGTTCTTCATGCACCTTGTGAAGCACGATGGCGACAACGCCGAAAAGCACCGTGACTTCTATGACGAATATCTGGCGGTGATGGACCTGACGGCGGAGTTCTACCTGCAGACCGTCGACACCGTCTTCGTGCGCCATGCCCTGCCCAAGGGCGAGATGACGCATCGCGGCACCAGGATCGATCCGTCCGGTATCCGCAACGTCGCCCTGTTCACGGTCGAGGGCGAGAACGACGACATTTCGGGCCTTGGCCAGACCAAGGCGGCGCAGGACCTGTGCGTCAACATCCCCGCCGACAAGAAGGCGCACTATGTGCAGCCGGCGGTCGGCCATTACGGCGTCTTCAACGGCTCGCGCTTCCGCTCCGAGATCGTGCCGCGCATCGTCGACTTCATCACCAGCTATGGCCGCCAGACCCGGGTGGCGGTGAAGCCGAAACTGGTCCGCACCGCCAAGCGGTAGGCGGTTTTGAAACAGAGCCGGCCGCGGGTCCGATTCTGTTGCGCAAGTGCCGCTGTCCCTCCTCGCGGGTAACCATGCCGCAAATCAACTCGATGTCTTAATTGACACGGAGTGTAAATCGCCCTTAACGTTTCGTTAACAACAGGGCGAGCGGGGACAATGAATTCCTCAATCACGCGAAGGCTGCGCGTATGCGCGGCAGCCGGGCTGGCGTTAACGGGGGGCTGGATGACACCGGCCTGGGCTTCGGACGCGATGGCGACCGGGGGCCTCACCTCGCAGCCGATCGGTCACTATGATTTCTGCAAGCAGCGTCCGGGCGAATGCTCGATCCGCCCGGCCAACCTCGCGCCGGCGGTCCTGACCGACGGATTGATGCGCAAGCTGGTCAACGTCACCGCCAGGGTCAATGCCGCCGTCAAGCCGATGAGCGACATGGACATCTATGGCAAGGACGAGGTCTGGGCCTATCCCGACAAGGGCGTCGGCGACTGCGAGGATTACGTGCTGGAGAAGCGGCGCCAGTTGTCCCGCATGGGCATGTCGCTCGCCGATCTCTTGATGACCGTGGTGCGCAAGCCCGACGGGGAAGGCCACGCCGTGCTGACCGTGCGCACGGACGGCGGCGACTATGTGCTCGACAATCTGACCGACAAGGTCAAGCCCTGGGACGAGACCGGCTACCGCTTCCTCAAACGCCAGGCGATCGACAACACCGGCCGCTGGGTCTCGATCCGCGGCGGCCAGCAGGTTCTGGTCGGCTCGGTACAGTAGCAAAGAGCGCCGCCCTTATCCCTAGCGAAGGTCGGCCGGCGCCAACATTGCCGATCGTGCGTCTCGCATAGCCATTCCGAAAATCTTTCATCCCTCCATGAACCATTTCCGTTCGCCCGGCGACACACAGCCGTGGACGATAGAAACCCAAATCATGGAGACTTCAAATGACTGCTTTTCTGCGCAACACCCTTCTCGCCGCCGCTGCCGTTTCGGCCCTGACCGGATCCGCTCTGGCCGGCCAGACCATTCCAAGCTGCGCCAACACCAACCTCAACGACCTGTGGGCCGGCCGCTGTTGCGGCGCCGCCGGCGCGTCGGACTGCCTGGGCGGCGGACATGGCGGCCAGAATCATGGCGACCATGGTCGCGGCGGCAATGGTGGCAGCACGGCCGGCAAGAAATGATCTCACCACGGCTGCCCGCCGGCTGCTCGCCGGCGGGCGCTGTTTTGCGATCGGGCGATCGCCCGGCCGCCGCAAAGTCCGGGCGGAAACCCGAGTCTAGGATCGCCGGCCGAGTGCCGCGCGGATCGACGCGGTGATGCGCAGAAGCGCGGCCTCATCCAGCTTTTCGATGTTCTCGGCCAGAAGATTGGCAAGTTCGGTGGCGGCGGGGGAAAGACCCGACGTATCGAGTTTCACGCGCGGATGCGAGGTTTCGGCCAGCCGCGCCAGTTCCTCGGCGTCGTCCCAGATGATGTTGAAATAGCCGATGATCTTCTGGATCAGCGTCCAGGTCGGCGCGCCGCGCCTGCCATGCTCGAGCGCCGACAGATAGGCGGCGCTGACGCCGATCGCCGCCGCCATGTCTTTCTGGCTGACGCCGCGTTCGGCCCTCAGCGTCCGCAGCTTCTCGCCGAACGGCGTCATGCGCCCGGCATCCTGAGAGCCCTCATGAGCGTGCCCGCCGCAGCCTGATGTAGAGCGCGCCCGAGCCGCCATGGTTGCGGGCGGCATGGTCGTGGCTGGAGACCAGCGGCCGGAACGCCGGTGTCGACAGCCAGGCCGGCACGGCGCGCCGCAGGACGCCATCGCCGCCGGAGGACGACCCCTTGCCGGTGATGACCAGCACATAGCGGACGCCGCCGGCATGCGCCCGGTGCAGGAACGAGAACAGCAGCGAATAGGCCTCGTCCTGCGTCATGCCATGCAGGTCGACGCGGCCCTCGATCGGCAGCCGGCCTTTTTGCAACTTGTCCAGTGTCGGCTCGTCGAGCCGGTGCGTGACGTGCTGGACCTTCGGCTTTGCCGCGCTCGACGCGTTGGCAACGGGCTGGGCCGGTTGCGAGGGCGTTGGCCTGGCATCGACGGCCATGTCTGGAATGTCGACGGCGGCGCGGCCCTTGAGCGGCTTGGCGGTACGCGCCACCAGGTTCCACAGCACCCGGTCATCCTCGCTGAGTTTATCCGGGCGCCTGCTCATTTTGCGCCCCCGGCCAGCGCGCGTGGCACCAGCGCGTAAAAATCGGCGGCGTTGCGCACCACCCCGGCGATCTCGCCGGCGGCATCGCCCGAGCCGGCGAACAGGTCGCCGCGCGCCGACCCGGTGATGGCCGAGCCAGTGTCCTGCGCGATCATCAGCCGCCGGAACGGTCTTTTGTCGAAGGCGGTAAGCGTCGGCGCGTCGATGTAAAAAGGCGTGCCGAATGTATGCAGCAGGCGGTCGACGGCCATCGAGCGGCCCGGCGTCAGCGGCACCTTGGCGGCCGCGATCGGCCCCAGCGCCACGTCATCCACCGCGGCCTCGCGAAAGAAGATATAGGAGCGGTTCTGCCACAGGATCTCGTCGACGCGCTCCGGATGCGCCTTGAACCAGCCGCGGATCGACTGCATCGTCACGTCGGCGAGCGGGATTTCCCCCAGCTCGCTCAGGATTTTGCCCGGCCCGGTGAAACGCTGGCCGGATTTGGCGGCGTAGGTGACGCGGCAAAGCCGGCCATCGGTCATGGCAAGCCGCGCCGCGCCTTGCACATGGATGAAAAAGGCGTCGACCTTGTCGGCCAGCCAGGCGATCTCCAGCCCCTGGCCGGCGAGCACGCCGCGCTCGATCGCGCCACGGTCGGGATATTCGGTCAGCCCGTCGGCGGTCCGACGGGCGAAGGCAAGATAAGGATCCATCCCGGCGGGCCGATTGGCATCGTCGACATCGACGAGGTCGGCCGGACGCGACAGCAGCGGCACGGCAAAATGCTCGCTCCGCACCGGCGAGGCCTCGACTTGCGGCTCGTAGAAGCCGGTGACGAGGCCGGCGCCGGTCTCCGGCCGGACCAGCATTGGCACGAAATGGCGCTCGAAGAAGGCGCGGGCCTCGGATCGGTTCGCCGGCGCGGCGCCGCGCGCGTGCGCATAGGCCTCGGCGAAGGCGCCGAAATCGACGCCCAGCGCACCGCTGCGATAGGGTTTTACCGGCACATGGAAGGCGGAGCGGGCAAAGGCCTCGAAGGCCGGCAGATGGTCGTCGTCACCCCAGCCGGGGAGATCGCCGAAAGACCTTTCAACAAGGAGAGGCGACAGCGACACCGGAGCCCGCCTGTTCCGGACTCAGTCTTCTTCTTCGGTGGCGACGAGCTTCCAGTTCGGATCGCGCGAGCGCGTGTCGCGGGCGAATGTCCAGACATCCTTGACCTCGGCCACCGTTTCGGGGTCGCCGTCGATGACCGTGCCGGCCTGATCGCGCGTCGCCGAGATCAGCTCGCTGATGATGCGCAGCGTCACATGCGCCTCGCCGCCCTTCATCTCGGCCGAGACGATATCGGCCTTGTCGATGCCGACGAAGGAGGACTGGATCTTTTCCGACTTGGCCTCGCGCTCGCCGATCGCCGCGACGAAGCCGTCATAGACCTCGCGCGACAGAAGGTTCTTCAGCGTTTTGCGGTCGCCGTCGGCATAGGCCATGACGATCATCTCATAGGCCATCTTGGCACCGTCGACGAACCCCTTCGGGTCGAAGGACGGGTCATTGTCCTTGATCGCGCGCAGGCCCTTGTTGAGATCGGTGTCTGGCTTGGCGAAGGCGTCGATGGCCGTATAGGTGTCGGCCGGCGCCGGCTCGCCGGGCCCCCGCTTGCGCGGCAGCGAAACCACGTTTTCGGGCTTCTGCGTGGCGTCCTTGTCGGTGCGCGCCGCCGTATAGGGATCGAAGGGCGGCCGTTCGCTACCGGTCCGACGGCCCAGCACGTTGCGCAGCTGGAAGAAGATCACCACCGCCGCGATCAGGAAGAAAATCGTGCCGAAGTCGAAGAAGCCCATATTTTCCGCCAATCAATCCCTGCCTCTAGGCCGGACCGTCCCAGCCGACAGGCCGCGGTCGCATAGCGTTCACCATTCAAAGCATATAGAACGCAAGGCGCAATCATTCAAATCAAAGGCAGGCATACCTATCTAACAGCCTCCGTGCCAGCGGCGATTGGTCGCCGGCGGGACAAAACAATCGAATGGTCGGTAAAGACTTGCGCATTTCGCTGCTTCCCTTCTTTCTCCTCGCGCTGCCGCTGCTGGAAATCGCCGGTTTCGTCGTCGTCGGCCGCGAGGTCGGCGCGCTGGCCACGGTCGGCCTGGTGCTGGCCTCGAGCTTCGCCGGCGTGCTTTTGCTGCGCCACCAGGGTTTCGGCGTCATGACCCGCATCCGCGCCGAGATGGCCGCCGGCCGCGACCCCAGCGGCCAGCTCGCCCATGGCGCCATGATCGTCGTCGCGGCGATCCTTTTGATCATCCCCGGCTTCATCACCGACATCATCGGCCTGCTCCTGTTCCTGCCGCCGGTGCGCGACCTTGCCTGGAGTAGGCTGAAGGGCCGCATCGTCGTGGCCACCGATTTCTCCACCGGCGGCTTCCGCCGCCAGCGCGACAAGGTCATCGACCTCGAAGACGGCGACTATTCGCGCGAGGACGACCTGAAGCGCGGCCCGGACCACAATTCGCCGTGGCGGCGGCTGAAGGACGACTGAGGCTTCCCTTCGTCATCCTGGGGCGGAGCAAGGAGCGGAGCGACGCGGCGTAGACCCCAGGATCCATGCCGTGACATGGACGCGCTGCGACGGTGCAGAATTTTTGCTCTGCTTCAACTCGAAGTCCGTCGCGGCGAAGTCACCGGCAAGTTGTGCGTCGGCCATTCGGCTGCTTCGAGCCGCTGCATTCCTTGGCCGGTGTCGCGGCATGGATCCCATGGTCTCCGCGACGCCGCTGCGCGCCTGCTTCGCCCTGGGATGACGACGCGACAAGCAAGGCGGCAAACCTTGTCTTGTCATGCCGGCCATGGTAGCGAACGCCCGATTTCAATTCGGTCAGCCCCGATCATTCGGTGAGCGAGACTGCCCAGGGGAAAAGGATATCGGCTCATGGCCAGCAATGATGACGCGCCGGTCGGCGCCAACGGCAACGGCAACGCGACGCAGCCCTCGCTCAACGTCCTGGCCCAGTATGTCAAGGACCTGTCCTTCGAAAGCCCCGGCGCGCCCAACTCGCTGCGCGGCCGCGACAAGGCGCCCGGCATCGCCATCAACGTCAACGTCAATGCCAACCCGCTGTCCGACAAGCAGTTCGACGTCAACCTGACGCTGAACGCCAAGGCCTCTTTCGACCAGGAAGTGCTGTTCAATGTCGAGCTGGTCTATGGCGGCGTCTTCGCCATTTCGGGCTTCCCGCAGGAGCACATGCTGCCGATCCTGTTCATCGAATGCCCGCGCCTTTTGTTCCCCTTCGCCCGCCAGATCATCGCCGAGGCGACGCGCAATGGCGGCTTCCCGCCGCTGATGCTCGACCCGATCGATTTCGCGCAGATGTTCCAGCAGAAGATCGCCGAAGACCAGGCCGCGTCGCAGACCAAGGTGAGCTGAGGCTCGGCTGAATGGAATAGCTTGAGAAACCCGGCCTCGCGCCGGGTTTTTTGTTGGTGTTATCCCCTTTCCTCGGCAACGCCAGCGGGACAGCACCCCCCTCTGGCCTGCCGGCCATCTCCCCCGCAAGGGGGGAGATCGGATGTCGTGTTTTGCCTTCGCCAATCTCCAACGTCTCAAAGTCGGCGGAGCGCTGAAGCTGCCAATCTCCCCCCTTGCGGGGGAGATGGCCGGCAGGCCAGAGGGGGGTGTGAAGGAATTCGACGTCGGCCAGTCCGGACCCGCCCCGCTCACCCCTGCGGAGCGCCGCACAACTCCTGCGGATTCCAGAACATTTCCCCCAGTTACCCCGCTTTATCATTCCCTCTCAGCAATGGCGCCCCGGCGGTCGCAGCCGCCCCCGCGTTGGCGAGCCTGTGCATGATCGCCGGGCACTTTGGGCGGCATGCACCAACAAAAGAGGGAACGACGATGAAATTCATGCTGACCGACCGCAAGCTTCACCCACGCGCCAAGCCCGTCGCCGACGAGTTCAGGACGGGCGGCATCAGCCGCCGCGAATATCTGGCGCTCATGGCCGGGCTCGGCGTCAGCGCCGCCGGCGCTTTTTCCCTGGGCGGCATAGCCGCGACGCCGACCCGCGCCGCCGAGCCGAAGAAGGGCGGAACCTTGCGTGTCGCCATGAACGTCAAGGGTTTCAAGGACCCGCGCACCTTCGACGGTGTCGAAATGTCCAACGTCGCGCGCCACTGCAACGAATATCTGGTGCGCTGGAACACCGATTTTTCGTTCGAGCCCTGGCTGCTGGAAAAATGGGAGATGAGCGACGACGCCAGGACGCTGACCTTGCATGTGCGCAAGGGCATCACCTGGTCGAACGGCGACGCCTTCAACGCCGACGATGTCGTCCACAACCTCACCCGCTGGTGCGAGGCCGGCGTTGCCGGCAATTCGGTCGCCGCGCGCATGGGCGCGCTGGTCAAAGCCGACACCAAGAAGGTGGTCGATGGCGGCATCGAGAAGGTCGACGACTTCACGATAAAACTCAATTTGCCAAAACCCGACATCTCGCTGATCGCCGGCATGGCCGACTATCCCGCGCTGATCATGCATCGCTCCTATGATGGCGATGGCGACCCGATGAAGGCTCTGGCGATCACCACGGGCCCCTGCGAGCTCGTCAAATGGGACGCCGAGACCGGCGCGGAGGTCAAGCGCAAGGACAAGCCGTGGTGGAAGGGCGAGTTCTACCTCGACGGCATCCAGTGGATCGACTACGGCTCCGACCCCAACGCCATGCTGTCGGCGTTCGAATCCGGCGAGATCGACACCGACCACGAGACCGCTTCCGATGCCGTCTCGCAGACCGACAAGATGGGGTTGAAAAATTCCGAGATCGCCACGGGGTCCACGATCGTCGCCCGCTTCAATGTCGGCAATCCGCCCTATGACGACGTCAAGGTGCGCCGCGCCGCCCAGCTCGCCGTCGACAATTCGGCCGTGCTGAAGCTCGGCCTCGACGGCCGCGGCAAACCCGCCGACAACCACCATGTCGGCCCCATGCACCCCGAATTCGCCGATATCGGCCCGGCCAAACGCGATGTGGATGAGGCCAGGAAACTGCTCGCCGAATCCGGCAAGGCGGACCATGAATACGAACTGATCTCGGTCGACGTCGAATGGCAGAAAAACACGGGGGACGCCATCGCCGCGCAGATCCGCGAGGCCGGCCTCAAGATCAAGCGCACCGTGCTGCCCGCCGCCACCTTCTGGAACGACTGGAGCAAGTTCCCCTATTCCTGCACCGAATGGCTCGGCCGCCCGCTCGGCGTCCAGGTGCTGGCGCTGGCGTACAAATCCGGCGCCGCCTGGAACGAAAGCGCCTATGCCAGCAAAGAATTCGACGAGCTGCTCGACAAGGCCTTGGCCATGCCCGACCCCAAGGCCCGCAAGGAGATCATGGCTCAGATCGAGCAGAATTTGCGCGATTCAGGCATCATCATCCAGCCCTACTGGCGCTCGGTCTACCGCACCTACCGCAAAGGCATCGAAGGCTGCGAACAGCACCAGGCGCTCGAACAGCATTTCGAGAAGGTTTGGATCGAAAGTTAAGGCGAATGCGGCGCCTCTTCCTTCCCCCCTTGCGGGGGAAGGTGGCCTCGCGAAGCGAGGTCGGATGAGGGGTGTTCCAGCTTGGCAACATGCGTTCGGCGTCCGGATTCAGCCTGCGAAGGTCATCGCCGGAAGCCTCGAACAATGTGGAGCGCCTTTGGCCCACACTCATATCATTTGGGGAAGATGGCCGGCGCGCATGCCGGTGAGACAATTGCCTGAGCCCCGCGCCGGCCACTAGCGACCTGATGAAGGTCCGCCGCCCGATTTATGTACCGGGCCTATGGCGCGCGATCAACCGAGCCGGGCAGTTGGTATGAATTCGTACCAATCCGGGATGCATCGCGCGACCGGCGGCGACAGGCTTACCCGTTTCCGGGAAACGGTGAACGTCTCTAGTGCGGGCAGACCGACACCGGACACGCGACACGGCCGAAAGCTTCTCGCGCTTGCTCAGCGTTGGCCCTGCATAGATCTTTTTCATGCCGGCAGTGGCGCTGGCCTTTCCTTCTCCCCTTGTGGGAGAAGGTGGATTGCCGCAAGGCGGCAAGACGGATGAGGGGTGTTCCAGCTTGGCGGCACCATCAAAAACCGCACGAAATCGGCGCGAAAACACCACGCTCTCACTCTGTGCAGCACCCCTCATCCGTCTCGGCGCTACGCGCCGATCCACCTTCCCCCACAAGGGGGGAAGGAAGAGGCGCCGCGCCCCTCCGCTCTCACCGTGCAGGCCTCAGCAGCGTCCAGATCCAGCCGGCGAAGGTAAGCACCAGGAACGGATAGCCGGCCGCCGGCAGCGGCGCTGGCCTTCCTTCTCCCCTTGTGGGAGAAGGTGGATTGCCGCAAGGCGGCAAGACGGATGAGGGGTGTTCCAGCTTGGCGGCACCATCAAAGACCGCACCAAATCGGCGCGAAAAGACCACGCTCTCACTCTGTGCAGCACCCCTCATCCGTCTCGGCGCTACGCGCCGATCCACCTTCCCCCACAAGGGGGGAAGGAAGAGGCGCCGCGCCCCTCCGCCCTCACCGTGCAGGCCTCAGCAGCGTCCAGATCCAGCCGGCGAAGGTCAGCACCAGGAAGGGATAGCCTGCCGCCGGCAGTGGCGCTGGCCTTTCCTTCTCCCCTTGTGGGAGAAGGTGGATTGCCGCAAAGCGGCAAGACGGATGAGGGGTGTTCCAGCTTGGCGGCACCATCAAAGACCGCACCAAATCGGCACGACATATGTCACCGCCCCACTCTGTACGCACCCCTCATCCGTCTCGGCGCTGACGCGCCGATCCACCTTCCCCCACAAGGGGGGAAGGAAGAGGCGTCGCGCCCCTCCGCCCTCACCGTGCCGGCCTCACCAGCCTCCAGATCCAGCCGGCGAAGGTCAGCACCAGGAAGGGATAGCCTGCCGCCGGGAGCGGCGCTGGCCTTTCCTTCTCCCCTTGTGGGAGAAGGTGGATTGCCGCGAAGCGGCAAGACGGATGAGGGGTGTTCCAGCTTGGCGGCATCATCAAAAAACCGCGCCAGATCGGCGCGAAAACACCACCCTCTCACTCCGTGCAGCACCCCTCATCCGTCTCGGCGCTGACGCGCCGATCCACCTTCCCCCACAAGGGGGGAAGGAAGAGGCGCCGCGCTCGACCCCGCTCACCGTGCCGGCCTCAGCAGCGTCCAGATCCAGCCGGCGAAGGTCAGCACCAGGAAGGGATAGCCGGCCGCCGGTAGCGGCGCCGAGGTCGGCAGCAAGGGGGCGCCCCACAGCACCATGCCCACCGACACCAGGAACAGCACGGCGGCGACGAGCGCGGTCAGCCGCATCCACAGCGCGAAAGTGTTCGGCACGCTGACCATGATCAGCGCCGCCGCCCAAAGCGAGATGCCGCCGACATAGGAAGGCACGCTGGCTGGCAAGCCCGCCGCATTGCCGGCCAGAAGCAGGCTCTCGCCGGCAAGGAAGGTCAGGAAGCCCGCAGCCACGCAATCATTGCCGAGCCGCTGGTATTTCATCGTCAGAAGTGCCGTCGCCATCACCAGCGCCACGCCATCGATCGCCCACAGCGTCTCGCGCAGCGCATCGCTCGCCACGAAGGTGCCGGCAAGCCCAAAGATGCCGCCGATGGCGAGGCCGAGGGCGGCGGTGGTGTCGAGAGAGGTGCGCATTTGATGCCCCAAAGTTAGGAGGAGGATACGCCGGTAAAGGACGTTCTCAAAGGGTGCCTTAGCCCTAGCCCGCCCGGCGGCGTGATGCGAATGGTCCCAGACCGCTTGCACGACGGTAACGGGCCACGCCGACAAACGGTGCGATTGCCTAGAAAGCACTGCTGAACTTGCTGTCGCGGATTCCACGAAGGCGGAAAGATGCACAAGGGGGGGTTCAGGATCGCCGCGGCAGCAGCATGAGGCAACATGTAGATTATTGCTCCGATGCTGCGCCCGAATATCGCCTCTCAGAGAGCGGACAATCCCACCGCGTAGCTTCACCGCCGCGCTGGCGGGGGGCCCGCTGCCTCCGGCAGCTCCCCCGCTTTCGAAGCCTGCCATCGATCCACCGGATCGATGTCTTGGCGCTACGCGCCAACCGGCTTCTCAATCCCCCATCTTCAGCGCCTGGATAAACGCCTCCTGCGGGATATCCACCTTCCCGAACTGCCGCATCCGCTTCTTGCCCTCTTTCTGCTTGTCGAGCAGCTTGCGCTTGCGGCTCACGTCGCCGCCGTAGCATTTCGCCGTGACGTCCTTGCGCAGCGCCGAGATGGTTTCCCGCGCGATGACCTTGCCGCCGATCGCGGCCTGGATCGGGATCTTGAAGAGGTGGTGCGGGATCAGCTCCTTGAGCTTCTCGCACATCTGCCGGCCGCGCTTTTCGGCCGCCGTGCGGTGCACCAGCATCGACAGCGCGTCGACCGGCTCCTCGTTGACCAGGATCGACATCTTCACCAGGTCGCCCTCGCGGTAGTCGGTCAGGTGATAGTCGAAGGAGGCGTAGCCTTTTGAGATCGACTTCAGCCGGTCGTAGAAATCGAAGACGACTTCATTGAGCGGCAGGTCGTAGGTCAGCATGGCGCGTTTGCCGACATAGGAGAGGTCGGCCTGGATGCCGCGCCGGTCCTGGCAGAGTTTCAATATGCCGCCGAGATAGTCATCAGGAGTCAGGATGGTGGCGCGGATCCATGGCTCCTCGATGGCCGAGATTTTCACCACGTCGGGCATGTCGGCCGGGTTGTGCAGTTCCTTCACCGAGCCGTCATTGAGCAGCAGCCGGTAGACGACTGATGGCGCGGTGGCGATCAGGTCGAGGTTGAACTCGCGCTCCAGCCGCTCCTGGATGATTTCCAGATGCAAGAGGCCAAGGAAGCCGCAGCGATAGCCGAAGCCGAGCGCCGCACTGGTTTCCATTTCATAGGAGAAAGAAGCGTCGTTGAGGCGCAGCTTGCCGACGGCGGCGCGCAGATCCTCGAAATCGGCGGCGTCGACCGGGAACAGGCCGCAGAACACCACCGGCTGCGCCGGCTTGAAGCCGGGCAAAGCGTGCGCGGTCTGGCGCTTGTCCTCGGTGATGGTGTCGCCGACGCGGGTGTCGGCCACTTCCTTGATCGAGCCGGTGAAGAAGCCGAACTCGCCGGGGCCGAGCTCCTCGACATTGATGCGGGCGGGCGTGAACACGCCGGTGCGCTCGACCAGATATTTGGCGCCGGTGCCCATCATGCGGATGGTCTGGCCCTTCTTCAGCACACCGTCGATGATGCGCACCAGCACGATGACGCCGAGATAGGCGTCGTACCAGCTGTCGACCAGCATCGCCTTCAGCGGGGCTGCGGCATCGCCCTCGCGCGGCGGCGGCAATTGGTGGACGATGGCTTCGAGCACGTCGGGAATGCCGAGGCCTGTCTTGGCCGAGATCAGCACGGCGCCCGAGGCGTCGATGCCGATCACCTCCTCGACCTGCTCGCGGATGCGCTCGGGCTCGGCGGCCGGCAGGTCGACCTTGTTCAGCACCACGACGATCTCGTGGTTGTTGTCGATCGCCTGGTAGACATTGGCGAGCGTCTGCGCCTCGACGCCCTGGGAGGCGTCGACGACCAGCAGCGAGCCCTCGCAGGCGGCCAGCGACCGCGACACTTCATAGGCGAAGTCGACATGGCCGGGCGTGTCGATCAGGTTGAGGATATAGTCCTCGCCATTGTTGGCGCGGTATTTCAGCCGCACCGTCTGCGCCTTGATGGTGATGCCGCGCTCGCGCTCGATGTCCATCGAGTCCAGCACCTGCTCCTTCATGTCGCGCAGCTCCAGCCCGCCGGTGGACTGGATCAGGCGGTCGGCAAGCGTGGATTTGCCATGGTCGATATGGGCGACGATGGAAAAATTGCGGATGTGGTCGAGGGGCGTGCTCATGCCGCGCGCTTTAGCAGGGGCGGCAATCGGCGGCAAGGCTTGCGGCGCAAGGGCTGCCTTGCGGGTCACAAAGCGGTGAGATCGGCCGAAAAACCGGGAAAACCGGCCCGCGGGCGAAGAATGCGTAAACTTTGATCGATCACATTAGACCTTGGTTTGACGGCTGTGTGGTAAATGCACGAACGCTAATGTCTGTTGGGGTTGGAAATGTTCAGGATTTTGCGCGGCTTTGCCCGCTCCCGCAGCGGGTCGATGATGCCGCTCTTCCTGGTGATGCTGATGCCGCTGATCGCGGCCGTCGGCTTCTCGGTCGACTATACCAGCGCGGTCCAGACCAAGTCCAACCAGCAGCAGGCGCTGGATGCCGCGATCCTGACGATCACCACCATGGACACCACGGCGACACTTTCGCAGCGCCAGACGATGCTGCAGGATTCCTTCGTCGCCAACGGCGGACAAGGCACCGCGACGCTGACCAATTTCGTGGGCGGCACCGCCACCACCGCCACCACCGCGCGGGGCACGGCAAGTTTCGCCATGCCGACCGTCTTCATGACCATCGCCAGGATCAACACCGTACCGATCGCCGTGGCCTCGGCTGTCAGCAAGCCGCCGGCGCTGGTCCAGGCCACCTTCAAGATCACCAAGGTGTCGGGCTGGTGGAACAAGACGATGACGCTCTACGGCACCCAATTTGGAGCAACGGCGGCCAAGCCGCTGATGTCTATCGAGTATACCTATAACGGCTTCGGAGATCCGAAGGGCTACGGCACCACGAACGTGTATACGATCACCAACAATGGTGGCCCAGACATCAAGACGCTCGTCCAGTCGCAAGTTTGCACAACCGCCAGCGTGACCACTTTTACCGGTCTGCCCGCCGATGCGATCCTCCAGACCAGTGGCACCAGGAAATATTCGACAACCTGCGTCAACACCATGTATCCGGCCACCGGCGCTGGCGCGTCGGTCGATGTCAGCCAGATGGGTGGCCTCTCTGTGCAGATGTACGTGCCATCGGGCAACCCGCAATATCTCAAATCGGACGATGCGAGCACCTCCAACCGACTCTATAGCGGGGTGGGTGCGAACTCCCTGGTCGAGACCACGACCGGGACGAAGGTCGACATCTTCTCCATCGTGCCTTGTGGCGTCACCAGCTATCAAGCCTGGGAGGACGGTGGCACAACGGTGCCGACTCCGTCCTCAAATGCCGACTTCTTCTACAACGTCACCGGCAAATGCGATTTCAACAAGCGCCCCTCGGACACGGCGCTGACGCAGTGATGCTTGCGATCTCCCCCCTTGTGGGGGAGATGGCCGGCAGGCCATAGGGGGGCGCTGACCCGCCGGCCTTGCCAGATCCACGATATCCGCCCGGCTTTTCCCGGCAATTTTTCCCGAGCACCGATATCTGTTTAAACGCGCCGGCGTAGCCGCTCTACGGCGCCCCCCTCTGTCCTGCCGGACATCTCCCCCACGAGGGGGGAGATTGGATGCGCGACCGTTTTCGCCAATCTCTGACACCCGCAAGGAAGAGACGCTCTTCAATCACAAAGCGGTGAGCGCTGTAACGAAGCTCGTGGTGGCGGCGAAGTGGGGACATGACGGGCGCATCGTGGCGCCGTCCCCACGGAGCACGCCGATGTCGCCAGTCATATCAAGCAGGTTCCTCGCACTGTCCGGCCTCGCTGCGCTGGCGCTCGCCGCCTCGCTCGGCGCGGCAGCCGCCCAGCCGCTCACCGTGGTCGAGCTGTTCACCAGCCAGGGCTGCTCGTCCTGCCCGCCGGCCAATGCCAACCTCATCAAGGTCAAGGACCGGCCCGGCGTGCTGGCGCTGTCCTTCAACGTCACCTATTGGGACTATCTCGGCTGGAAGGACACGTTCGGAAAGCAGGAGTTCACCCAGCGCCAGGTTTCCTACGAGCGCCCGCTCGGCCATGACGGACCGTTCACGCCGCAAGTGGTGGTCAACGGCCATGCCGACGTCGTCGGCGCCGCGCCCGGCGAGATCGAACATCTGATCGCCGCGACGGCCAAGACCGGCGGTCCCTCGCTGTCGCTCGAGGGCGGCAAGGTCGCGATCGGCGCCGGCTCGGCGCCTGGCGGCAAGGCCGATGTCTGGCTGGTGCGCTACACCAACGGTGTCGTCGAGGTGCCGGTGGCGCGTGGCGAAAACACCGGCCGCACCTTGCCGCACGCCAATGTCGTGCACGCGCTGACAAAACTCGGCAGCTGGACCGGCGAGGCCAAGACGTTCGGTCTGCCGGCAGCCTCGGGCGGCCTCAGCACCGCCGTGCTGGTGCAGTCGCCCGGCGGCGGGCCGATCCTGGCCGCCGCCGCCAACTAGATCGCGTCCAAGTAGAGATTTGCCGAGCAGAGATTTGCCAAGCAGAGATTTGCGCCGCCGCACGGGCGGCGGCGCAAGAGCCCGGCCGCCCAGAAAGGGCGTGCCATCAACCCCGCAAGGAAGCCTATCATGACCAATTTCTCCCGCCTGACGCTGCCGGCGCTCGCGCTTGCTCTCTGCTCGACGGCGCTGTTTGCCGGCGGCATCGCGCGCGCCGACGACGCCACCAATGCGATGAAGCCCGCCGCCAACGCCATGGCGCCTGCCGCGGACGCCATGAAACCGGCAACCGATGCCATGAAGCCGGCCGACCCGATGGCCACCAACTCCATGAAGCCCGCCGCCGATGCGATGAAGCCTGCGACGGATGCGATGAAACCGGTGACCGATGCCATGAAGCCGGCGACCGACGCCATGAAGCCGGCAACGGATGCCACCGCCAATTGATATTGGTGCGTGGCCTTCTGTCCCTGGCGGGCTCCCTGTCCAGCCGGGGACAGTTGCCGGAGCAATCCCGGAAAGGCTTGAAGCAGTTATGCGTCGGGAATGACTTCAAAGCAAAAAGTCCGGGCCGCACGCGAATGTGAGCCCCCGCCGCAACTCGCGCATCGCGCCACGGCAGCCGATCCAATAGACTGATCCCCCAATGGACTGATCCCCGGGGAAGCCATGAGGAGTGCACCATGACCAATATCAACAATCGTTCGACCGGCTTTGTCCGGGGCGGGCTTGCCGCACTCGCCCTTGCCGTCGTGGGCGCCGCCTTCTGGCTGACGCCCGCCGTCTCCGCCGAGGACGCGGTGAAAATCCCGCCGCCGGCAATCGACGAAAAGGCGTCCCCCGGCAGCGAAAAGGCCATCTTCGCCGGCGGCTGTTTCTGGGGCGTCCAGGGCGTGTTCCAGCACGTCAAGGGCGTCAGCAAGGCGGTCTCGGGCTATACCGGCGGCGCCAAGGACGACGCCGTCTACGAGACGGTCGGCACCGGCCGCACCGGCCACGCCGAATCCGTCGAGATCACCTATGATCCGTCCAAGGTGACCTACGGCCAGCTGCTGCAGGTCTATTTCTCGGTCGCCCACAATCCGACCCAGCTCAACTACCAGGGTCCGGACTCGGGCACGCAGTACCGCTCGACGATCTTTGCCGAAAACGACGCCCAGAAGAAGATCGCGCAGAGCTATATCGCCCAGCTCGACAAGGCCAAGGTGTTTTCCGAACCCATCGTCACCACGCTGGAGACCGGCAAGACCTTCTACCCGGCCGAAAACTACCACCAGGATTTCCTGACGCTGAACCCGACCTACCCCTACATCGTCTACAACGACTTGCCCAAGGTGGCGAATTTGAAGACGCTGTTCCCGTCGCTCTACAGCGAAAAGCCGGTGCTGGTGCTGTCGGCCTCGAACTGACGTTGCCGAGACATCCCGGGGCGAGTGTCCCCCGGGACCACTCGTCTCCGGCCCGCCCCCGCCTGGGTGGGCAATGGATGCGTTGGCCCGGGGTGGGTTACATGCCGTCGGCCTTCATTGCATCGCACGACACATCGGGGTTCATGTCGGCAAAGGTCCCGGTCGGGTTCTTCTTCCACGCCCAGACATGCAGTTCGTAGAAAGCCCCCAAACCATAACGGTTGGGAGCGCTGTTGAAGTTGAACAGCTGCCCTGCCAGCGAGGCCGGACCTTTCGAGGTGATGTATTCGACGGCAACAAGCCTGAGCTTGCCGTCGGCCGTAGGTTCGTACATCACCGCCTCCGGCTTGCCGACATCGACCGCGTCGTCTTTCAGATAGGCGGCATTGACGTAGTGGATGCCCATGGCGCCTCCGGTTATGCCGCTGGCGCACGGGATCGGCGCATAGCCTTCGGCGGTCGCCATCGCCACATTCTCGAAGCGGCCATTGGCTGCCCGCACCTTCTCGTCCAGTGCGCCGGTATCATGGGCATTCGCCGCCGTGGCCGCGATCGACAGGATCGACAGGTTGATGAGATGTTTGGTCCATATATGGATGTTCATATTCTCTCCTCGTTTTTGATGTGCGCGGGAGCAGCCGCTCCTCGCAGCGAAGCCGGACGGCCGGACGTATCAGGGGTTACAGCCGGGTGAAGTCCCAGTAGTGGGGCAGCTCTTCGCGCTCCGGCAGGCCGATGTCGCGCCTCAGATAGTCGCCTTCCGGTGGCCGGCGCCTGCCCGGCAATTGCGCGGAAAGCGCCGACACGATCCGCCACAGGCGGCGGGGCACGCTCCATGCCCGGCGGCCATCTCCCATGGCAGGTATCGTGTCGTTGGCCGGCATGTCGGACATGTCGCCGTTGCGCTGGGCGATCGGATTTTCATGGGCGGTAAAAGTAAGGGTCAAGAACCCGCACCTCCGTGATCTTGTCGACAGGAAGGGCGTTCTTCTGGGCAGTGCTGCGGATCGCCTCCGGCGAAGGCGCGTCATAGATGCAGAAGCTCTGCTTCTTGTCGGGCGACACGAAGGACTGCACCCAGGTGACGCCCTTCTCCGCATTGCGCATGATCACTCCGGCCAGTGCATCGGCGCCGGCATCGTTCATCGGCACGCTGAGGCCGTCGGGAAATGTACGTTCAACCACATAGCGGGGCATATCGAGGTTCCCTTTTCCATTGGACACGCTCGAATTGAGCGCGGCCGGACATGATCACGCCCGTCAACGGCGCGCATCGGAACCTTTCCCTATGTTTGGCGGGACGATTCCCCATGTTAACGGCGTTTACCCCAGGAGCCACACAGCAGATACCGGGCCCGGCTACCCTGGCGGTCGGGCTGGGGTGCGGCGGCCGCAGCCAGGATCACATGAGCCAATGACCTTGCTTCTGGAACGGCAGACACAGCTGGCGCAATTGGACGGCTTGCTGGCACAGGCAGGTCGCGGCCGCGGTCACGTGGCGGCGTTGTCGGGCGAAGCGGGCGCCGGCAAGTCGGCCCTTGTCGAGGCCTTCATCGGCGAAACCGGTGCGCGGGCCCGCATCTTCCGCAGCGCCTGCGAAGACCTGTCGATTCCCGATCCGCTCGGGCCGCTCTACGACCTTGCACGCGAGGCGCAATGGGCAATGCCGCAGGCGGTCGACGCGCGGCGGGGAGAGCGGCTGCCGCTGTTTTCCGATGCACTGGATGTCTTCGAGGCGAGAACGGGCGCGACCCTTCTGGTGATCGAGGACCTGCACTGGGCCGATGACGCGACGCTCGACTTCGTCCGCTTTCTCGGCCGCCGCATCGCCAACACCCACATCCTGCTGCTGCTGACGGCGCGCACCGACCGCAGCGAGGGCCAGATGCGCGTGCGCCGCGCGCTGGGTGAAATCCCGGCCGCAAGCGTTGCACGCATCGACGTGCCGCTTTTGAGCGAAGCGGCGGTGCTGTCGCTCGCCGGTGCCGCCGGCCGAGACGGCGATGCCATCTACCGGGCGACCGCCGGCAACGCCTTTTTCGTCACCGAACTGTTGAGCTGCGAATGCGAAACGGCGCTGCCGGCCAGCGTGCGCGACGCGGTGCTCGCGCGCGCCGAACGTCTGTCGGCCGGTGCCCGTTCGATGCTCGACGCCGTCTCGGTATTTCCCCGGCGCGCCGACGCCTGGGCCCTGGCGGGCCTGTGCGGCGTAGCCAGCGCCGGCCAGCTGGCGGAATGCGTATCCAACGGTTTGCTGGACGATCTGGGCGACGCCTTTGCGTTTCGCCACGAGATCGCCCGCCACGCCATCGAGACCATGCTGACGACCAGCCACCGGCGGGCATTCAACCAGCGCGCTCTGTCGGCGCTGCTCGAAAGGGGCGACGTCGCCACCGCGCGGCTGGTCCATCACGCGGTGGAGGCACACAATCTGGAGACGGTGCGCGAACTGGCACCGGTCGCCGCACGCGAGGCCTCCCGGGTTGGCGCCCACCGTGACGCCGCCGGCTATTATGAGGTCGCCTTGCGCCAGGCCGACACCTTGCCCGCGCAAGAGCGCGCCGGGCTTTACGAGCAATATGCCTTCGAGTGCCATTTGATCGCGCGCATCGACGAGGCCATCGAGGCGCAGGAGCAGGCGCGCGCACTGCAGCAGGCGCTCGGCAATAGTCTGAAGGAAGGCGACAGCCTCAGATGGCTGTCCCGCTTCGCCTATCTCCTGGGCGACCGACAGGCCGCCGACCGGTTCGGCGCCCAGGCGGTCGCGTTGCTGGAGGCCGTTGGGCCCAGTGCCGAACTTGCCATGGCCTATTCTAACCTTTCGCAGCTGGCGATGCTGGCCGAAAGACTGCACGAGGCATTGTCGCTGGGCTCCAGGGCGATAGAGCTCGCCGAACGGTTGAACCGGCCGGATGTCGTCTGCCACGCGCTCAACAATGTCGGCGCCGCCGAGCAGTGGCTGGATCTGGCCAGCAGCCGGCGGCATCTTGCCCGCAGCCTCGAAATCGCGCTGCGGGAGAATTTTCAGGAGCACGCGGCACGCGCCTTCACCAATTGCGCTTGTGGCGGCATGAACCAGCTCGACTATCGCGAGGCTCAATCCTTCCTCGATCGCGGCATCGACTATTGCGTCGAGAACGATCTGGCGACATGGCGCGACTACATGCTCGGCGTGCGCGCACAGTTGCGGCTGCGTCAGGGATGCTGGGATGAGGCGGCGTCCGAGGCGCTGGACGTGATCGGCAACGATCAGGCCACGGCCCTGGTGCGCTATCCCGCCTTGGTTGCGCTGGCCAAACTGCGCCTTCGGCGCGGCGACCCGTCGGCCGAGCCGCTTCTGGCGGAGATGAAGCGGTTCCTGGAAAAGGGGATCGAGCTGCAGCGGCTGCTGCCCTACGCGGCGGTGGTTGCCGAACAAGCCTGGCTCGGGCAGGCGGACAAGGAGGAGGCGCTGCGGCTCATCGGGCTTGCCGAAGGTCTGTCACCGACGCGGGCGGTCTTTGCCGAACTGGCCGTCTGGCGGCAGATGCTGGCACCGGATGTCGATCCCGGAGACACGGCCGGCATGGCCTTGCCGTACAAGATGCTGCTCACCGGTGACTGGCATGGCGCGGCCTCGGCCTGGGCCGAGCTCGACGCACCTTACGAACGGGCATTGGCGCTTGCCCGGGGCGACGAGGCCGCGCAGCGGGTGGCGCTGGAGACATTCGAGGCGCTCGGTGCCCGGCCGGTCGCCCAGCACGTGCGCGACATCATGCGCCGAAGCGGCGTCATTCACATCGCCCGTGGCCCGCGCCGCTCCACGCGCGCCAATCGCGCCGGCCTGACAGAGCGCCAGATGGAAGTGCTGCAGCTGATCGAGCGCGGCTTGTCCAACAAGCGCATCGCCGAGCATCTCGCCATTTCGCCCAAAACGGTCGACCACCATGTCTCGGCGGTGCTGGGCAAGCTCGAGGCCGTGTCGCGCGGTGAGGCCACCGCCGCCGCGCGAGACAGCGGGCTGATCTGAGCCGGCAGTTTGATCCGCCGCCCGTCCTACTCGTAGGTCAGAGCCTCAATCGTACGTCAAATCCGTCGCCTTGCCGCCGAACACGCGGTAGGCGTAGAACGAATAGAAGATGATCACCGGCAGCACCACCACGGTGCCGGCCAGGATGATGGCCAGGCTTTCGGTCGCCGACGCCGCCTGCCAGATGGTCAGGCGATCGGGCACCACATAGGGATAGAACGACCAGGCAAGGCCGGCAAAGCCGAGCGCGAAGATGGCGGCCAGCGTCAGGAACGGCGTCAGCGCATGGCGGTCGCCGGGCCGGGGCAGGTGGAAGGTCTGCCGCCACAGCCAGAGAAACAGCAGCGCCGACAGGATCGGCAGCGGCGACAGATAGAGCATCCACGGCCAGTCGAACCATTTGGCGAAGATGCGCGGGCTGGCGAAGGGTGTCGCCAGCGACACGGCGGCCATACCGAGCGCGGTCAGCACCAGCGCCGTGCGCAGCCAGAGCACCGCCTTCTTCTGCAACTCGCCCTCGGTCTTGTAGATCACCCAGGCAGCGCCCATCGCGGCATAAGCTGCAGCAAGGCAGAACGCCACCAGCACGCCGAACGCCATGCCGCCCGGCCCGACATCGAGGCCGAGCACATAGACGCCCAGCATGTAGCCTTGCGCCAGCGAGGCGGTGAGCGAGCCCAGGAAGAAGATACGGTTCCAGCGGTGCTTGCGGCCGGCCGGCACCTTGGCGCGGAAATCGAAGGCGACGCCGCGCAGGATCAGTCCGACCAGCAGCACGAAGACCGGAATGTAGAGCGCGGTGAGGATGACGCCATGCGCCAGCGGAAAGGCGACCAGCAGCAGGCCGACGGCCAGCACCAGCCAGGTCTCGTTGGCGTCCCAGAACGGGCCGATCGCCGCGATCATCGTATCCTGCTCGGCGTCCTCGGCGGCGGCGAACAGCATGCCGATGCCGAGGTCGAAGCCGTCGAGAATGACGTAGATCAGAATGGCAAGGCCCATCAGGCCGGCGAAGATGAGGGGGAGCAGGGTTGGCCAGTCGTAGCTCATCTCTTCACTCCCCCGCCGCCGGTTGCGACATGGCCGTCTTCATCACACCCGGCAGCGGCGAGGTGTCGCCATCCTTGGCCGCCTTCAGCGCCAGGTGCACCAGCACGCCGAGATAGGCGATCAGCAAAAGCACGTAGAGGAGAAGGTAGACGGCGAGCGTCAGCGCGACATGGCTGCCGGCCACCGGACCGACGGCATCGGCGGTCTTCAGCACGCCGGTCACCAGCCAGGGCTGGCGGCCGATCTCGGTCGTGTACCAGCCGGCCAGTGTCGCCAGCCAGCCCGACAGCGCCATCGGCACCATCAGCAGCGCGAGCGGCTTGGGCAGCGAATGCCGGCGCTTGAGAAAGAAGGCGGCCGACCACGAGACGGCGAGCATCAAGAGCCCGGTGCCGACCATGATGCGGAAACTCCAGAAGAGCGGAAAGACCGGCGGGTGGTTGCCCGGAAAATCGTTCAGCCCCGGCACGACACCGTCGATGCTGTGCCGCAGGATAAGGCTGGCGCCGTCGGGAATCGCGACCTCGAACTTGTTTTCCCTGGCTGCCTCGTCGGGCAGCGCGAACAGCACCAGCGGCACGTTGGGGCCGGTGTTCCAATTGGCCTCCATGGCGGCGATTTTCTGCGGCTGGTGCTCCAGCGTGTTCAGCCCATGCTGGTCGCCGGCCAGGATCTGGATCGGGATCAGGATCGCGGCGGTGAAGACGCCGGTGCGCAGCGCCTTCCACATCGATTCCGAACGGTCACCCTTGAGGTAGCGCAGCGCCGACAGGCCAGCGATCAGGAACGACACCGTCAGCCCCGAGGCGAGCAGCATGTGCACCAGCCGGTAGGGCATGGACGGGTTGAAGACGATGGCCCACCAGTCGACGGCATGCGCGACGCCATCGCGCATCTCGAAGCCAGCCGGGGTCTGCATCCAGGAATTGAGCGCGACGATCCAGAAGGCCGATAGCGTGGTGCCGCCGGCGACCAGCACCGTCGCCAGCGTGTGGACGCGGTTGGAAACGCGGCGGAAGCCGAACAGCATGATGCCGAGGAAGGCCGCTTCAAGGAAGAAGGCGGTGAGGATCTCGTAGGCGAGCAGCGGTCCCGCGATGTTGCCGACATGCTGCATGTAGCCCGGCCAGTTGGTGCCGAACTGGAAGCTCATGGTGACGCCCGAAACCACGCCCATGGCAAAGGACAGCGCGAACACCTTCACCCAGGTGAAATAGGCGCGCATCCAGGCGGAATCATTGGTCGCGTTGTAGCGCAGCTTGAAGAACAGCAGCACCCAGCCAAGGGCAATGGTGATCGTCGGAAACAGGATATGGAACGAGATATTCGCGCCGAACTGCATGCGCGAGAGAATAAGCGGGTCCATGGCGGGCTCCGGCTGCTTATTATTTATTTTGACGCAATTCCCTAGGGAAAGCGTTATGCGCCTTTCCCGGGAAAACCGCTTCACACTTTTCCTGGAATTGCTCCAATACTGGCGAAGGATAGGCCCGAAGCCGGGTCAGGTCAAAGCGACGTCCCGCCGCGAGGCTGAACGCCACAGGACAATTTTACCGAATAGAAGCCACCCATTTCCAACCGGCCCCCGGCTTCTATGTCGAGAACTGGCAGCAGGGCGTTGACTTGCAGTTGCACTGGGCGACAACAGGCCTATATCAAGTCACCTCTTTCAAGCAGCCGTTTTCAGCCATGCCCTCCATTCTTTCCATTTCCGGGGTCTCCAAGACCTACGCCACCGGCTTCACCGCGCTCAAGGAAGTCAGCCTCGACATAGAGCGCGGCGAGATCTTCGCGCTGCTCGGTCCCAACGGCGCCGGCAAGACGACACTGATCTCGATCGTCTGCGGCATCGTCAACCGCTCGTCGGGCACCGTCACCGTCGACGGCCACGACATCAGCAAGAACTATCGCGCCGCGCGCAGCCTGATCGGGCTGGTGCCGCAGGAACTCACCATCGACGCCTTCGAGAGCGTCTGGGCAACCGTCAATTACAGCCGCGGCCTGTTCGGCAGGCCGGCCAATCCGGCCTTTGTCGAGAAGGTGCTGCGCGATCTGTCGCTGTGGGACAAGAAGGACGCCAAGGCGATCACCCTGTCGGGCGGCATGAAGCGGCGGCTGATGATCGCCAAGGCGCTGTCGCACGAGCCGCGCGTCCTGTTCCTCGACGAGCCGACCGCCGGCGTCGACGTCGAACTGCGCCAGGACATGTGGGCGATGGTGCGCCGGCTGCGCGAGGATGGCGTCACCATCATCCTCACCACGCACTATATCGAGGAAGCCGAGGCCATGGCCGACCGCGTCGGCGTCATCAACCGCGGCGAGATCATCCTGGTCGAGGACAAGGCCGAACTGATGCTCAAGCTCGGCCGCAAGGAGATGAGGCTGGAGCTGCGCGCGCCGCTCGGCAGCGTGCCCAACGGGCTCTCGAACTACGCGCTCGAACTGTCGCCGGACGGCAACCAGCTCACCTACACCTATGCCAACCAGAGCGACCGGCCGGGCGTCGCCTCGCTGATCCGCGATCTCGAGGCGGCCGGCATCCAGTTCCGCGATCTCGACACCAAGAACAGTTCGCTCGAAGAGATCTTCGTCAATCTCCTGAGGCAAGAGCCATGAACCCGCGCGCGGCCATGAATCTACGTGCGGTGTGGGCAATCTATCGGGTCGAGATGGCGCGTGCGTTCCGCACCGTGCTGCAGAGCATCATCTCGCCGGTCATCTCGACATCGCTCTATTTCGTCGTTTTCGGCTCGGCCATCGGCTCGCGCATCACCGAGATCGACGGCATCAGCTACGGCGCCTTCATCGTGCCGGGACTGATCATGTTGTCGCTCTTGACGCAGTCGATCTCCAACGCCTCCTTCGCCATCTATTTCCCGAAATTCGTCGGCTCGATCTACGAGCTTCTGTCGGCGCCGGTCTCCTATCTGGAGATCGTCATCGCCTATGTCGGCGGCGCGGCCACCAAGTCGATCATCCTCGGCCTGATCATCCTGGCCACGGCCTCGCTGTTCGTGCCGCTGCACATCGAACATCCGTTCTGGATGCTCGCCTTCCTGATCCTGACGGCGGTGACCTTCAGCCTGTTCGGCTTCATCATCGGCATCTGGGCGAAAAGCTTCGAGCAGCTGCAGCTGGTGCCGCTGCTGATCGTCACCCCGCTGACCTTCCTCGGCGGCAGCTTCTATTCGATCCACATGCTGCCCGGCATCTGGAAAACGATCACGCTGTTCAACCCGGTGGTCTACCTGATCAGCGGTTTCCGCTGGAGTTTCTACGGCAAGGCCGACGTCTCGGTCGGCATCAGCCTCGGCATGACGCTGGTGTTCCTGGCCGTCTGCATCGCGATCGTCGCCTGGATATTCCGGACCGGCTACCGGCTGCGGAACTGATCGGCTGGGACTTGGTTCCTCTCCCCGCTCCGCGGGGGCGAGGAAAGGGCAGATCTCAAATCGCCTTGACCAGCCGCAGCAACCCCAGCATCTCGATGTAGGTCCCATCGCGAAAGGCGATGTAGACCGGCTCCTCGGCGCCGTGGAAGCGGCGCTTGAATGCCGCCTGGCCCTGCAGGTTGAACCTGCGGCGGTTGACCCAGGACGAGTCGTAGGCGCGCTGGAAGGTGTTGCGCCAGAATTCGCTTTCGGCAAATCCGCTGGGACCCACATCGACGAGCGGCGACAGGCCGAGCGTCACCACCGAGATACCTTCCTCGCGAAACCGGTCGACGGCGAATTTGGTCAGGCCGATCTCGGCATGCGGCGAGGCATCGATATGCTTGCGCTTGAAGGCGGTGGTGTAGCCGATCACCTTGCCGCCGGCGAACATCGGATCGAAGTCGAGCAGGGCGACCAGGTCGCCATCGGGACCGTGCAGCACGAAACGGCGCATGTCGCTGCCGAGCTGATCATAAAACGGACGGTTGAGGAAACCCATCTCCCAGCGCTTGACGATGCGGTCGCCGCGCCAATTTTGCGAGAGCCGGGAGATCTCGTCGAGGTTGATCGTGCGTTTGTCCTCCTCGAACGAAAAGCCTTTCTTCAGCAGCCAGCGCTCGGAATAGCGCACCGTCTCGTTTCGCTTGCCGGAAAAATCATGGTCGGGCAGCGGCAGGCGGGTATCGATGCCCAGCCGGTTGATCTTGTAGCCGAGGCCGGCAAGGACCTGGGCGGTCTGTTCGCCGATCTGCACGAACCATGGGCCGCCGGCACTCTCGACGAAGCGTCTGATATAATCGGGCCGCTGCGCCGGCGCCGCCACCGGATCGCCGAGCGCGAAATGATGCTTCATCTTGGTGCCGAAGGCGATGTAGCCGTCGGCGTCGCCAAAATAGGAAAGCTTGTGCTGCACGGCGGTGGAATAGGCGAGCGAGAAGTCGCCATGGCGGCGCACCAGCGCCAGCCGCTCGACATGCGCCAGCGCCTGGCGCTCGACCTTGGGCGAGGCCCCCTCGAGGATGTTGTCGAAATAGATCCGCAAGGAGGGCATGGTCGAGATTCCGCGTGCCGTTTGTGGCGCGACGTGCCGGTCGACACGCAAGACGCGCCACGGCGTCTTGATTTCTCGCGGGTAGCCGAAATCGATTGCCGGTTTCGAATGCCCACGTCTGTGACGAGATCCCCAGCCCCCGGACCTCGAATCAATCACTTTGCCGCGACCTGATTATCGCCGATGCCGCCGATATGCCATATAGGGCTGGATGTATTCGGACAGAAGCGGGTAATCCGCTCCATGTCGTTGTTTTGGCCGCGGTGCCGCGACCGGCAGTTTCCACCGGGCGGTGGAATGCTCCGGAGCGAGATCGCGCCTCGGCGCGGGGCCTTCGAAGATCGGCATCGAGTTGCCGTTCGGGTCCTGCACGCGATCAAACTGTTACAACGGCCTGCGAGCCTTTCGGGGCTGCCGTAAGGGCGAATGGGATTCGAGAGTGAATGGCTGATACGACACCTGGGACGATGATGGAGCAGATGGTGGCGATCGAGCCGGCGATCGTCATTGGCGCTGGCGTCGCCGGGCTGGCTGTCGCGCGGGCTTTGATGAAGGCCGGCGTGGCGACGGCGGTCCTCGAGAAGGAAAGCCGGCTGGCCGAGCCCTGGCGCCGGCGCCACGAGCAGCTGCACCTCAACACCCACCGCGATCTCTCGGCGCTGCCCGGCCTTGCCTATCCCAAGGGGACCCCCGCCTTTCCGCACCGGGATGTCGTCATCCGCCATATGGACGATTTCCATGAGGCGAACCGTTTGCCGGTGGAGTTTGGCGTTTCCGCCGAGGCCATCATTTTCGGGGGTGATCACTGGATCGTGCGCACCAGCGCCGGCTCGCGCCTGGCGCGTCACGTCATTGTCGCCACCGGCCGCGACAGGGAACCCTACACGCCGCAATGGAAGGGCATGCAGGCGTTCGCGGGCCGGATCATCCATTCGGCCGATTTCGGCGACGCCCGGGCCTATGCGGGCAAGAAGGTGCTGGTTGTCGGCGCCGGCAATTCGGGCTTCGACGCCCTCAATCACCTGGCGGGCGTCGACACCGCCGCTGTCTGGCTGTCGGCTCGCAACGGTCCCGCTCTTTTGCCCAAGCGCGTCGGCAAGATCGCCGTGCACCGGCTCTCGCCGCTCATGGCGCGCTTGCCGCTGCGCGTCGCCGATGCGGTTATGGCGGTGACGCAGCGCCTGGTTTTCGGCGATCTCACCAAATTCGGCATGCCGCCGGCACCCGCCGGTGGCGCCAGCCGCCTGACTTCGGACTATACCGCGATCGCCGCGGACGACGGCGCCGTCGATGCCATCAAATCGGGCAGGATCGTGGTCGTGCCGGCGATACGGGAGTTCACCCGCGATGGCGTCATCCTGGCCGATGGCAGGATGGTTGCTCCCGACATCGTCATAGCAGCGACGGGCTACCGTACCGGGCTGGAGCGCATGGTCGGCGATCTCGGCGTGCTCGACGAAAAGGGCGTTCCGCTCTTCAACGGCGGCCAGGCCGATCCGAAACTGCCCGGCCTGTGGTTCACCGGCATGCGGCCGAGCATCCGCGGCTGCTTCGCCAATGCCGCCATATTGGCCAGGGCGATAGCTGGGCGGATCGCTGGTCCCGGTCGGCCGGGCACCTCACGCTGATTTCGGTTCCAGCCGCCGGAAACCGACAGCCTCGGTCAGCATCTCCTCGTCGACCATGCTGGCATTGTAGAGGGCGAGCAAGGTGAGCGCCAATTCACGCGCCTTGGCGGATTCGGGATGTGCTTCGCGTCGGCGGCAGGCCTCATCGAAGACACGTTGGAAGGTGGCGACTTCGTCAGGTTTGAGCCGGCCACGGTCGTAGATCGACTTGGGCATGGCGATGATCTCCTGATCGCGATCTAGGGCGCCATGTGTGAATTGCCGATCTTTCCCAAGGCTTGAATGCAGGCAGCGCACAAAAAGAGGGGCTTCGGATTCCCGGAGCCCCTCTTGTTTTGTCTACAGCATGTCGCGGCGAATAGGATTCGCCCGACCTGCTGTAAGCTTCTGATTTTATGCATGTCGTCGTCCCGGAACCGAGCACAGTTCCGGGTGACATGCATTAGCCCTACGTCAGACGGCGATCTTGCCGCCGCCCTGTTTGGTGATCGCCACGACCGCCGGCCGCACCGGCATGTCCGGCTTGAAATCGGGCCAGCGGGTCGACGGGTCCTCGTAGTAGGAGGGCCGGCCGAACGCATCCCAGTCCTCGCCGCCGTCGCCCGGATGCTGGACGGCGACGAAGGCGGTCTGGTCGTCCGGCGCGAACAGCGGGCCGCACATTTCGGCGCCGATCGGCACCCGGAAGAACAGTTTCGAGGTCGCCCGCGCCGATCCTTCCGTGTCCACCGCCCACAGGCCGTCGGTGCGGCCGGTGGCCTTCGGGCCCTGGCCGTCGGTGGCGACCCACAGGCGCCCGGCCGAATCGACCGCGCAATTGTCGGGCATGCCGAACCAGCCATGGGCCGTCGTCGCGGTGGAGAAGGTGGCGCCGACATCGGCCACCGCCGGATCGCCGCATTTCAGCAGCACTTCCCACTTGCCCTTCGTGGCGGCGAAATCGCCGCCGTCCTCGACGATCTCGATGATGTGGCCGAAGGCATTCCCGGCGCGCGGGTTGGCGGCGTCGACCTGATCGGCCTTGCGCTTGGAATTGTTGGTCAGCATGACATAGACCTTGCCGTTGCCGGCATTGGGCTGGATGTCTTCGGGCCGGTCCATCTTGGTGGCGCCAAGCAGGTCGGCGGCGCGGCGCGTCTCGATCAGCACGTCGGCTTGGCCGGCAAAACCGTTTTCCGCCGTCAGCGGACCCTGCCCGAACACGATCGGCATCCATTCGACCGAGCCGTCCTCGGCGAATTTGGCGACATGCAATGTGCCGTCGTCGAGCAGGTCCTTGTTGGCCGCGCGGTCGCCGGCGTTGAACATGTCCTTGGTGACGAACTTGTAGACGTAGTCGAAGCGCTCGTCGTCGCCGAGATAGAAGACGACGCGGCCGTCCTTGGCGACGATCGATTCGGCGCCCTCATGCTTGAAACGGCCCATGGCGGTACGTTTGCGCGGTACCGAATTCGGGTCGTTGACATCGACCTCGACGATCCAGCCGAAGCGGTTGGGCTCGTTCGGCTCCTTGGCGAGGTTGAAGCGGTCGTAATGCGCGCCCCATTCATAGGCGCCTTCGGGTATGCCGAGGCGCTTGTAGTTGGCGGCTTCCTTGTGGCCCTCCGGCAGCTCGCCGGAGAAATAGCCGTGGATGTTCTCCTCGGCCATCACATAGGTGCCCCAGGGCGTGACGCCGCCGGCGCAGTTGTTGATCGTGCCGAAGACTTTCGTTCCGGACGGATCGGCATTGGTCTTGACGCGGTCATGGCCGGCGACCGGGCCGGACAGCGCCATCTCGGTGTTGGAGGTGATGCGGCGGTTGAGCTTGCCGTCACGCACCACCTGCCATTTGCCGCCGTCCTTGCGGATCTCGACGATCGTGCCGCCATGGGCGGCCATCTCGACATCGACCTGCTCCTTCGAGAGCGGCGCCACCTCGGCCGACTTCTTGCCGTCCTTCTCGACGATCTTGACGATGCCCGGGAACATCAGATGCGGGTTGGTGTATTCGTGGTTGATGACCAGCAGGCCGTGTTCCGCCGAGCCGTCGATCGCGATATAGCCGACATAGTCGTTGTTGTAGCCGAACTGCCTGGCATGGGCTTGCGCCGACTGCCTGGTCGGGTCGAATGCCGGCGAATCGGCAAACAGCGGATCGCCCCAGCGCAACAACACGTCGGCGTCGTAGCCCGGCGCGACATGGTGCTTGTCGTCGATACCGGCCTCCAGCTCGTCGAATGTGAAGGCGGAGCCTTCCGCGGCGCGAGCATCGTCGGCGGCGATCATCGCCAGCGGGCTGACGGTGGCGGCGATCGCCGAGACGGCAAGCGAACCCTTGAGGAAGCCACGGCGCGAGAACCGCGCGGCGATAATCTCGCCCATCGTGCGGTTTTCGCTGGGATTGTTGGCCGGGCCTTCGTTTTCCTCGAGCAGGCTGGTGCGGAATCGGGCATCGGTGGAGCGATGTTCGGTCATGGGAGCCTCTGGCTTGGATTTGGCTGGATTTTGTTGCCTGTTCGACCGCCTTACAGTCGACTGATCACATTTTCGTGACATCGTAACCGCGCTGCCGCTCCCTCACGATACCGGTTTTCACACCGGGGCCTGGGACTTTAGTCCAATCTTGCGCCTGCAAAGGTCCTGGGGGACAAACGCAACGGTCGGAGGCCGCTTTCGGTCACCACGTCTTTCGGCGATGTTCGTTGCACTGCAACGTTGGGGTGAGCGCGCCGGCTCAATCGACGGAGATCAGTATGCGCGGATCGATTACGGCCCGTTGTTGTCGCCTGGCTCTGAGATCGGCGGCGCTTCTGGCGCTGACCGTCGCTCCCTATGGAATTGCCTTCCATGGATTCGTGCCTGGAATCGATGCCGCGACCGCACATGCCGACAGGGGTGGTGGCAATGGCGGCGGTGGCGGTGGTGGCGGTGGCAATGGCGGTAATGGCGGCAACGGCGGCGGTAACAGTGGCGGCAACGGGAATAGCGGGAACAGTAACGGGAATAGCGGCGGCGGGAACAACGGAAATGGCAAGGGCCAGCGCGACAAGAGCAGCCATGTCAACGCCACCACCGGCGACGAGGTCGACGTGGACGGCAACAAGATTACAGTTCAGCACCCCGACGGTATGACGGAAAACATCGAGAACGGCCGTTTCAGGATGAAGGATGCGCTCGGGCGCACCATCATCGACCGCCCGGCCACACCGGCCGATGTCAGCCGGCTCAAGGCGCTGTGAATTTCGGCCCTGTGAATTCGGCCTTGTGAATTTCGGCCCTGTGAATTCGGCCTTGTGAAGCTGGTCAACAGGCAACGACCAGTTTCACACGTCACCTCCGCCGCCCCCCGGCGGAGGTGACCTCCTTTGCGCGGCGTTCCAAATGCCCCGAGGCGCTTATTCCAGGAAAAACGGCTTCCCGCGAAAAGCGCGCGGCGCTTTCTCCTGGCGGAATTACGCAGACGCTGAACCGCTCTATGAGCGGTCCGTCTCGCGGTCGCGAAACTCGCGCATCATGAGGGCTGCTTCCGTGCGGTTTCGCACGCTGAGTTTCGACAGCACCCCCGTCATGTGGTGCTTCACGGTCTTCTCCTGCAGCTCCAGGCGCAAGGCAACTTCCTTGTTGCTCAGTCCCTCCGCCACCAGCCGCAGGATTTCGGTCTGCCGGCCGGTGAGTTGCCGCAGCCGGTCCGCCACGCCGTTGGCAGGCTGCAGGGACTGCACATCGGAAAGCAGCCGGGCCGACAACATCGGCGAAAGATAGCTTTCGCCAGCCGCCACGTTGCGCAGGATATCGGCAAGCGAGCGCGACCCGACGCCTTTGAGGACATAGCCGCGCACGCCCGCGTTCAGGGCCTTGGTCACATCGCCATTGGCTTCTGAAACGGTCAATAGGACGATCTTCTGGGCGGGATGGTCGGCAAGGATGCTTGCAACCGCGGCCAGGCCGCCGCCCGGCATCGAAATATCGAGCAGCAATATGTCGGGCTGCATGGTCGAGACGATGCGTTCCGCGTCCTGCGCGGTCGCACCTTCTCCGGCCATCTCGAAGCCTCCGATCTCCGACAGGCTGCGGGTCACGCCTTCGCGGAACAGCGGATGGTCGTCGACAATGGCGATGCGAATGGCGTCCATTATGCTTGCTCCTCGACTGAAAGACGGATCACCAGCTTCGTGCCTTTCGGCCCGGTCAGGGTTTCGAACTGTCCGCCGATGCTTTCAACGCGCTCCCTGAGGCCGGCCAGCCCCAACCCCTCGGCCCGCGCCGGATCGAAGCCCGGCCCGCCATCCGAAACTTCAACGAAAAGCCTGCCGTTTTTCATTCCTGCATGCACCGCCTGATCCTTGCCCCGCCCGTGGCGGTAGGCATTGTTCAGCCCCTCCTGCACGAAGCGATAGATGCTGATCTTCTCAGAAGCGCCGGGTTCGGGCAAATGTCCGGGCAGGGTGAGCCTCACCGACGTGCCCGTCCGGTGCTCATGTTCCTCGACGGCCAGCCGCAACACGTCCGCGGCCGCCGCCGTTTCTATCTGCGGCAGCACCAGGCCGGTGCAGATGCCGCGTATTTCGCGCATCGCGTCCTCCAGCGTCTTGCGGATCATGGCGACCTCGGTCGAGCGGCCTTCGCTGCCATGGCCGTCGCCGGTGAACACCGGACTGTCCATGCGCAGCGCCGCCAGGGCCACGAGCTGGGCCGGGCCGTCATGCAGGTCGGCGCCGATCCGGCGCAGGTATCTTTCGTTGAGTGCGGTGGCGCGGCGGGACGCCCGCTGCACGCGTTGCCGCAACGCGCTGTTCTGCGTCACCAGCCCTTGCAGCTCCGACACCTGGCGGCGCAGCGCCCCGCGCTGGTCGTCGATGGTGCGGCTGGCGCGCAGGACGATGCTCGACAGAAGCAGGAATGCCGTCAAGGTGGTGCCGGCCACCACCAGCCAGCTCGACAGCAGGGCGGAAGCCAGGGTGGCTTTGAAATCGCTGGCGATCTCGTAGAATTCGGTGACGGCGACCACGTCGCCGGACCAGGGTTCGCGCACGGGATTGTAGATCTCGAGCAACGGCACGCCCGCGGCCCGCTCCTTGTCTTCGTTCTCGTCGAACGTATCGAACTGGGCAACGACACTGCCCTGGAAGGCGGAACGCAGATTTTTGTTCAGGTCGAAGCGGCGGCCGATCAAATCCGCGTCCTTCGCGTAGAGCACCGTGCCGTCGCGGCGCCAGAGCCTGAACGATGCCAGGCGTTTGCCGAGCGCGCCCTGGCCGAGCGTCTCGTCGAGCGCCTGTTTGACGGAATCGCTGAGTTCCTCGCTCTTGCGCAGGTCGGGCAGCAGCGGCGCAATCACGCTGTCGACATAAAGCGCCGTCGTGGCGGCCGAATTGCGAATGATGCCGTCCCGGATCTGCGTCGTCACCCAGGTCCCTACGACCAGCATGACGACCAGAAGCCCAAAGCCGCCGGCAACGACGAATTGCAGGGCAAGGGAAAGCTCGCTCCAGCGCCGCGCCAAGTTCTGAAGAATACGAATCATGGTCCCCTGACCGCCCTTCTATCGACATGCCGGGCGATTCCAGCACATTGAGCTTCAGTCTCGCCGTTGCCAAGACCTTCGTTGGAAACGACGTCGCTTGACGTCTCGGCGCGCTTCGGAAACATGGTCCGCGACATCAGGCGAAAGCCGCTTCGAGGGGGACGGACGTTGAGTTTTTCGGGACTGCTGCAGCTTGGCCTTTCGACGGTGATCTTCCTGCTGGCGGCGACCGCCGCCAAGCAATGGGGGCTGGCACCGAGCCTGGGCAGGATCCTGCTGACGCTGGCGCTCTATTCGCTGGGCAATCTGATCATGCTGCGGCTGATCCGCGAATTCGGCATGTCGGTGTCTTTCAGCCTCTCGGCGGTCATCCAGCTGGTCTCGGTCAACGTCGTGGCGCTGGTGTTCTTCGGCGAGCGCGTCAACGCGCTGCAGGCCGCCGGCATCGCGCTGGCGATCGCCGCCGTGGCGCTGATCACGCTTGGACCCTATCTGCAAGGGCGGTTGTAACGGTGCCGATGAAGAACGCTGCGAAAGCTCTGCTCAACCGGGTCGAATTCCCGGTGCTGCTGGCCGGCCTGGTCATCGCCGGTGGGCTGTGGGCGTTCGAGGAATTGATGGAGGTGGCACGGGCCACCACGCCGCACGCCTTCGATACCGAAATCCTGCTTGCCTTCCGCCAGCCGGGCCAGCCCGGCGTTCCCATCGGCCCGCCATGGCTCGAAGGGGCGATGCGCGACATCACCAGCCTTGGCAGCACCAGCGTGCTGGTGCTGATCACCACGGCGACGATCATCTATCTGCTGTTGATCCGCCGCCCGGCGACGGCGCTTCTCATCTTCGTTGCGGTGGCGGGCGGCCAGCTGCTGTCGAGCTTGCTGAAAGTCGGCGTCGACCGGCCCCGCCCGGAACTGGTTTCGCATCTGGTCAACGAGACCTCGCTTTCCTTCCCGAGCGGCCATGCCATGCTGTCGGCGGTGACCTATCTCACGCTCGGTTCGCTGGCGGCACGCTTCCTGCCGGGCCGCACCACCCAGGTCTACGTGTTGTTCCTGGCGGTGCTGACGGCGGTGCTGGTCGGCGTCAGCCGCGTCTATCTCGGCGTCCACTGGCCGTCGGACGTGCTGGCGGGCTGGTGCGCCGGCTTTGCCTGGGCGATGCTATGCTGGTTGGTGGCGAGGCTTCTGCAACGGCGCCAGGCGGTGAGCGACGACACCTGACCTCGCCGTCAGATCAATCTGTTGATGAGGTGCCCACCACAGCCCGCCAGCGCCAAAACCAGCGACAGCAAACCTGCCGATATCGTCAAGGTCTTGAAAATTCTCAACCGCGTATACCCCTGCCCCGGATGCACGCCACCCTAGCTTGAAATTCTCGCGGAGTATCGAAGAAAATGGGCAATCAGGCGACAACGATTATGTCTAACGCATTTACAATGATGCTTGAAACATCACAATGATGGTCTTACACATTATCTCCGCAGACTCAGACATGGGTTCCGGTCGATGATCACTGCCGCGCAAATGCGTGCCGCAAGGGCCTTGGCCGGCATCGACCAGAAGACGCTCGCCGAGCGCGCCGGCGTCTCGCTTCCGACCATCCAGCGCATGGAAGCGAGCGACGGCGTGGTCAGGGGCGTGGTCGATACGCTGATGAAGGTCATCCAGGCTCTCGATGGTGCCGGGGTGGAACTGATCGGCGAGAACCAGCCCAGCGAGCGCGGCGGCAGGGGCGTGCGCCTCAAGCCCGCCGTGCCGCCGGATCCCTAGGCTGAGCCAGCATAAGTCGCGACGGCGACCGCCGACAGTCCTGCCGACGATCCCGCCGCCTTTGCAGGTGCGGAAGGCAGCCCATGGATCAAGCGCGTCAGGCAGTGTATCAACCGGCCCACCAGCCGGTGAAGCCGACATTTTCCGAATTGTTCACGCCGAAGCTGGTGACAGTCTGGCGCGAGGGCTACCACCTGCCGCAATTCAAGGCCGACTTCATGTCCGGCCTGACCGTCGCCATCGTCGCGCTGCCGCTGTCGATGGCAATCGCGATCGCGTCGGGCGTGACGCCGGAACGCGGCCTCTACACCTCCATCGTCGGCGGCTTCATCATCTCGGCCTTGGGCGGCAGCCGCTTCCAGATCGGCGGCCCGGCCGGCGCCTTCATCGTGCTGGTGGCGGCGACGGTCGCCCGCGTCGGCGTCGACGGCCTGCTGCTGGCGACGATGATGGCCGGTGTGTTCCTGCTTGCGATCGGGTACCTCCGCCTCGGCACCTACATCAAATTCATTCCCTATCCGGTCACCGTCGGCTTCACCGCCGGCATTGCCGTCATCATCTTCTCCGGCCAGATCGTCGAACTGTTCGGGCTGACCCTGCCGGCCAGGGAACCCGGACCGTTCGTGCCCAAGTTGATCGCGCTTGGCGAAGCGGCCCGCACGCTCAACCCCGCCGCGACCTTGGTGGCGGTGTTGACCATCGCAACCATCGTTTTCCTGAAGCGCTGGCGGCCGAAATGGCCTTCCATGCTGATCGCCATCGGGCTTGCCTCGCTCGTCGTGGCGCTGTTTGCGCTGCCGGCCGAGACGATCGGCACGCGCTATGGCGGCATCCCGCGCAGCCTGCAATGGCCTGGCCTGCCCCCGGTCAGTCTCGGCAGGATGCTCGACGTCCTGCCGGACGCGACCGCCTTCGCGCTGCTTGGCGCGATCGAATCACTGCTGTCGGCCGTCGTTGCCGACGGCATGACTGGCCGGCGGCACCGCTCGAATTGCGAGCTGGTGGCGCAAGGCTTCGCCAACATCGGATCCGCCCTGTTTGGCGGCATCTGCGCCACCGGCACCATCGCCCGCACCGCCACCAACGTGCGGGCCGGCGCGCACGGCCCGGTTTCGGGCATCGTCCATTCGGCTATCCTGCTGGTGCTGATGCTGGTGGCGGCGCCGCTAGCCAGCTACATCCCGCTCTCGGCCCTTGCCGGCGTGCTGGCGGTGGTCTGCTGGAACATGTTCGAGAAACAGGCGTTCGCCACGCTGCTCAGGGCATCGCGCGGCGATGCGCTGGTGCTGCTGGCGACCTTCCTGATCGTCGTCTTCCGCGACCTGACCGAAGGCATCGTCGTCGGCTTCGCGCTCGGCTCGATCCTGTTCATCGATCGCATGGCGAAGTCCGTCGCCGTCGAGGCGGATCTGGCGCAGGAGGATGTTGCCGACAGCGGCGCCGGCGCCTATGATTCCAGCGAGGCCGCTGACGCCGAAACCGTCGTCTATCGCATCTCGGGCGCCTTCTTCTTCGGCGCCGCCTCCACCGTCGGCAGCGTGCTCGACCGCATCGCCGACCAGCGCCGCAACTTCATCCTCGACTGTTCGGCCGTGCCGCTTTTTGATTCGACGGCGGCCAATGTCATCGAAAGCGCGGCCCGCAAGGCGAGGCGCGCTGGCGCGCGCTTCATCATTTCGGGCGCCTCGCCGCGGATACGGCGCATGCTGATCAACCACGGCGTCAAGCGGCCGCTGGTGACCTATGCCGCTTCGATTCGCGATGCGCGGGCGCAGCTGGCGGGAAAACAGGAGGTGGAACAGCCGTCAATCATCGATTGAGCGATCCCGGGCCGCTGACGAACGGGCTTCCCACGAGATAAAATCGCAGCGGGCGCTCGGCATCCTTCGAAATGCCGATCCTGATGCTCTGCCCGATCGCGCCGGTTTCAGTGCCATCCCGAGCGAGCCATAGCGGGCCTTCCCGGCAAAGGTCGAGCCCGTCGAGCGAACGATCGATCCGCAATGCCGCGGCCAGCCTTCCCGGCCCGCGCGCCAGGTCGCGCAGGCGCTCGACGCCCCGGTTCAGCCGCATGATCGCGATGCCTTCCAGCGGCTCCAGCGCCCGGATCAGCACGCCGGTCCCGGTGCCTTGCGTCTCGCTCGAAACGTTCAGCATGAACGAGATGCCATAGGCGAGATAGACATAGGCGTGCCCGCGCTCGAGAAACAGTGACCGGTTGCGCGGCGTCATTCCCCGAAAGCCATGCCCGGCGGCATCGCCGACGACATAGGCCTCGGTCTCGACGATGCGGCCGCTGACCCTGCCTTCAGGCAAGTCGCGCACCACCAGCTTGCCGATGAGATGGCGGGCGAGGGCGGCCGTATCGTCGGGCAGTTCTTCTCGCGCGAGCGGCGGATGATTGTCGCTGTGGCTCACGATATCCGCTCGACCCGTTGCGCGCGCCAAGGTCCGGGTTCGAACGGCGCGCCGACATACTGGGTCTCGTGGGCCACCTTGCCGTCGAGAAACGCCACGATGCTGACGGTGTAGGACGGCTGCCCGTCATCGGTCAGGCGCTTCACCGTGCGCCGCATCACCGGCACCGGTGACGGTCGGAGGCGGCCCAATGGCGATCCAGGGCCGCTCTGATCTCCCGGTCTTCCATGGCAAACCTCCTCGACCATCGCCGTGGATGGGCCGTCCTACCACGGTCCATCCACGGCTGTCAGCGAAGGTCGCGCGGATCGGCCTCGGGACGCCGGCTCTCAGTCGAGCTTCAGCGCCGCCACTTCGCCCTCGTTCATCAGCGGCACATAGAGGATCGACTCGCCGTCGGTGCCGATGTCGGCGCTGCCGGGCTTGAACTGCGCAACCGCTTCCGGCGTGCCGCCGGTCCTGTATCGGTAGAGCGTGCCGGTCATGTAGGCGGTGGCATAGAGGGTGCCGCCAATGGCGACGACGCCATCGAGGTCGGCGAACCTTTGGGCGCCCGACAGCGGCGTCACCGTCTTGCTGGCGAGGTCGACCGCCAGCAGCCCGCCCGGCTCGGCGGTGCTGAAGTCGCTCTTGATGCCCTTACCCCAGGAGGCCACGATCAGCCTGTCGCCGTCGGCGAAGACGCCGTTGGGCGAAGCCAGCAACGCATCCCTCACGAACAGTTCCGGCCTGTCGCCATTGATCCGGTAGATCGTGTCGGCCAGCATGTCGGTGACATAGACCTTGCCGGACTGGTCCGATGTCATGTCGTTCAGGAAGACCGCGTTCGGTACGGCGATGCTGGCGATGAGCTTGCCGCTGGCGAGGTCGACGACGCGGACCTTGGTGATGTCGGCGACATAGAGCTTGCCGCCCGATATCGCCATGCCCTTGGGCGCGTCCATGCCGTCGGTCCAGTGTTGCGTTACGGTCTTGCCGTCGAGGGACAGCACGCTGAGATAACCATTGCCGTCGGCGTCGCCCGGATTGCCGACGATGTTGGAAACGATGATGCGGTTGTTGGCGGCGTCGAACAGCGCCGATTCCGGCTGTTCGAGGCCGCTTGCGCGCCAGAGCTCGCCGGCCTGGGCGGGAGCCGCGATGCCGATGGCGGCGATGAAGGCTGAGGTGATGATGCGTTTCATGTCCGGTCTCCTGTGATGACGACGGAGACCTATGGTTTTCGATACTTTTCGGAAAGAGTGATTGGCGCTAGTATCGAATATCGATACGAACCTGCCGGAATGAGGTGCATGCCATGAACGGCCCGATCTTCGAGGCGCTGAAACGGACACTTAAGGCGAAGGGGGTCACCTATCGCGAGCTTGGCGAGCGGATGGGCGTTTCCGAGCCGACGGTGAAGCGCATCTTCCACGAGAAGAACTGCAAGCTCGACCGGCTGGTGGAGATCTGCGCTGCCGCCGGCGTCGAGCTGGAAAACGTGCTCGGCTCGATGAACCGGGGGCCGGGGCCGGTCAACCACATCGCGCCCGGGATCGAGCGCAGGCTCGCCGGCCGGCCGGCGCTGCTCTTCGTCTTCGTCATGCTGTCGGAAAAATTCACGCCGCAAGGCATCATGCGCTCGCAGGGACTGAGCGAGGCCTCGATGTTCCTCTATCTGCGCGACCTCGAGGAACTCGGTCTGATCGCGCTCGGTCGTGGCCTGTCGGCGAAATTGCTGGTCGAAACGCCCATCCAGTGGAATTTCGAGGGGCCGCTCAGGCCGCTGTTCGAGATGACCAACAAGAATTTCATCGGCTGGGCGATCACCCATCTCGAGCGGGAGGCGACCTTCGTCAGCTTCTCCAGGCGGATGCGGCCGGAAACGGCGGAGATGGTGCGGCGCGAGGCCGAGGAGCTTGCCGACCGCGCGAAACTGCTGGCCCATCACGACCAGCACACCACGCCCGAGGACGGACTGGTCGGCTACAAATGGACGTTTGCTTTTGGCGCGACGCCGTTCGAGGCGATCATGCCGATCGGCCCGCATCCGCGCGACGCCGGCGCGTTCGATCGGCCCGCCGCTCCTGCAAAGGGACGCCGCCCGTTACCGGCCTGACACGGCCAATCATCCCGACCAGGATAGGGCGCGTTGGGATAGAACAGATCCGGCCCCAACACGGTATAGCCCTCTGCAGCCAAGCTTCCGCCATGCCGCCCAGCGCCGGCCGGGCCGAACGCATCCATGTGGAGAATGACCCCGGGCGTGCGGTTTTTGGTGACCTGAAGAGAGAAGCCTCCGCCTGTCCTGCTTCGGTTTTCACCATGATCTTTTGTCCGGACATTTTTGCTCTTTGCGGCCGCGTTTCAAAAATGAAATCACATTCATGATATAGTTCGCGCACTGATTTGCCAGATTGAGAAGGCGGGTTTGCCGAATGCGTGACACGTCCCCGTGAAATCGAAGTGATCCTATGCCGACCGCGCCAACACTTGAACTTCGCCGTTACTCGCGCCTGAAAAATTTGCGGGCGCGCGCAGAACGCCAGGGGGCTGCATTACAGTTCTGGGCGCGTACGGCATCGCTCGCCGTGATCTCTTGCTTTTTTTCATTGACCAGCCGCTGGGATGCTTCGCTGCTCTTCGTGCTGGGGGGCCTCGTGCTGTTTCAGCTCGTCGGCCTGATCCAGTTTCTCTTTGCTCGCCGTCGCACAGCGCGATGGTGGATCGGTTACCTCGCCGGTACGCTGGACATCATTCTGTTGACCGTTCTGCTGGTAACGCCCAACCCGTTTTCCCTGGAGGTCACGCCGGCCGCGATGCAACTGCGCGAGGGCAGCTTTAAATTCCTGCTGATTTTCGTATGCCTTGGCGCTCTGACCCTTTCAACACGATTGGCACTCTATCTTGGCGCGCTCGCGGCCCTGACATGGGCGATCGGGGTGGGTTGGGTGATTTCTCATCCGGGAACCGTAATTCCGGCGACGAACCTCTATTCGCTGCCAATGACAGAGCGATTGAACCTCTATCTCAACCCCAATTTCGTCGATACATTTGCGCAGGCGACCAACGTGTTGGTTGTGCTGATTATCGGCGCGATCATGGCGCTGGTCGTCTTTCGCTCCCGACATCTGTCGGAAGACTATGTCAAGGCAGAGCGCGCCCGCGCCAATCTCGCCCGGCATTTTTCGCCCAATGTCGTCGACCAGCTCGCCACCGATGACGAGCCCTTCGGCCCGGTCCGCCGGCAGGATATCGCGGTGCTGTTCGCCGACATCGTCGGCTTCACACACTATTCCGAGGATCATCCGGCCGAAGCAGTGTTCGAACTTCTGCGTCAGTTCCACCGTCGCATGGAACAAGTCGTTTTCGACCACCATGGCACCGTCGATAACTATATCGGCGATTGCATCATGGCGACATTCGGGGTTCCGCAAGCCAGCCATGACGACGCGACTCGGGCCATCCAATGCGCTGAAGCGATGATCGCCGCTCTCGAAGACTGGAATGTACAGCGGGTGTCCAGGGGATACCCGCCGCTGGACGTTCGGATCGGTGCACAATATGGTGCAGTGGTCATCGGCGCGGTCGGCAGCGAGCGCAATCTGTCCTTCGCGGTGGTGGGCGACACCGTCAACGTCGCCAGCCGTTTGCAATCGCTCTGCCGTGAGCTTCAGGCGAATATTTGCTTTGGGTCACGACTGATTGAGGCCGCGAAGGCGGAATCGCCCACGACACCGTTGAATGCGCGCGATCATGGACCGATGAGCATCCGCGGCCGGGACGAACCGGTCCATGTCTGGGTCGAACACAGAGCCGAAAACCAGGGTGCTATTGCGGTTCCGGCGTGATGTAGGCCGCCATGTGAAACGCCCGCACCTCGGCGGGATAGCGGTAGGCCGCGCCATAGGGGCATGTCCTGACCTAGGCTGAATGCCATCACGTGTCCGTCGCGGTTGCGCCAGCCTTTGCGGCTGCGGCGTCTGTGCTTGCCTTGTCGTCCCAGATCATTTGCCGGTAGCCGAAACCATATTCCAGCGTCGGCTTGACGATGGCGACAGGTCGAAATCGCGCGGCGTGTAGAGCGAGTGGTGACGAATGTGCAGGATTTCCTTGGGCATATAGGTCGACTGCCCGAAGCACGGCCGGGGGCGCGGGTGATCTCGGGCAGGATCGGGTAGCGGATCTGGCCGTAAGCCTCGGCAATAAGCGTCGAGCAGATCGCCCGCGTCAGGTCACCGGAGCCGAAGGCCAGCATGCGGCGGCGCCAGCGCACCGGCACCGACGGCGTCGGCATGAAATAGCGCAGCATGTCGAAGATGTTCTTGAGATCGTATCTCAGGCCGAGTTTGCCGATCATGAAGGGGACGACCTTGTCGCGGTCTTCGGGCGCCAGGCCGCTCGCCCCAGCGTGCGGCGCAGTGTTTCGGCGTCGGAAGGCGTGTAGGGCTCGTATCCCGAGCATTCTTCCTGCAGCAATCGGCTATGGCGATTACCACAGGCCGGTGCCCGAGGGCAAAGCATGCTCGGTCCGGATCAGCCGGTGGCCGCAAGTGCGCCGGCGTCTTCGGCCGAGCCGGCAAGATCGTCGCGGGCCTTGCGGGCAAGCCTCTTCGTCGAGCGCTTCGGGCTGTCGCCGAACAGTTCGGCCGCATCGGCAAGGCACGCCTTCCTCAGGCTCTTTTCCGAGCGCTTGAGCAGCTTGCCGAGAAGTTTCGTGTCCTCGGGCAGTCCAAGCGGCTCGCTGTCCGCCTCGAGCAGCGCGCGCATGACGAACACGTCATGCAGTTCGCCGAGCTGCTCGCCCAGTTCATCGACGGCCTTGCGTCGCGCCTTGATCGGGGTCGGCCACAGTCTGCCCAGCAGCGACAGGTGCATGCCATGCGTCTTGGCCGCCTTGCGCAGGTCGTGGAAATCGTCGGCCTTGCCGTGCGCACCGGCCTTGTCGAGCGCCTTCCTGGCACGGCGCAAGGTGACGCGGGCGCCTTCGGCGAGCACGTCTGCGGCCTGTTCCGGCTGGTCGGGCAGGGAAAGGGCTTCGATGCGCTTCATGCCGTCTTCGCACGCGGCGGTCGCCGCGCCGATCGCCGCCTGCAGCCCGGCGCCTTCGTGCAAATCATGCTGGCGCGCTATCAGCCTGTCGCGCACGGCATCGAGCCCGCCATCGGCGCTCTCCTTCGCGAAACACACCGCCAGCCGATCGATGGTCTCGATCAGCGCCGTCGCCTCACGCGGGCCGGCTAGCAGCGCCGCCACGTTGCGGTAGCACTGATTCTCGGTCGCGCAGAATGTTTCGTCGCCGGAACGAACGAGGCGCAGCAAGGCACGCGCGCTCTTCAGCCGCTTGCGGCATTTGTGCAGCCCCTGGTCCGGCCGTGTGCGCGCCGCATCCAGATGCAGCAGGGCCTTGCCGATCTCCTCGGCAAGGATGCGTCTGACCTCGCCGGTCAGCGGCATGCGCGGGTCTATGCGAAAGCTCATGCGGCGATCTCCGGTATCCCCCCGAGGGCGAGCGACGCGTTGTAGAACTTCTGATCGCCGGTGACTTCATGGCCGAGCCAGTCCGGCAGCATTTCATCCGGAACGTCTTCCGGAGTCTCGAGTTCGGCCACCACAAGTCCCGCCAGTGCACCGCCAAAGACATCGACTTCATAGAGATAGCCGCGATGCCTAACATGGTGACGTGTCTTCTCGATGACACGTCCGATGGCGAAGTCCAGCATCTCCACCGCCTCCGCCAGCGGGATCGGATATTCGAATTCGTCGCGCTCGCGCGCGCTGCCGCCGAATTTGAGCGTCAGCTTGGCCGAGGCTCCGTCGCTGATGCGGATGCGGACGGTTCGTCCGGGTGCCATGGCGAGATAGAACTGGAGGATGCGGATGTCCGCTTCCACCAGATCCCGCCATGCGGTGCTGGAGACCAGGAATTTACGCTCGACTTCCTTGCCCATGGCCGCGCACTAAAGCGTTTGCCGCGCGCGATGGCAAGACGGAGCCGCGCGGAAGTTGACTTTAATCAATCGATTGATTAAAGTATTCGGCATGACCAAACTGCCAGATGCCAAGACGCCCCGCCGCGAGACATCCCCGGCAGAGCTGACGCGCGCCGCGCTCGTCCGGGCGGCGCTGAAACTGTTCGGGCGGCAGGGCTTCGACGGCACCTCGACGCGCGAGATCGCGGCCGAGGCGGGGGCCAATATCGGCTCGATCGCCTATCATTTCGGAGGTAAGGAAGGTCTTCGCGCAGCTGCCGCCGACTTTATCGTCGAGACCATTCAGGCCGTCGCCGGTCAGGCGCTCAATGAACAGGTCGCGACGGCTGGCGATCCGGAGGCGGCGCGCGCGCAGCTCTTCGCGGCCCTGGAACGGATGGTCGGCTTTGTCGTTGCCAGTCCGCAGGCCGGAGAGATCGTGCAGTTCGTTCTGCGCGAACTGTCGCATCCGACGGCGGCGCTCGACCGCATCTATGAAGGCGTCTTCGATCCGGCGCATCGTCGTTTGTGTTTGCTCTGGGAGCAGGCCACCGGCGAGCCGGCCGAGAGCGAACGGACCCGGCTCACCGTGTTCACGTTGATCGGCCAGGTCATCTATTTCCGCATCGGCCGCGAGGCGGTGATGCGCCGCATGGGCTGGCACGACATCGGTGCCGCCGAGGCCGCCAAGGTGGTGGCGGTCACAGCGGACAATCTCGGCGCCATACTGGCCGCCCGAAAGAGGCAGGGATGAAGGGATCAAGACAATGAGCATTTTGTGTTCGCTGCCGCTCGCTGCCCAACTGTTCGCTGCCTGCGCCCCGGCGGCACCGCTCGCCGTCGGCTATGTCGAGGGCGATTATGTGCTCCTGGCGCCGATCGAGGTGGCGCAGGTCGAGACGGTGACCGTGAAGCGCGGCGATCGCGTCACGCCGGGAGCCACCGTGGTGACACTCGAAAATGCCGACGCCAAGATCGCGGTGGCGCAAGCGCAGGCGGCCCTTGCACAGGCGCAGGCACAGTTTGCCGACCTCCAGGTCGGCAAACGGGCGGAAGAGATCGCCGTGCTGAAGGCCGAGGTCGACATGGCCAAGGCACAGGCCGCCGACGCCAAGCGAAAGAACGACCGCGCCTCCGATCTGTTCAAGCGCGGTACCGGCACCCAGGCGGACTATGACACCGCCTCGGCGACGCTGGAAACCGCCAATGCCCAGGTTGGCCAGGCCGAGGCCAATCTCGCCGTCGGCGGCCTGCCGGCGCGGCCCGAGACGATCAAGGCCGCCGACAACCAGGTCAAGCAGGCCCAGGCGGAACTGGAACAGGCGCAATGGCGCCTGTCCAAGCGCACGCTCGCAGCCCCTTCGCCCGGCCGCGTCAACGACGTCATCCGCAATCCCGGCGACACGGCAGGCCCGACCGCGCCTGTCATCTCGGTGCTTCCCGACGGCGCGGTGAAGCTCAGCGTCTATATTCCGGAAAGCGCGTTCTCCTCGGTCAAGGTCGGCAGCCTGCTCAGCGTCCGTTGCGACGGCTGCGGCCCGGACGTGAAGGCGCGCGTCAGTTACGTTTCGCCCGATCCCGAATTCACCCCGCCGGTGATCTATTCGCTCGAGAACCGGCAGAAGCTGGTCTACCTCGTCGAGGCGCGGCCGGAGGGCGATGCGGGGCCGCTTCAGCCCGGCCAGATCGTCGATGTCGATCTCGCGGATATGGGAAAATGAACGCCATCGACGTTCACGGCCTGGTCAAGCGCTTCGGCGACAAGACCGTCGTCGACCATGTGACGATGTCGGTCGCCGAGGGCGAGATCGTCGGCTTCCTCGGCCCCAACGGCTCGGGCAAGACCACCACCATCCGCATCATGTGCGGCCTGTTGACGCCGGACGAGGGCGAAGGCACGGTGCTGGGCTTCAACATCCGCACCGATGCGCTCAGGATCAAGCGTGAAGTCGGCTACATGACGCAGAAATTCTCGTTCTACGAGGATCTGACGATCGGCGAGAACCTGGAATTCGTGGCGCGGCTCTATCGGCTGAAGCCGGTCGAGGAATATGTCTCGCGCACGCTGGAGGATCTCGGCCTGGCGACGCGCCGCAACCAGCTGGCCGGCACCTTGTCCGGCGGCTGGAAGCAGCGTCTGGCGCTGGCCGCCTGCATCATGCACAAGCCGAAACTGCTGCTGCTCGACGAACCGACGGCCGGCGTCGACCCGAAGGCGCGGCGCGAGTTCTGGGACGAGATCCATCGCCTGGCCAGCGGCGGGCTCACCGTGCTGGTTTCCACCCATTACATGGACGAGGCCGAGCGCTGCCACCGCATCAGCTATATCTCCTACGGCAAGATGCTGGCCACCGGTACCGTCGCCGAGGTGGTGAAGAATGCGGGCCTGACCACTTTCGTGCTGCAGGGTCCGCGGCTCGACGAGGTGGCGCAAGCGCTGCAAGGCCGTCCCGGCGTCGACCAGGTGGCGCCGTTCGGCGCCACGCTGCATGTCGTCGGTTCCGACCGCAAGCAGCTCGAAGCAGCGCTTGGCGATGTCGAGAGAGAGCACAAGGGCGTGACGGTGACGCCGGGCGAAACCAGCCTGGAGGACGTCTTCATCCAGTTCATGTCGGGATCGAAGGACAATATGGCATGAACAGCGTCTTTTCCTTCGCCAGGCTCGGCGCCCTGCTGATCAAGGAGTTCATCCAGATGCGGCGCGACCGCATCACCTTCGCCATGATGCTGGGCGTGCCGCTGATACAGCTCGTCCTGTTCGGCTACGCCATCAACAACGACCCGAAAAGCCTGCCGGCGGCGCTGGTGGCGACCAGCAGCGATCCCTACACCCGCGCCATGGTCTCGGCGCTGCAGACCACCGGCTACTACCGCTTCGACAATGTCGCGCAAAGCGCTGACGAGGCCGAGTTCCTGATGGCGCGCGGCGACGTCGCCTTCGTCGTCACCATCCCCGCCGATTTCGCCCGGCGCGTCGAGCGCGGCGACAAGCCGCAGATCCTGATCGAGGCCGACGCCACCGATCCGGCGGTCGCCAGCGGCGCCATCTCGACACTCGGCACCATCGCCGGCCAGGCGCTGCTGAGGGCGCAGGGCATGCAGGAAGCCGCCGCCGAGGCCGCCAGGGGACAGCTCGATGTCGTCGTGCACCGGCGTTACAATCCCGAAGGCATCTCGCAATACAACATCGTGCCCGGCCTGCTCGGCGTCATCCTGCAGATGACCATGGTGATGATGACCTCGATCGCGCTGACGCGCGAGACCGAGCGTGGCACGATGGAGAATCTCCTGGCGATGCCGTCGAGCCCGCTGGAGATCATGATGGGCAAGGTGCTGCCCTATCTGGCGGTCGGCGCGGTGCAGGTGGTGGTGGTGCTGGCGGCGTCGAAGCTTCTGTTCGCCATCCCCTTCACCGGCTTGATGACGCTGCTTCTGTCGGCGGTGCTGGTGTTCGTGCTCTCCCTGGTGCTGCTCGGCTACACCATCTCGACGATCGCGCGCACGCAGATGCAGGCGCTTCAGCTCACCTTCTTCTTCTTCCTGCCCTCAATCATGCTGTCGGGCTTCATGTTTCCCTATCGCGGCATGCCGGACTGGGCGCAGACCTTCGGCGAAATCTTCCCGCTGACGCATTTCCTGCGCATCACCCGCGCGGTGATGCTGAAGGGCGCCCAGCTGCCGGCGGTGGCGACCGAGATCGGCTGGCTGGTGGCGTTCGTGGCGCTGTTCGCCGGCGTGGCGCTGGTACGGTTCAGGCGCACTCTGGACTGACCTGCGCCGCACGCAGCCGGTTCAAACCCCGCGCGCAGCAGCCAAGCTGCGCTCCACGGAGATCAGCGGCTATGGCACACAAGGGCTGGAGACCGTGCATATAATGGCGGCGGCCACCTCGGAAAGTCTTTCGCGCTTGAACAGCCTTGGTTTTTCGTAGGTCTTCCTCATGCTGTCCCCCGTCCCATCATCACCGATGACGACAGCTGGATCATAAAACGGCATCCGATCGCCCGCATCTCCCGTACGGCAGATGGCAGCCCGCCGGACTGCGCCGAGCCACTGCTCACTGCTGATTGATATACAACGCGTGAAAGAAGCTATCTCGGTACCTGTCGAATTTGACACCAGCCCATGCAGCGATGGCGATCTCCTCATCCGTAACCGGTCGTCGATATTCCTTTATTTTTCTCACGCCGCCCCCCTCAAGGACTTCGTCGCTTTTGGTCATTTTCGGAGTGCCATCGGAAAAATACACATACATGTAGGCAAAGAGCGCCAACTGCGGCTTTCCAATGGATTTTGCGTATGCTTCAATGGCATGAACCGCTGCTTTAACGGCATCAAAGTATTTAAGCCTCTGTGCCCGCTCGAGTTTGACAAATAAAAGAAATAGTCTCTTGTCGATTAGGGTAAGGCAGCCATCGCTCGTGTTTCTCACGCCATGCCCGAACAGTTTATTCCTCGTAATCTGGTAAATCGACGAGCCCATAGCGTACCCAAGTTTTCACTCAAACTAAGGTACTGGCGCTCACAAACTTTGCAATAGATCAAGCGTGGCCATAGCGTTCGATTGCTCTATTCCTGCTCGAAAAATGCGCTGGCATTTCGAGCGATCAGGCGGCGGCCATGATCCCGGCATAAGTGCCGAAATCGACATTGCCGCCGGACAGCACCACGGCAACGCATTTGCCTGACAGCTCGATCTCGCCCGATGAAAGCGCCGCCAGCGCAACGCAGCCGCCAGGCTCGACCACCAGCTTCAGATGGGCCATGGCGTCGCGCATCGCCTGCGCGGTCGCCTTGTCGGAAACCGCGATGGCGCCGGCAAGGTTGCGGCGGTTGATCTCGAAAGTGATGGCGCCCGGCTCGGCGGTCAGGATGGCGTCGCAGATCGAACTGTGGCCCGGCTCGTTCGAAACCCTGGCGCCCGCCGCCAGCGAACGGCGCGTGTCGTCGAAATGCTCGGGTTCGACCGCCCAGATCGCGGTGGCGGGCGAGGCATCCTTGACCGCGACGGAAATGCCGCTGGTCAGGCCGCCGCCGCCACAGGGGACGACGACCGCATCGAGCGATACACCCAGCGCCCGCGCCTGCTTCACCAGCTCCAGTCCGATGGTGCCCTGGCCGGCGATGATGGCCGGGTCGTCGAAGGGCGGCACCAACGCCATGCCCTTGTCGAGATACGGGCGAACCACCGTCATGCGGTCGTCCTTGAAACGGTCGAAGGGCACCACCTCGGCGCCCATCCTGCGGACATTGGCGATCTTCATGTCGGGCGCATCCGCCGGCATGGCGATGACGGCCTTGACGCCGAACATGGCGGCGGAAGCCGCCACGCCTTGCGCATGGTTGCCCGAGGAGAAAGCGACGACGCCACGGCTGCGTTCCGCCTCGCTCAGCGAGGACAGCTTGTTGTAGGCGCCGCGGAACTTGAACGAGCCGGTGCGCTGCAGCGTCTCCGGCTTGAACAGGATGCGGCCGCCGAAGCGCCTGTTCAGCTCCTGCGATTCGATCAGCGGTGTCTCGACGATCAGCCCCGAGAGGCGCGCGGCGGCGGCGTGGATATCGGCGATGCCGGGAGGGGTGGTAGCGGTCATGCGAGGTCCAGCAAGAGGGGCGATATCCTCTTATAATGCCCGTAAAGACACGTGGCGCACCAATGGAAAAATGTGACCATTACAAGTTGACGGGCCATAACCCCACGGGCGGCGCTGCCCCTCACCTGCCTGCCGGGCCGTTCTGCCCATCCTAGCCAAGCAACGTCCGCTGCCGCTTGGCCCCACCCGCCTTGCGCCAGCTGTTGAACCGATGCGTGGCGGCGGCAAACGAGATCTTCATCTGCTGGGCCACCGAATAGCGCGACTTGCCTTCATCGAACATGCGGTAGCAGCACTCGACGCCTTCCTCGGTCAGCTTGCCGTCGGGCGCCTTGTTGTGCGGATTGGCGGGGTCGAATTTCTCGACCTGCTGCTCGACCAGCCCCTTCAGGCGCTGAAGGTCGGCCTCGATGCTGGCGATGAGATCGAGGACCGGTTTCGGGTCATAGGCGTGCGGAGGCTTCTTGGCCGTCATCAGCTCTTCCTTTTCTTTGGCTTGGTGCCATATATAGGTGAACATTCGGCAATACTGAAGGGCGATGCCCAAGGCCGGGCTTCAACTATTCTTGACCGTGGCCAAGCGCGTGATTGACCACGGGCGCCGTAAACCTTAGTTTAGAACGATTCTAAACTAGGGTGATTTCCTCATGCTTTCCCGTGTTTTCGGCTTCGGCCGCCGCTCCTTCGAATCGCTCTCCGAACAAGAGATCCTGGCGTTGGCCATTTCATCGGAGGAAGATGATGGGCGCATCTACCGGGCCTATGCGGACGGACTGGCCGAGACTTTCCCGCAATCGGCCAAACTGTTCGAGGCGATGGCCAAGGAGGAGGACGGCCATCGCGACTCGTTGATCGAGCTCCATCGCAAGCGCTTCGGCGAGCGCATTCCGCTGATCCGCCGTGACCATGTGAAGGGCTACTATGAGCGCAAGCCCGACTGGCTGGTGCGGCCGCTCGGCATCGAGGCCGTGCGCGGCCAGGTCGAGGCGATGGAGCGGCAAGCCTATCTGTTCTATGTCGAGGCGGCCAAGCGCACCAGCGATGCCTCGACGCGAAAACTGCTCAACGACCTGGCCGCGGCCGAACAGGGCCATGAAAGCTCGGCGCATGCGCTGGAGCAGAAACATGTCCCGGGCGAAGTCAGGGTCGAGGAGGCGACCGCCGAGCAGCGCCAGTTCATTCTCACCTATGTGCAGCCGGGTCTGGCCGGGCTGATGGACGGATCGGTGTCGACGCTGGCGCCGATCTTCGCCGCCGCCTTTGCCACGCATGACACGTGGCAGACGCTTCTGGTCGGTCTCGCCGCCTCGATCGGCGCCGGCATCTCGATGGGCTTCACCGAAGTGGCCTCCGACGACGGCAAACTGTCGGGCAGGGGCTCGCCGATCAAGCGCGGCCTGACCGTCGGCGTCATGACGACGCTGGGCGGCCTCGGCCACGCGCTGCCCTACCTCATCCCGCATTTCTGGACAGCGACCGGCGTTGCCGCGGTGGTGGTGTTCTTCGAATTGTGGGCCATCGCCTTCGTCCAGAACCGCTACATGCAGACCCCGTTCCTGCGCGCCGCCTTCCAGGTGGTTCTCGGCGGTGCCTTGGTGTTCGCGGCGGGTGTGCTGATCGGGAATGCTTGAGCGCTGCCCTTGCCTCCCTTCCCCCCTTGTGGGGGAAGGTGGATCGGCGCGTAGCGCCGAGACGGATGAGGGGTGTTCCAGCGGAGTGAGACGCTTGTGAAGTTCTCGCTATGCGTCCGTGCTGGACGAAATTTACGAGCCAAGCTGGAACACCCCTCATCCGACCTCGCTTCGCGAGGCCACCTTCTCCCACAAGGGGAGAAGGAAGAAGCGTCGCGCTACCCATTCACCGCCCGGCTGTCCGCCGGCGCCTCGTCTCTTTCCGTCAGCCCGTAATCCCGCACCACATGCGCGATCCGCAATCTATAGCCGGCAAAGATGCCGCCCCGCCCTGCCTTCTGCGCCTGTCGGTGTTCTTCGGTATTGCGCCAGGCCTTGACCGCCTCCTCGTCACGCCAGAACGACAGCGACAGGATCCGGTTCGGGTCGGCCAGGCTCTGGAAGCGCTCGATGGAGATGAACCCATCGATGCCGTCGAGCAGCGGCCGCAGATCGGCGGCGATGCTCAGATAAGCCTCGCGCCGGCCCTGTGCGGGCTGCACCTCGAAGATGACGGCGATCATAGCTTCACCAGTGGCGCGTGCGGGCCGGAAGCCAGTTTCAGGAACATGCGGTCCTCCCTGAGGATGAAGCGTTCACGGCGGGCGAACTCGTAGTTTGCCTTGCCGGCGGGGTCGGCGGCAAGCCGGGCCCGATAGGCTTCGTAGGCGGCCAGGTTCTCGATGTTGTAGGCGGCATAGGCCGTCGTGGCCGAGCCCTCATGCGGCGCGAAATAACCGATCAGATCGGCGCCGCAGCGCGGAATGGCCTGGCCCCAGTTGCGGGCATATTCCTCGAAGGCGGCCTTGCCGAACGGGTCGATCTCATAGCGGATAAAGCAGGTGATGGTCATCTCGGTCTCTCCTTGAAGAGTGTTTTCGCGTCGACAATTCGAGCGGCGTCGAACCGTTGTATCGTCCGATCTGCTAGGCAAATGTCCTGACCTCAAGCCTGCCAGAAGGACTTCGCGCATTCGCGGCGCACATCTTCCCGTGTCAGGCCAAGGTCGCGCAGCAGATGGTCGTCGATCTCGCGGAGGTCGCGGCGCTGCAAATGGCGGTCATACCAGCGGGCCGGCAGCCGCGAGCGGACCCAGTTGATGAACGGGAACGATTGGCGGCGGGGCAACGGTGCGGGGGTGAAAGCGGTTCGTGCGGCCATCGTCGTCTCCTTGATCTGGTCGGAGAATAATGTTTACCTGACAAGAATGCTTCGATGAGGATCAAACCATGCGTGAAGGACCCGACATTGCCCGCATCGCCAGCCTGGTCGGCGATCCGGCCCGCGCCAACATGCTGAACGCCCTGATGGGCGGCACGGCATTGACCGCGAGCGAACTCGCGCTGGAGGCCGGCGTGTCGCTGCCGACCGCCTCCTCGCATCTGTCCAAACTGATGGAGGGCGGGTTGCTGACCTTGGCCAGCCAGGGCCGGCATCGTTATTACGGGCTGGCCGGCCCGCAAGTGGCCGGCATGATCGAAGCCATCACCGGCGTGGCCGAAGCCGTTGGCCCCAAGCGCGTGCGGCCGGGTCCTCGCGACGGCGCGATGCGCATCGCGCGCGTCTGCTACGATCACCTTGCCGGCGAGCAGGCCGTTGCGATGCTGGATCGCCTTGTCGAGAAAAACATCCTGGTCCGTGACGACAAGGAGATCAGGCTCGGGCCCTCCGCCGCATCGCACTTCGCGGCGATAGGCATCGATGTCTACACCAAGCCGCGGCGGCCGGTGTGCCGCGCCTGCCTCGACTGGAGCGTTCGGCGCTCGCACCTCGCCGGGACGCTGGGCGCCGCCATCCTCGACAAGATCCTTGCCGAGAAATGGGCGCGCCGCGAGAAGGACAGCCGCGCCGTGGTGTTTTCGCCGCCCGGCAAGCAGGCGTTCGAGAGGGTGTTTCTGGCGTGACGGATTGCGGAGACCTCGGCGGGACAGCGCCCCCCTCTGCCCTGCCGGGCATCTCCCCCTCAAGGGGGGAGATCGGCAGTTCGATGCCCGGCACCTTCTTTCCGATGTTGGAAAATAGCGAAAGCCGTCGTGACATCGATCTCCCCCCTTGAGGGGGAGATGGCCGGCAGGCCAGAGGGGGGTGGTGCCCCACGGCGTCGAAAGTCGAGTTAGCCCCGCTTCAACACCTTGCCCTTCTTGAAGAAATCCGCCCACGGATCGGCTTCCGAAAGCCGCTTCAGCGTCGTCTTGTCGCCGATCGGAAAGGCGTTTGGCGGCAGGCCGGCCTCGATCTCGGCCCAGGTCACCGGCATCGACACCGTCGCGCCCTTCTTGGCCCGCGACGAGTATGGTGCGACGGTGGTCGCGCCGCTGCCGTTGCGCAGATAGTCGACGAAGATCTTTCCGGTGCGCGCCTTCTTTGACAGCGTCGCCGTGTAGCGGTCCGGCGCGCCTTGCTCAAGCGCCCTGGCGAAATCATGAGCGAAGCCTTTGACTTCGGCCCAATCCGCCGCCGGTTTCAGCGGCACGACGACATGAAAGCCCTTGCCGCCCGATGTCTTGACGAAATTGGGCAGCGACAGCTCGTCGAGCTTGCCCCTGATGTCGAGCGCCGCCTCGCGGACCGCTTTCACATCGACGCCCTCGTCGGGGTCGAGATCGAAGACGATCTGGTCCGGCTGTTCAAGCTTGTCGATCGTGCAGCCCCAGATGTGGATCTCGACCACGCCGAGCTGGACCAGCGCCGCGATGCCGTCGAAATCGCGGATGAACAGGATTTCCTCACCATCCGTGGGATCCCTGGTCTTCTCGATCTTCGCATGCATGCCGGCCGAGGCATGCTTCTGGAAGAAGCGCTGGCCGCCGACGCCATCCGGCGCCCTGACCAGGCTGAGCGGGCGCTCGACCACGAACTGCTTCATGCGTGGCCATACCAGCGCGTAATGATCGAGCAGGGCCTGCTTCGAGATCTTTTCGTCGGGCCACAGAAGCTTGTCCGGGTGGGACAGCTTCACCGTGGTTTTCGCCGCCGTTCCTGCCGTATTGGCGTTTGCCGCCGGCTTGGCCTTGGCTGGGCCCTTGCCTGTCGCTGCCTTATCTGTCGCTGGCTTCGGCTTTTCCTGCACGACTTCCTCCGCCGGCTTGTCCTCGCGCAGCCCCTGGAACGAAGCATGGCGTATTATACGGTCCGACGTCCAGCTGCGAAATTCCACTTCGCCGACCAATTCCGGCTTGACCCAGACCAGGCCCTTGCCCTTCGGCACGGCCGCATCGAAGGGCGAGGCGTCTGTCTTCAGCGCATCGAGCTTCTTCTTCAGGTCGTTGGCGCCCTTGGTGGAGAAGCCGGTGCCGACACGGCCGGCATAGTGCAAGCTGCCGTCTTCGAAATAGCCGACCAGCAGCGAGCGCAGGCCGCGTCCGGTTTTGTCCGACGGCAGATAGCCGCCGATGACGAATTCCTGCCGTGCCGTGCATTTCGATTTGACCCATGTCGGACCGCGTCCGCTGCGGTAGGGCGCATCGGCGCGTTTCGAGACGACGCCTTCCAGCCCCATGCGGCAGGCATGTTCCAGCATGATCTTGCCGGGTTCGGTAAAATGGTCGGAGAAACGCACCGCCGCGTTGTCGGCCTGCTCGCCGAGCAGGTCCTGCAAGGCGTGCTTGCGCTCGACCAGGGGTTCACGGCGCAAATCCTTGCCGTCGAGCCGCATCAGGTCGAAGACGTAGTAGAGGAAGCGGTTTGTCCGCTTCGCCGACAAATCCTGCTGCAACAGCGCGAAGGACGACACGCCGCTGTCGGCCAGCACGACGATCTCGCCGTCGATGATGGCATCGCTGCATTTCAGCCCAGCGAGCTCGGCCGCGATCTCGCCGCCGAATTTTTCCGTCCAGTCGAGGCCGGTGCGGGTCAAGAGCCGCACCTCGGTGCCGGCGATCTGCGCCTGCATGCGATAGCCGTCGAATTTCACCTCATGCAGCCAGTCCTGGCCGGGCGGCGCGTCCCGCTCCAGCGTGGCCAGCTGCGGCTCGATGAAGTCGAGTTTCCTGGCAGGGCCTTTCGCCTTGCTGGCGGCCGGTTTATTCGAGTGCCAGACCTTTGGTTTCTCGCCCTTGGCCGCCTTGCCTTCGCCGACCTCCTCGATCGTCAAGCCTGATTTCACCGACTTCGGCTCGTCCTTCAGAATGTCCTCGCCGGGGCGTGCGGCGGCATCGTCGGACTTGATCAGCAGCCAGTTGTCCCGTTTCTCGCCGGGGCGCGGCCGCAGCCGCACCAGATGCCATTTGCCACGCAGCTTATGGCCATCGAGCTCGAAATTGATATGGCCCTTTTTCATCGCCTGCGCCGGATCGCCCTCAGGAGTCCAGGTGCCCTCGTCCCAGACGAGGACCGAGCCGCCGCCATATTCGCCCTTGGGGATGGTGCCTTCGAAGCCGGCATAGTCGATGGGGTGATCCTCGACATGCACGGCCAGCCGCTTTTCGTGCGGGTCGAGGCTGGGACCGCGCGTCACCGCCCAGCTCCACAGCACGCCGTCATGCTCAAGGCGAAAATCGTAATGCAGCCTTGTGGCGGCATGCTTCTGGATGACGAAGATGCCGCCGTGCTTCTTCCCGCGCGCAACCTTGCCGGCCGGCTCGGCCGTCTTCTTGAAGTCGCGCTTCGAATGGTACTGTTCGAGGCTGCTGGCCATCTCGTATCCTCAGGCCGATTTGCGCTTGGGCGCAGCGCTTTTCGCCTTGGCGCGTTTGGCCGCCGGCTTGGCTTTCGCCGAGGATGGCTTCGTTGATCCTGAATCCGACGACAGGCTCTTCTTCAGCGCGTCGAACAGGTTGACGACATTGGAGGGTTTGGGCGCCGCCTTGGCTTTCGGCGCCTTGTGCCCCGCCTTCTTGGCGCGGATCAGTTCGAGCAGGGCTTCCTCATATTTGTCGTCGAACTTCGAGGGATCGAACTTCGTCTTCTTCTTGTCGATGATGAGCTCGGCAAGGTCGGTCATCTCCTGATCGGTCTTCACCGCCTCGATGTCGCCGAAGACCGTCTCTGGCTGGCGCACCGTATTGTCGTAGCGCAGCGTGGTCAGCACCATGCCCTTGCCGAGCGGCTCGATGACCACCGGACGCTCACGGCGGTAGAGGACGATGCGCGCCAGCCCGGCCATCTTCTTGCCCGCCATGGCGTCGCGGATGACGGCGAAGGCATCTTCCGAAACCTTGTCGGCCGGCGCGACATAGTAGGGCGTGTCGAGATAGATCTGCCGGATCGAGGATTTGTCGACGAAGCCGTCAAGGCTCATCGTGTGCGAGGTTTCGATCTGCACCGCCTCGATCTCGTCCTCCTCTATATGGACGAAATCGCCCTTGTCGATCTCGTACCCCTTGATCTCGTCGCCCTCCTCGATCGGCTTGCCGGTCTCGGCGTCGACATAGATACGCTTCACCGTGTTGCCGGTCTTGCGGTTCAGGATGTGGAACGAGACCTTATCGGCATGGGTGACGACATTGGTCAGTTCGATGGCGCAGGTGACCAGCGAGAGCTTCAGATAGCCTTTCCAGGCCGGGCGCGGCGCCATGATGATTTCCCTTGAGAAAGATCAGCTGCAACGGACGACCACCCCGATGGGTTCCAATCCTGCCCGGCTGGAGCCGGCGCGGTTGCCGCCGGCCCCGGCTGTCAGCCCCTATTCGGCGGCTTGCACGTTGATCTTGCTTTCCGCGATTTCGGTCAGCTTGCGATCCGTCGCCTGCTCTTCCCTAAGGTTCTTGGCCAGCACATTGGCGCAGTCGCTGCGGCCGAGTTGCTTGGCCCAGGCGATCAGGGTGCCGTAGCGGGTCATCTCATAGTGCTCGACGGCCTGAGCGGAGGCGATCAGCGCGGCGTCGAGAACATCCTTGTCGTCGACATCGCCACTGACGTCGTCGGCCTCCTCGAGAATGCCGTCAATGGCCGGGCAGTTCACCTGCTTGGCCTTTACGCCATGCAGCTCGAACACTTCTTCGACGCGTTCGATATGGCCCTTGGTTTGTTCGAGGTGTTTTTCGAAGCCGGCCTTCAATTGCGGATCGGTTGCCTTGCCGACCATCTTCGGCAGCGCCTTCTCGATCTGCTTCTCGGCATAATAGATGTCGCGCAGCGTGTGCACGAAGAGATCGTCAAGCGTTTTGATGTCCTTCGAAAAGAAACCCATGATTTCAGCCTTTCCATTGCTCTTGCTTGTGTCGAGAGTTGCGGCCCGCCAATGGCAGTGCCTCCATGCCGGCAATGCCGGTCCTATGATCCCAACGTCCGCTGCGCGGGGCGGTTCCGGGCCTGCCGGCCAACCGGCAAGGAAATTCCAAGGGCGGCACGAAAGCTGAAACACAAGCGCGCCAAGGCGACATTCAAACGAAACATATGTGACGCAAAAGTCACACCGGACGAAATGGCGACAAAAGGCACCGAAACACCCCGAATCAGCCGCATTCCGGCCACGAAGCGACGGGTTTTCGACCAGAAATTAACATCACGTTCACTGAGTATTCACGCCTCGATGCTATCGTTCTCGCAATTCGGAAGGGACATCCGAAAATCGGGACAGGGACCAGGTAAAATGAACTTCCTCACGCACCTCATCGGCTATGTCGCCGCCATCCGCGAATTCGTCGCGCCGACCTATCGGCCCGAGCGCTATTACATGCGCGGCCCCGGTCCGGCCTGCGCCCGTCGCGGCACGTCGCTGGGCGCGCACTGACCATGACCTTCGAAAGCCGCCACAACAGCCGCATCTGCAGGCCGGGCATCGAGACCCGCGCCACCGCCTATCGCCCGACTTTCACCGACAGACGGCGTGCGACATCGCCGCGTCTTTGATGTCGCCATCGGCTGGCTTAGTGTCCTGGGGACATAAGCAGCCGAGGCCAGCGTGACCGACCGTCCCAAGCCGCCTTCCCTAGCCTTTGATGCAAGCCATCCGCTGATCGTCTTCGACGGCGCCTGCGTGTTCTGTTCAGGCTTCGTGCGCATGGTGGTGCGCCTCGACCGCAAGGCGCGCTTCCGTTTCGCCACCGCGCAATCGCCGCTCGGCGAGGCATTGTTCCGCAAATACAACCTGCCGACCAACAGCTACGAAACCAATCTCGTCCTTGTCGGCGGCGTTCCCTTCACCCGTCTCGATAGTTTTGTCGCCGTGATGGCCGAGCTTGGCTGGCCTTGGCGGGCGGCTAGGGCTTTGTTGCTGTTGCCGCGCCCGCTGCGCGACTGGCTCTACGATCGCATCGCCAGGAATCGCCATGCCCTGTTCGGCAGGAAGGACAGTTGCGACGTCCCGCCGGCCGAACTGCGCGGGCGGTTGATCGGCTAATGCATGTCGCCCGGAAGCGTCTTCGGTTCCGGGACAACGACATGCATGAAATCAGAAGCTGTAAGACTGGCTTGGGGGGCAAGCGCATGAAGCTTCTCATCGTCGGCGGCTATGGCACCTTCGGCGGCCGCATCGTCCAGCTCCTGGAGAATGAGCCCCGGCTGACCATCATGGTCGCCGGCCGTTCGCTGGCGAAGGCTGCGGCCTGGTGCGGACACCGCGGTTCAGTCGCCGCGCGCTTGGTGCCGGCCGTGTTCGATCGCGATGGCGACCTCGCCGCACAACTGGCGTTGCTGCGCCCCGACACGCTGGTCGACGCCAGCGGCCCGTTCCAGGCCTATGGCGCGGGCTGCTACCGGCTGGTCGAGGCCTGTATCGAACAAGGCGTCAATTATCTCGATCTCGCCGACGGGTCGGACTTCGTCGCCGGCATGCCGGCCTTCGACGCGGCCGCCAGACGAGCAGGGCTGTTCGTGCTGTCCGGCGTCTCCAGCTTCCCGGTGCTGACGGCCGCGGTGGTGCGCCGGCTCTCATCCGGCATGGCGCGGGTCGACACGATCAGGGGCGGCATCGCGCCGTCGCCCTATGCCGGCGTCGGCGAAAACGTCATCCGCGCCATCGCGGGTTACGCCGGACAGCCGGTCACGCTGCTGCGCGGCGGCGTCAAGGCGCGGGGCCATCCGCTGACCGAACAGATGCGCACCACCATCGCGCCGCCGGGACGCGTGCCGCTGGGGAATACGCTGTTCTCGCTGGTCGACGTGCCGGACCTGCGCGCGCTGGGCGAATTGTGGCCGCAGACCAAAACCATCTGGATGGGCGCCGGCCCGGTTCCCGAAACCCTGCACCGCGCCCTGATCGGCCTTGCCTGGCTGGCGCGCATCGGCTTGGTCCGCTCGCTGTCGCCGCTCGCCCCGCTGATGCATTGGGCGTCCAATCGCCTGCGCTGGGGCGAGCATCGCGGCGGCATGTTCGTGGCCGTCGAGGGTGCCGACCCGACCGGCGCGTTGGTCAAGCGCTCCTGGCATCTGCTGGCGGAAGGCGATGACGGGCCGCTGATCCCGTCAATGGCTGTCGAGGCGCTGGTTCGCAAGGCGCTCGACGGTCATCCACCGGCGCCCGGAGCAAGGGCCGCCGTCAACCACCTCGAGCTTGCCGACTACGAGGCCCTGTTCGCCGGCAGGGCGATCTATCCCGGCTTTCGCGATGACAGCGGCGATACCGACAGGCCGCTCTACGCCGATCTGCTCGGCGACGCCTGGCAAGGTTTGCCCGGCGAAATCCAGGCCATGCATGACCGGGCTGGAATGGCCGAAGGCCGTGCCCGCGTCGAGCGCGGACGCAACATTCTTGGCCGGCTAACGGCATGGCTGGTCGGGTTCCCCGGGCCTGCCGCCGACATCCCGGTTCGTGTCTGTTTCGACGTCGACCCGGATGGAGCAACCTGGACACGGACATTCGGCGCGCGCAGCTTCTCCAGCCGCCAGTTCGCGGGACGTGGGCTTGCTGAGCGCCTGTTATGCGAGCGCTTCGGCCCGCTGACCTTCGCCATGGCGCTGGTGGCCGAAGGCGACAAGCTGAAGCTGATCCTGCGGCGCTGGAGCATTCTCGACCTGCCATTGCCGATGTGGCTCTGCCCGCGCTCGACCTCCTTCGAGACCGTCGAGGACGGAAAATTCCGCTTCCATGTCGAGATATCGCATCCGCTCACCGGCCTGATCGTGCGCTATCGCGGCTGGCTGAAGCCTGTGGGTTCGCAAGGCTCGAGCGAGATCATGTCGCCCGCCGTCTTGCCGAGTGCCAGGCAGCCTTGAACCGTGCACAGCGTCCAGCCATCGCCGGTCGCGCCGGAGGCGGCGAGCAGGATGCGACGCTGCGCGCCCACCTTGGGCGCATAGACCCACCAGCCGTCGCGCAGTTCGGCACCTTCCGGCGGCTCCATGCCGGCCCCCGAGCCCTTGATGCGGGCTTCTATCACCTGCAGGCCGGAGGGCTGCACCGTCCAGTCCTCCTCCCAGCGCGTCCGTTCCACCGAATGGGTCCAGGCCAGCGTGAAGGCGGCAACGCCAAGCGTCACCGTCTTGCCGGCGGCGAGGATGCACAGGCTCATGCGGTTCCTCGCTTGAGCAGGATCTCCTGCGAAAACCGGGCCCCGTTTTTTGCGTTCGCTGACCTTCGGTTCGGGATCATGCGCTGGCCGGCGCCTGCCGCGCACGCCAGACATGCCAGCCGACCCAGGCCAGCGACAGCGCCCAGCCGGTCTCGTCGGTCAACGGCACCGCCGCCACCAGCAGCACGCCGGCGGCGAAGGCGACGAGCCGCTCCCACCAAGCCATGCGCGTGGCAAGGAAGCCGACGGCGGCGGCGCCCCACAGCACGATGCCCATGCACGCCTTGAGAACGATGTAGGCGACCTCGACGGGATAGCCGAACTGCGCGGCGATCGGTCCGGCGTCCTGCAGCATCAAAGCCGGCGTGTAGACCGCCATGAACGGCACGACGAAGCCTGCAATGGCAAGCTTGGTCGCCTGGATGCCGATCTTGAGGCCGCTCTCCTTGGCCATCGGCGCTGCGGCGAAGGCGGCCAGCGCCACCGGCGGCGTCAGGTCGGCCATGATGCCGAAATAGAAGACGAACATGTGGCTGACCACCAGCGGCACGCCGAGCGACAGCAGCGCCGGCCCGGCCAGCGACGAGGTGATGATGTAGTTGGGGATGGTCGGGATGCCCATGCCCAGCACCAGGCAGGTCAACATGGTCAACACCAGGGACAGAAACAGATTGTTCTCGCCGATCGAGATGATCCAGCCGATGAAGGTGGAGGCCACGCCGGTCAGCGTCAGCGTACCGATGACGATGCCGACGATGGCGCAGGCGATGCCCACCGGCAGCGCGTTCCTTGCGCCTTCCGCAAGAGAGTCGATGCAGATTTGCAGCGTCTCGCGGCCGCCCTTGAAGGCAAGGCAGGCAATGACGAGTGCCGCGATGACAAGGCTGAGGATGTTGACGCCGAATTTCATGAAGGAGGCGGCGGCAAGCCCGAGCGCCAGCCAGAAGACGACGCGGAAGGCGAGCGGTCCGATCAGCGCCGCCAGCGGCGTACCGAGGATCAGCACGATGGTCAGCGCGAGGCCCATCGTGCCGGCGAAGACCGGCGTGTAGCCGGCGAACAGCAGGTAGATCAGTGCCGCGAGCGGCAGCACCAGCGGCCAGTGTTGTCGCACCGCGTCCCAGGGGTTTGGCAGGTCCGCCTTGGCCATGCCGCGCAGGCCTGCCTTGCCGGCCTCCAGATGCACCTGCCAGAAGCAGGCGCCGAAATAGAGCAGCGCCGGGATGATCGCCGCCTTGACCACGTCGGCATAGGGGATGTTCAGCGTCTCGGCCATGATGAAGGCGACCGCGCCCATCACCGGCGGCATGATCTGGCCGCCCATCGAGGACGTCGCCTCGACGGCGCCGGCGAAGGCCGAGCGGAAGCCGAAGCGCTTCATCAGCGGGATGGTGAACTGGCCGCTCGCCACCACATTGGCGACGCCGGAGCCGGAAATGGTGCCCATCAGCGCCGAAGACAGCACGCAGACCTGCGCCGGGCCGCCGCGCCAGGTGCCGACCAGGCCGAGAGCGAAATCGTTGAACAGCGCGATCATGCCGGCGCGTTCGAGGAAGGCGGCGAATACCACGAAGATGAAGATATAGGCGGCCGAGACATAGATCGGCGTGCCGTAAATGCCTTCGGTGCCGTAGGCGAAGGTGTCGACGAGCTGGGCGAAATCATAGCCGCGATGGATGAAGGGTGGCGGCAGATGGTTGCCGACGAAGCAATAGGCAAGGAAGATGAAGGCGATGACCGCCAGCGGCAGGCCCATCAGCCGCCTGGCGGCCTCGAACACCAGCACCACCAGCACCGCGCCGACGATCAGGTCCGGCGTGGTCAGAAAGCCGGAGCGCCGGATGAGGTCGGTATAGAACACCCAGTTGTAGAGGCCGGTGCCGAAGCCGAGCAGGCCGAGTGCCCAGAAGAAGGCTTTTGCCGGCAGGCTGATGGCGCGCAGATTGGCGATCAGGGCGAAGCCGAGCAGCAGCAGGAAGCCGACATGCATGGCCCGCACCACCTGGCTCGGAAGGCTGCCATAGGCGGCGATGTAGATCTGGAAGGCGGAAAAGGCGACCGCGATGGCGAAGGCCCCCTTGCCGGCGATGCCGTCGCCGAAGCCCGGCGGCAACCCTTCGACCTGCTCTTCGCCCGGGGGGAGATGGGCGAGGGACGATTTGCCGTCGGCTATCGCTCCAGACGGTGTTTCGCTCATTGGATGCGCTCCCCAAGCAGGCGAATTTCAATGCCTCGCGAAGACATGTCGGATTGCCGCGATACCTTACTTCAACAGCCCCTTTTCCTTGTAATAGCGCTCGGCTCCCGGATGCAGCGGCACCGGCATGCCGTCGAGCGCCTTGGCCGGATCGATCGCCTTGGCGGCGGCGTGCGCGGCGGCGAGCTGGTCAAGATGCTCGAACAGCTGCTTGGTCATCTGGTAGGCGGTCTCATCCGAGACATCGGCACGGGTGATGAGGAAATTGCCGACGGCGGCCGTGGCGACATCCTCGCTTTGGCCTTCATAGGTGCCCTTGGGGATGACCACCGACAGATAGGGCGAGCCGATCTTGGCGACGTCTTCGGGCGGCACGGCAACGACATTGATCGGCACAGAGGTAGCGAGGTCGCGGATCGAGGCGACGCCCAGCCCGGCCGATTGCAGCGTGGCATCAAGCTGGCGGTTCTTGATCAGCTCCACCGATTCGGCGAAGGGCAGGTATTCGACGCGGCCGAGGTCCTCATATTTCAGCCCGGCGGCGGCGAAGATGGCGCGCGCGTTGAGCTCGGTGCCGGAGGCCGGCGCACCGACCGACAGGCTCTTGCCCTTGAGGTCGGCGAGCGTCTTGATGCCGGACTCCTGGCTGGCGACGATCTGGATATAGTTGGGATAGATGGCGGCGATGCCGCGCAGCTTGTCGAGCTTGCCGGGGAAGCCGGCCTCGGCATTGCCATCGGCGGCCATCTTGACGGAATCGCCGAGCGCGAATGCGATCTCGCCCTTGCCTTGCTGCAGGAGGTTGAGGTTCTCGACCGAGGCCTTGGTCGCCTGCACCTGCGTGCGGGCACCCTCGATGCCCTTGCCGTAGATTTCCGACAGCGCCACGCCGAGCGGATAATAGACGCCCGAAGTGCCGCCGGTCAGCACATTGATGAATTCCTGCGCCTTGGCCGACGCCGCACCAAGGCCAAGAGAAAGCGCCATCGCGCCGGCAGCAACGAATTTCGTTCTGAAATTCAACATCTGGGTTCCTCCCTGAAATAGTGGCCGCATCACCTCCCTGACACGGACAGAGGCGAGTTTAGACAGCGAAAGGGAAATGCCAACCCGCAATTCCACGCGTTAGACGAATGGTTGAGAGGTCGCCAAACACATGCCCGCTTGCGCAAGGCGCCGCCGGAGCCGAAAGTTTTTTCCGCAACCTGTCGAAATCGGTCGCCGACGCGCGACATACGTTCGGCCCGCAACGAAGCGGCCTTCCAAACCAGGGGAGAAGACCCATGCGATACATGCTTTTGATCAACAACGATGAGGCCGCGCTGGCGAACACGCCGGTCGATAAAGCCCAGCAGATGAGCGCGGCCTATGCCGCCTATACCGAAGCGTTGAAGAAGTCCGGCGCGTGGCTGGCCGGCGAAAGGCTGCGCCCGACCCAGGCGACGACCTCGGTGCGGATCGCCGACGGCAAAACCAACGTGATCGACGGTCCCTATGCCGACACCAAGGAGCAGCTTGCCGGCTTCTACATGATCGAGGCGGCCGATATCGATACCGCCATCGACTGGGCGGCGCGCTGTCCGGCGGCCAGCACCGGCACGGTCGAGTTGCGGCCGATCTGGGAAATGGCCGACTATATGCCCAAGAAATGACGGCGTGATGGACAGTCGCCCGGATATCGCCCGGGCGGCCGCCGAGGCCGCCGCCCGGGAAAGCTATGGCAAGCTGGTCGCCTGGCTCGCCGCGCGCACGCGCGACGTGGCCGCCGCGGAGGATGCGCTGGCCGACGCCTTTGCGGCGGCGCTCGAACGCTGGCCGCGCACCGGCGTGCCGGAAAAGCCGGAAGCCTGGTTGCTCGCCGTAGCCAGGCGGCGGCGTGTCGATGCGGTGCGGCGGCGGCTGACCAGCGAAGCCGGCCGTGACCATCTCAAGCTGATTGCCGAGGAAGCGGAGGCACGCATGACCGACGAGGACCTGCCGGACGAACGATTGCGGCTGATGTTCGCCTGCGCCCATCCGGCGATCGAATCCGGCGTGCGGGCGCCGCTGATCCTGCAGACCATCCTCGGCTTCGATGCCGCGACGATCGCTTCCGCCTTCCTGCTCTCGCCGGCCACGATGGGCCAGCGCCTGGTGCGCGCCAAGAGCCGCATCCGCGAGACCGGCATTCCGTTCCGCGTGCCGGAGCGGACCGAACTCGGTGAAAGGCTGGACGCGGTGCTGGAGGCGATCTACGCCGCTTTCGCGGAGGGCTGGTCCGACCCGGCCGGTACCGAGACGCGGCGCCGCAACCTCGCCACCGAAGGGATCTGGCTCGGCCGGCTGGTGGCCTCGCTGCTGCCGGACGAACCGGAGGCGCTGGGCCTGCTGTCGCTGATGCTGTTCGCGGAGGCGCGCCGCGCGGCGCGGCGCGACCCGGCCGGAGATTATGTGCCGCTTGCCGAGCAGGATCATGCATTGTGGGACCATGCCCTGGTCGACGAGGCCGAAGCATGTCTTCGCGGCGCCGCGACCAAGGGCGTCATCGGCCGCTACCAGCTGGAGGCGGCCGTACAGTCCGTCCATGCGGCGCGGCGGCTGACCGGCCGCACCGACTGGATCGCGATCCGCGAGCTCTACGACGCGCTGTTTTCGATCGCGGGGTCGCCGGTGGTGGCGATCAACCGCGCGGTGGCGATCGCCGAGACCGAGGGCGCGGTGGCGGGATTGGCGGCCCTTTACGTGCTCGGTGACGACAAGCGGCTCGATGACTACCAGCCCTACTGGGCCGCGCGTGCCGGCCTGCTGGCCAGGCTCGGCCAGGGACCGCAGGCTGTCGAAGCCTATGATCGCGCGATCGGCTTGGAGCGCGATCCGGCGGTGCGCCGCTTCCTGCAGGAAAAACGCACCGCGCTCGTGCAGTGAGATCCCGGAGCGCGGCCGGCTTTTCGGTCCGTCCGTTCAGGCCGGCCACATCTCGTGCGATGTGTTGAGCGTCTTCATAAGCGGATGCTCCCGCAATCGCGCCCAGAGGCGCTCGATATCAGGCCAGGCCGCCCGCGCCCTGTCGATGTCGGGATGCCAGGCCACCAGCATGACGAGATAGATGTCGGCCACCGACATCTTGTCGCCGGCGAGCCAGTCACGGCCGCGCAAGGCGGCATCGACGACGGCAAAACCGCGGTCCATCTCGGCGACCGCCGCCTGTTTCACCGCCTTGGTACCTTCGGCATCCGTGTAGCGATGGGCATAGTAGAACCGCAGGATCGCCGGATAGAGGGCCGACGACATGAACGCCATCCAGCGCAGGAACTCGGCGCGCGCCGGTTCATCGGCCGCCGGCGCCAGACCGGCCCGCGGGTGGCGCTCGGCGAGCAGGATGCAGATCGCCGCCGATTCGGTGATCGAGCGTCCGTCCGGCAAGGTCAGCACCGGCACCTGGTTCAACGGGCTGATGGCGAGGAAGGCCGGATCGGACGCCTCGGTCTTCGGCACGTCGATCTGTTCGAAATGCGCATCGATCAGCGCCAGCGCCGCCTCGACGACGAAGCCGCCGCTGCCGGGACGTGTATAGAGCTTGTACATTGGAATCCTTCCCCCGGCCGAACCAGGGCCGCTGGAGATTTGCACTGGAAGCAGGGGTCGATTCAAGCAGGTAAGGGACGCCACGGCAGGTTTTTCTGCGGGCCAAGCTCACGACGCAAAACAAGCAACGGTAGCGGGACAGCACCCCCCTCTGTCCTGCCGGACATCTCCCCCCTCAAGGGGGGAGATCGGATGTCATGAAACGCTTTCGCCAATTTTCGACGTTGAAGGAAAGGGCACGGGGCTGAAACTGCCAATCTCCCCCCTCGAGGGGGAGATGTCCGGCAGGACAGAGGGGGGCGCCGGCCCGCCGACGCATGTTATTCCTGGGTATCGAAAACCTAAGCCCCCAGCCCCTCGAACAGGATCGTCGACAGATACCGCTCCGCGAAATCGGGGATGACCACCACCAGCGTCTTGCCCTTGTTTTCGGGCCGCGAGCCGACGACGATTGCCGCCTGCAGGGCCGCGCCCGACGAGATGCCGACCGGCACGCCCTCGAGGCGGGCAATCAGGCGCGCATTGGCGACGGAATCCTCGTTGGAGACTTTGACGATCTCGTCATAGACCGTGGTGTCGAGGATCTTGGGCGCGAAGCCGGCGCCAATGCCCTGGATCTTGTGCGGGCCGGGCTGGCCGCCCGACAGCACCGGTGAGGCATCCGGCTCGACGGCGACGACATGCAGCGCGGGCTTGCGCTTCTTCAAGACCTGGCCGACGCCGGTGATCGTGCCGCCAGTGCCGATGCCTGCGACGAAAATGTCGATCTCGCCCTGGGTATCGTTCCAGATTTCCTCCGCTGTCGTCTTGCGGTGGATTTCCGGATTGGCCGGGTTTTCGAACTGCTGCGGAATGATGGCGTTGGGGATCGTCGCGGCCAGTTCATCGGCCTTGGCGATGGCGCCCTTCATGCCTTTCGGGCCTTCGGTCAGCACCAGCTCGGCGCCGAGCAGCGCCAGCATCTTGCGGCGCTCGACCGACATCGTCTCCGGCATGGTCAGGATCAGCTTGTAGCCCTTGGCGGCGGCGGCGAAGGCAAGCGCGATGCCGGTGTTGCCGGATGTCGGTTCGATCAGCGTGGTCTTGCCGGGGGTAATCTTGCCGGCTGCCTCCAGCGCCTCGATCATCGACACGCCGATACGGTCCTTGACCGAGGCGATCGGATTGAAGAATTCGAGCTTGGCGACCAGATTGGCAACGACGCCCTTCTCCTTGGCGAACTTGTCGAGCCGTACCAGGGGCGTATCGCCGATCGTGTCGGTGATGGAATCGTAGATACGGCCGCGACCGGGCACGCGGGCTGAAGTGACGGGCTTGTTCATTGGTTTCGCTCCCTGGATTTCAGGCAATTGGCAGTAGCCGACAGAATAGGGCTTTCAGCCGCGCAAGATAGGCTGCGGCTGGAAAATATCCGAGTGGGGCGCGTGCTGAAAACGCCTGGCCCCCGGAAAAGCATTTCTCGAAACAGCCGGGCCAGGGAATGGTTTGGCAGAAACGCCCTACTGGCGAGCAGCGATCGCCGCCGCCGCGCCGACCAAGAAGGCGCCGGCGGTGCGGTTCAGCACCTTCAGCGCGCGCGGCGACTTCAGGAACCAACGCGCCTTGGCCGCCAGCGCCAGGTAAGGCACCAGCACGACGAACAGGACGACGACCGTCAGCGCGACGAGAATGCCGTAGCTGGCAAGCGTGATGGTCTTCAGGTCGACGATGGTCGGCGTGATGGCGAGATAGAAGATCATCGTCTTGGGATTGCCGAGCGTCACGGTGAGGCCGGCGATGAAGCTCGACAGCAAGCCGCCCTTGCCCTTCCTGGCTTCGATGGTTTCGGGCGTGATGCCGGCGGTCCAGAAGCGCCAGCCGAGGAAAGCGAGATAGGCGACGCCGGCCCATTTGATCGCCAGGAAAATCATGCCGAACTCCTGCGCGACGAAGGCCAGGCCCAGCACCACGGCGGTCAGATAAGTGAGGTCGCCAAGCATCAGTCCGAAGGACATGGCGAGCGACGAGCGAAAGCCGGAGCCCAGCGCACGTGCGACGAGCGCAGTGACGCCGGGGCCTGGGATGGCGGCGGCGACGCCGAGAGCGGCGCTGTAGGCGAGAAAGCCGGTGAGGGTCATGGCGTTGGCGTCCAAGGGCGGTCACGCCCTTGTCGCACGAGGCGGCCTCCGGGAAAACGCCCTGAGCGCGGGATTCGCTTGCACCAGGCAGCAATCTCCGGTTCGCAAAGGATCAGGACCGGCCGTCACTATAAGTCACGCGCCAGATCGTGCCGTTGCCGTCCTCGGTCACGACAAGCGATCCGTCCTTGGCCACTGCCACGCCAACCGGCCGGCCCCAGACCTCGCCGTTGGAGACGACGAAGCCGGTCATGAAGTCCTCATATTCGCCGGTCGGCTTGCCGTCCTTGAACTTGAGCCGCACCACCTTGTAGCCGGTCCTGTTGCCGCGGTTCCACGAGCCATGCAGGGCCACGAAGGCGTCGCCTTGATATTCCACCGGAAAGCTTTTGCCATCGTAGAAAGCGATGTTGAGCGGCGCCGAATGCGCCTGCATCAGCACGTCGGGAGTCGTCGCCTTGCCGGCAAGGTCGGGACGCTCGCCCTTGTGGCGCGGGTCCTCATTGTTGCCGATGTAATACCAGGGCCAGCCATAGAAGGCACCTTCCCTGACCGTCGTCGCGTATTCGGCCGGCGTATTGTCGCCAAGTGCGTCGCGCTCGTTGACGACGCACCACAGCGCGCCGGTCGCCGGCTGCACGGTCATGCCCGAACAATTGCGCAGCCCGGTGGCGACGATGCGTCCATTCTTGCCGTCGGGGTCGAAAGCCCGCACCTCGGCCCGGCCCGCCTCGGAACCCCAACTGGCGCCGAGCGGCTTCGACTTGACCCAGGCGTCGAGCCCGCCTCTGGGTCTTTTGCCCATGTCCTCGGCGATATTCGAGCCGGAGCCGACGGAGAGGTAAAGTGTCTTGCCGTCGGTCGAAAAGGCGATGTCGCGGGTCCAGTGGTGGCTAGAGGGGATGTTGTCGACAATGGTTTGCGGTTCGCCCGAGGCCTTCGGATCGCCATTGCGGTAGGCAAAGCGCACGATGCTGTCGCTGTTGGCGACATAGACCCATTGCGGGTCATTGCCGGGTGGATAGAAGGCGATGCCATAGGGCTGGTTGAGGCCGCCGGCGAAGATGCTTTTCTCCGCGGCTTTCGCGCTTCCGTTCGTCAGCCGGTAGACACGGACCTGGTTGGCTTCGCTGTCGGCGACGAACAGGTCACCGTTCGGCGCGACACGCACGACACGCGGATTGTCGATGCCGGACGCAACGAGTTCCGCCGAAAAGCCGGGCGGCAGTTGTGGCTTGGCGCCTTGCGGCCTCTCCGTCAGGCCGGCGCCGTTCGAGGCGGATTTGGTGACATAGGGCCTCGGCAGGTCTTCCGGCTTGATCAGCCGGCGCACGCCCGGTTTATCGGCCCGCCAGTCACCGAAGGCCGCCGGGCCTTTGAGCACGGGCTGGTCGGCTTGTTGGGCGAGAGCCGCGGTCGTGAGAAACAGTGCCGACATCGCCAGTCCGGCCAATCGCATCACTTCCTCCGCTCGGTCGTGAAGGAAATTAACGATCGGTTTGCCCGTGGGTTCCGTCACGCACGGTGAGCAAACTTCCGGAATCAGGTCCCGGCAGCGTAAAAATCGTCGTCCAGGCGCTTTTCCAGTTCCACGAGATCGGCCGGCAACGGCAGGCCCATGGCGCGCATTTCCCGCAGCTTTTCGCGCAGCTGTTCCTGAATTTCGTGCTGGTCCTCCGGCTGGTTGACCATCTCTTCGAGCAGCAGGCTGATCTGGGCCTTGAATGATTCCAGCGCCATTCTTTTTCTCCTTTGCAGCCGGTCCTTCGGTGTCGCACCAAAGGTATGTCGAGATTCGGGTCAGGCCGAGTCGAAAACGGTGGCACCGGAAGCGCAGGTATCAGCCGTTTGCAGGCCGGCATCACCTGAATATCGATGCCTTAGCGCAGCATACGGGAAATCAGCTGCGCCGTATAATCAACCATCGGCACGATGCGGGCATAGTTGAGCCGGGTCGGGCCGATGACGCCGAGCGCGCCGACGACGCGGGCGTCCTTGTCGCGATAGGGCGCCACCACCAGCGACGAGCCCGACAGCGAGAACAGCTTGTTTTCCGAACCGATGAAGATGCGCACGCCCGATCCCTCCTCGGCAAGGTCGAGCAACTGGATCAAACCATCCTGCGTCTCCATGTCCTCGAACAGGTGGCGCAGCAATTCGATGTCGGCCTGGGCGGTGACGTTTTCGAGCAGATTGGCGCGGCCGCGCACGATGAGCCGGGCCGGCAGGCCGCTTTCGGCGCCCGCCCACACCGCCAGTCCCTTCTCGACGAGGTCCTGCGACAGCGTGTCGAGCGCCGCCCTCGTCTCTTCCTTGATGCGGGCGATCTCGGTGCGCGCCTCGGCCAGTGTGCGGCCGCGAATATGTGCGTTGAGGAAATTCGAGGCTTCGTGCAGCTGCGAGACGGTGATGCCGGCGGGCAGCTCGACGACGCGGTTCTCGACATCGCCATTCTGCGACACCAGCACGGCAAGCGCCTTGGTCGGCTCGAGCTGGATGAACTCGATATGCTTCAGCGCCACCTCGTTCTTGGCGGCCAGCACCAGGCCGGCGCCGCGCGACATGCCCGACAGCATCTGGCTGGCCTCGGTCAGCATGTGCTCCAGCGTCGCCCCCGAGCCGGAGGCCCGCACCTGCGCCTCGATGGCGCGGCGCTCCTCGTCGGAGAGGTCGCCAAGCTCCATGAAGGCATCGACGAAGAAACGCAGGCCAGCCTGCGTCGGCAGACGGCCGGCAGAAATATGCGGCGCGTAGATCAGCCCGAGATGTTCGAGGTCGCTCATCACGTTGCGGATGGTAGCCGGCGACAGCGAGGACGGCAGGATGCGCGACAAGCTGCGCGAGCCCACGGGCTCGCCGTCCCTCAGGTAGGAATCGACGATGCGCCGGAAGATGTCGCGCGAGCGCATGTCGAGCGATTGAAGCGCGGGCGACTGCGACGCGGGATCGACTGGCTTGGTCATTTGGCCAAAAACCTCCGGTTCAAGGATATAGACTTCGGTGGGCCGCGCGCAACCGGTGTCTGTGCCAGATCACCCCGGGTGCCTGTGTCAGATCGCCGGTCCGTTTTCCTTTGCGCACTGCCCCCCTTGCGTCTAAAAGCCGGCCACGATTTCAAGAAACTGACAAGAAAGCAGGCCGAATGCGCCCCTCCAAACGCCAATTCGACGAAATGCGCGCCATCTCCTTCGAGCGCGGCGTCTCCAAACACGCCGAAGGCTCCTGCCTGGTGAAGTTCGGCGACACGCACGTCCTGTGCACCGCCAGCCTCGAGGAAAAGGTGCCGGGCTGGATGCGCAATTCCGGCAAGGGCTGGGTCACGGCGGAATACGGCATGCTGCCGCGCTCGACCGGCGAGCGCATGCGCCGCGAGGCCTCCGCCGGCAAGCAGGGCGGCCGCACGCTGGAGATTCAGCGCCTGATCGGCCGCTCCTTGCGCGCCGTGGTCGACCTGCAGGCGCTGGGTGAACAGCAGATCACCGTCGACTGCGATGTCATCCAGGCCGACGGCGGCACCCGCACCGCTTCGATCACCGGCGGCTGGGTGGCGCTCTATGATTGCCTGCGCTGGATGGAAGCCCGGCAGATGGCCAGCGTTTCGAAAGTACTGAAAGACCATGTCGCGGCGATTTCCTGCGGCATCCATGACGGCCAGCCGGTCATCGACCTCGATTATGTCGAGGATTCCTCGGCCGGCACCGACGCCAATTTCGTCATGACCGGCAAGGGCGGCATCGTCGAGATCCAGGGCACCGCCGAGGGCGAACCTTTCTCCGAGGACCAGTTCGCGACGCTTATGGGCCTGGCCAAGAAGGGCATTTCCCGGCTGGTCAGCCTGCAGCAGATGGCGGTGGCGTAGGGTTTAATGCCGAGCTTGAACGCCCCCCTCTGGCCTGCCGGCCATCTCCCCTTCAAGGGAGGAGATCGGATACGGTCTCGGCCTTCGCTGGCTTTCAGCGTTGCTGGGTGTGCGACAACATCGAAATTGCCAATCTTCCCCCTTGAGGGGGAGATGCCCAGCAGGGCAGAGGGGGGCGCCTCGTGATACCCTCCGCTATCCTGGAATCCGCCCTCTACGTCACCGATCTCAATGCCGCTGAGCACTTCTACACCGACGTCCTCGGCCTCACCCTGCTCGGCAAGGTCGACGGCCGCCACCTTTTCTTCCGCTGCGGTCCGGGCGTCCTGCTCGTCTTCAACGCCGAGGCGACCAAAATTCCGCCCGCACCGGATGCGAAGCTGAAAGTGCCGCCGCATGGCGCGGTCGGCGAGGGTCATCTGTGCTTTGCCGCCAGCGCCGCTGAAATCGACAGCTGGAGAACACATCTTCAGGCGAAGAAAATCGCCATCGAAAGCCAATTCGAATGGCCGCAAGGTGGCCGTTCGATCTATATACGCGACCCCTCGGGCAATTCGATAGAGTTCGCCGAGCCAAGAATCTGGGGCCTTTGATGCATTCACCAAACCTCCATACGCTAGATGGCAAGAAGATCGTCGTTGCCAGCCACAACGCCGGCAAGCTGCGCGAATTCGCCGACCTGATGGGTCCATTCGGCTTCGAGGCGAAGTCGGCCAAGGAGTATGGCCTGCCCGAACCGGACGAAACCGGCACCACCTTCGAGGAAAACGCCTACATCAAGGCCTTCGCCGCCGCAAAGGCGACCGGCCTGCCGGCGCTGTCGGACGATTCCGGCCTCTGCGTCGACGCGCTCGACGGCGCGCCCGGCGTCTATACCGCCAACTGGGCCGAGACGCCGGAGGGATCGCGCGATTTCGCCATGGCCATGCAGCGCACCGAAGTCGCGTTGCAGGAAGTCGGCGCCGCCACGCCCGAACGGCGCACGGGCCGCTTCGTCGCCGTCATCTGCCTCGCCTTTCCCGACGGCGAGGCCGAATACTATCGCGGCGAGGCCGAGGGCACGCTGGTCTGGCCGCCGCGCGGCGAGCTCGGCTTCGGCTACGATCCGGTGTTCTTGCCCAATGGCTTCGACAAAACCTTCGGCGAGATGAGTGCCGAGGAAAAGCACGGCTGGAAGCCAGGCCAGGCGACGGCGCTGTCGCACCGCGCCCGCGCCTTCCAGAAATTCGCCCAAGCTCGGCTTGGTTCGGTCAGGCTTGGCTCCGCATGATCGGACCCGCAACCACCATGGCGCTCGACCGCAGTCCCGGCTTCGGCGTCTACGTGCATTGGCCATTCTGCGCGGCCAAGTGCCCCTATTGCGACTTCAACAGCCATGTCCGCCACCAGCCGGTCGACCAGGAGCGCTTTGCCGCCGCCTTCGAGGCCGAGTTGGCGACCATGCGCCAGCGCACTGGACCGCGCGACGTGACCAGCATCTTTCTCGGCGGCGGCACGCCGTCGCTGATGAAGCCGGAAACGGTGGCCAGGGTTCTGGACGCGGTGGCCAGGAACTGGACGGTGCCTGATGGCATCGAGGTGACGCTCGAGGCCAACCCGTCCTCGGTCGAGGCGGAGCGTTTCCGTGGCTACCGGGCGGCGGGGGTCAACCGCGTCTCGCTCGGCGTGCAGGCGCTGAACGACAAGGATTTGCGCTTTCTCGGCAGGCTGCACAATGTCGAGGAAGCCTTGCACGCCATCGGGCTCGCGCGCGAAATCTTTCCGCGCCTGTCCTTCGACCTGATCTATGCGCGCCCCGGGCAGACGCCGGAAGATTGGCAGGCGGAACTCGAACAGGCCATCGGCCATGCCGCCGACCATCTGTCGCTCTACCAGCTGACCATCGAGGAAGGCACGCCCTTCCATGCGCTGCACGCGGCGAAGAAATTCGTCATTCCCGACAACGATCACGCCGCCGATCTCTATGCGTTGACGCAGGAAATCACATCGGCGCACGGCCTGCCGGCTTACGAGATTTCCAACCACGCCAGGCCGGGCGCCGAGAGCCGGCACAATCTGACCTACTGGCGCTACGGCGAATATGTCGGCGTCGGCCCTGGCGCGCATGGCCGCTTCGTCGAGAACGGCCATCGCGTGGTGACGATTGCCGAGAGAATGCCGGAGACCTGGGCCAATCTGGTCGAGGCCAAGGGCCATGGCATCACCGGCGGCGAACTCCTGACGCGCTCCGAAGAGGCCGACGAGTTTCTTTTGATGGGGCTCAGGCTCGCCGAAGGCATTGACCTCTCCCGCTACGAGGCGTTTTCCGGACGCGGCCTATCGAGCGCGCGGCTGTCGGTGCTGCAGGGTGAAGGGCTGGTGGCGCCGATCGGCAATGCGCGGCTGCGCGCCACGCCGGCCGGCATGATCGTGCTCGACGCCGTGGTGGCGGACCTGGCGCGCTAAACCCTTGAAAAATGTCCTCTTCGTCTGCAGCCAGAACCGCTTGCGCAGCCCTACCGCCGAGCAGGTGTTTTCCACGCGGCGCGACATCGAAGTCGCCTCGGCCGGAACCAATCATGATGCCGAAACGCCGCTGACGCACGAACTTGTCGCCTGGGCCGACATCATCTTTGTCATGGAGAAAATCCACCGGACGAAACTGCAGAAGAAATTCAAGGCCAGCCTGAAGGCGGCCAAGGTGATCTGCCTCGACATCCCGGACGACTACGAATTCATGGACCCGGAGCTGGTAGCGCTTCTGAAGGCGCGCGTTTCACGATATCTGGACTGAGCGCCTGGCCGGCGTTCGCCCCTCCGCCTTCGGCGGCCGCCTCGCCGATCTGAGCCAGATCAGGCGTCGTGTTTGTGGCGGTGCTTTCCGCGCTCCTTCTCTGCATGCGTCTCGCCGCTCCGGACCGGCTTGGCGCCGTCTTTGTCGCGGCGGCCACGGTGCTGATCGCCTATCGGAGATTGCGGTACGCCGTTGCGGGCGGTTTTCGTTTCAAGACGGGTGATGAAGATATCGAAGCGATTGGGCATCGTCCGGTCAGTGCTCCGTCGTGCTGTCGGGTTTGTTGTCGGAAAGCCTGACGTCTGTTGGCAAGGCACTCGCGGCCTGCTTGGTCAGGCTGGTGTCGTTCCGGGCAGTCAGCCGTTTGTCCTGGCGTGCGGCACTCCGGCTGCGGCCGGCATAGTAAGGCTCGAAAGCGTCCTGTATCGTCAGGCTGTCCATCCTGTCCTCCCTTGGGAATCAGGGGCTAAATCTGCCAAACCCGGTTTCGTTCCCTACTGTGGCGAAGGAATGGCGATTGCCTTACATCGGTATGAGTTTTGCAAGCCGGCGCCAGCCATGCCAAACAAGATTTGGCAGGCCAAACAGGCCTGAACGGAGACGGCATTGGTGACTGGCGAGACGGGCAAGCGTAGCTATGTGGTCGGGCAGGCCGAGATCGCGGCTCGTCCGCTCGATCCGGCGCTCTATCTGGTGGCGACGCCGATCGGCAACCTCGCCGACATCACGCTGCGCGCGCTGGAGACGCTGGCCGCCGCCGACATCGTCGCCTGCGAGGACACGCGTGTGTCGCGCGTGCTGCTCGACCGCTACGGCATTCGCCGCCGCACCACCGCCTATCACGAACACAATGCCGACCAGGCCGGGCCGAAGCTGATCGCGGCACTTGAAGCCGGCCAGAGCGTGGCGCTGATTTCGGATGCCGGCACGCCGCTGGTCTCCGATCCCGGCTACAGGCTGGTCGGCGAGGCGCTCGGCCAGGGCATTCGCGTCGTGCCGATCCCCGGCCCGTCGGCGCCGCTTGCCGCGCTCACCGCATCCGGCCTGCCGTCCGACGCCTTCCTGTTCGCCGGCTTTTTGCCGGTCAAGGTTGGCCAGCGGCTGTCGCGGCTGGAGGCACTGAAGGCGGTGCCGGCGACGCTGATCTTCTTCGAATCGCCGCGCCGGCTGGCCGAGTCGCTCGGCGCCATGGTCGAGGCGCTGGGCGGCGAACGCAAAGCCGCCATCGGCCGGGAATTGACCAAGACGTTCGAGGAAATGCGCACCGGCACACTGCAAGCGCTGGCCGACCATTATGCGGCGGCCGATACGCCGAAAGGCGAGATCGTCGTCTGCATCGGCCCCGCTGAGGCCAAGGCCAACGAACCGGAAGACATCGATCGCCTGCTTTTGTCGCTCGCCGCCGAAATGCCGGCGTCCAAGGCGGCGGCGGAAGCCGCGAAAATGACCGGCGGCCAGAAGCAGGCGCTGTATCGGCGGCTGCTCGAGCTCAAGGACAGACCATGATCCCGAACCGAAGGTCAGCGAATGCAAAAAGTGGAAGCCGGTTTTCTCGGACAAACGGTTTCGTTTGTCCGGGGGCCATGGTCGAGCAAAGTTCCGGAGCCGGCGGTGGCTGAACGCCCGAGCGGCAGCCGCCAAAAAGCCTACCGGCGCGGCCATCGCGGCGAATGGCTGGCGGCTGTCGCGCTGATGCTGAAGGGCTACCGCATCCTGGCCCGCCGCCACCGCACGCGTTTTGGCGAGATCGACCTGATCGCGCGGCGCGGCGACCTGGTGCTGTTCGTCGAGGTCAAGGCGCGCCGCACGCTGATCGAAGCGATGGATGCGATCGGCCACGAATCGGAGCGCCGCATCGAGAGTGCGGCCGACATCTGGCTGTCGCGCCAGCCGGACTATGGCAGCCTGTCGATGCGCTTCGACATGGTCGCCGTGCTGCCCTGGCGCTGGCCCGTGCATGTCCCGAATGCGTTTTATGGGAGGAGTTGAGGCGGGGCATTCCTTGCTCCGCCCGTGGATGACGAGGGCGCGGAGGTGCGGACCGCTCCTCACCCCCAGATCATCAGCACCACCAGCCCGACAACACCCACCACCAGCCGCCACCAGCCGAACAGCGAGTAGCCGTTGCGCGAGACGTAATCGAGCAGGAAGCGCACCACGAACAGTGCGGTGACGAAGGCGGCGACGAAGCCGATGGCGATGATCGGCAGGTCGGCCGAGGTCAGCACGTTGCGGTTCTTGAACAGGTCGAAGGCGAACGCGCCGACCATGGTCGGGATGGCGAGGAAGAAGGAAAATTCCGCTGCCGCCCGCTTGTCGACGCCCAGGAGCAGCGCGCCGACGATGGTCGAACCCGAGCGCGATGTGCCGGGGATCAGCGACAGGCACTGGAAAAGCCCGATCTGCAGGTAAAGCCTGGTCGGAAAGCGCTCGACGTCGCGATAGACCGGCTTGAGATTCATGCGGTCGACGACCAGCAGCACCACGCCGCCGATGATCAGCATGATGCAGATCAGTCGTGGCGATTCGAACAGCACTGTCTTGATGAAGTCGTGCGCCAGCGCGCCGATGACCGCGGCCGGCAGGAAGGCAATGAGGATGCCGATGACGAAATGCCGCGTCAGCCGGTCATGCGGCAGGTCGAGCAGCATCTGCCACAGGCGCCGGAAATAGACGCTGAGGATCGCCAGGATGGCGCCGAGCTGGATCAGAATCTCGAAGGCCTTGCCGGTCGACTGGAAGCCGAGGAAATGGCCGGCGAGCAGGATATGGCCGGTCGAGGACACCGGTATGAATTCTGTCAACCCTTCCAGCAGGCCAAGCAGCAGGGCTTCGACGATGGTCTGGCTTTCCATTTCTACCTCGGCGTTGGCGTGACGGCTAACAGAATGGCTTGCTTGTCATGGCGCCGAACTCCCCCTATAGGTCGCAACACCCCTGACGGCCCGCTAACCGGGCGGCCAAGACTTACCGGTGCGCCCTGCGATTCGCCAGTGTGGCAATCCGGAATTCGCCACACCCGGGACGAGCGCGATGCGCGAATTCCGGATTCTGAGCCACTGTCAACTTTGAGTTCTAATGTGGTTTGGATTTGAAGTTCCTGAACGCGGATGCCATTGAGGGGCAGGAACTTCAAATCCAAACCACATTAGTGCGCTTTATCATCGCGGAACCATGCTGACGCTTTTCCACCATCCCATGTTCGCCACCTGCCGCTTCGTCCGCCTCGCCTTTGGCGAGTATGGCGAGGAGCTGGCGCTGATCGAGGAAAAGCCGTGGACGCGGCGCAAGGAATTCTTGGCGCTGAACCCCGCCGGCACGCTGCCGATCCTGCTGGCCGAGGGCGACGTGCCGATCATCGGGGCGACGGTGATCTCGGAATATCTCGATGAGACGCGCGGTGTGCTCAAGCGCGACAAGCGGCTGTTCGCCGAGGACCCGATGCAGCGCGCCGAAATCCGCAGGCTGATCGACTGGTATCTCAACAAGGCCGAAAGCGAAGTGACGCGCCATCTGGTGCGCGAACGCGTGTTGAAGCCGGTGATGCCGGAAACGGCGGGCGGCGGCTCGCCCGATTCGGGCGCCATCCGCGCGGCGCGCGCCAACATCCGCCAGCACATGAAATACACCAACTGGCTGGCCGGCACCCGTCATTGGCTGGCCGGCGGCAGGGTCACCTATGCCGATCTGGCGGCCGCAGCGACGCTGTCGGTGCTCGACTATCTCGGCGAGATCGACTGGCGCGAACACCCCGCCGCGCGCGAATGGTACACGCGGGTGAAATCGCGGCCTTCGTTCCGGCCGCTCCTGACCGACCGCGTGCGCGGCTTGTCGCCGGTATCCCATTATGCGGACCTCGACTTCTGACGCGTCAAAACTGCGTGCGCTGATCGACGCGGAGGCGCGGCGCGCCGGCTTTGACGCCGTTGCCGTCACCACTCCCGATGCGATTCCCCTGGCGCCGGCCCGCCTGGCCGAATTCGTCGCCGACGGCTTTCACGGCTCCATGGACTGGATCGCCGAAACGATTGCGCGCCGTAGCGAGCCTTCCACGCTGTGGCCCGACGTGCGCTCGATCGTCGTGCTGGCGATGAATTATGGGCCTGACCATGATCCGCGCGACGTGCTGGCCCGGCGCGACCGGGCTGCGATCTCGGTCTACGCGAAAAACCGCGACTATCACGAGGTGATGAAGGGTCGGCTGAAGGAAATCGCCGGCAAGATCGTCGCGCGCGCCGGCGGCGACGTCAAAGTATTCGTCGACACCGCACCTGTGATGGAAAAGCCGCTGGCGGAAGCAGCGGGCCTGGGCTGGCAAGGCAAGCACACCAATCTGGTCAGCCGCGAGCACGGCTCCTGGCTGTTCCTCGGCACCATCTTCACCACGGCCGAGCTCGCACCCGACGAGGCCGAGATCGACCATTGCGGCTCCTGCCGCGCCTGCCTCGACGCCTGCCCGACCGACGCCTTCCCCGCGCCTTATCGGCTCGATGCGCGGCGCTGCATCTCCTATCTCACCATCGAGAACAAGGGGCCGATCCCGCATGAATTCCGCGAGGCGATCGGCAACCGCATCTATGGCTGCGACGACTGCCTCGCGGCTTGCCCGTGGAACAAGTTCGCAAGTGCGGCTTCGGAGGCCAAGCTCGCCGCGCGCGACGATTTGCGCGAACCTGAACTCGCCGACCTTTTGGCCCTCGACGATGCTGCCTTCCGCGCCTTCTTCTCCGGCTCGCCGATCAAACGCATCGGCCGCGACCGCTTTGTCCGCAACGTGCTGATCGCCGCCGGCAATTCCGGCGAGGCCGCGCTTGCCGATAGCGTTCGGGACCTGCTCGGCGACGCCTCGCCGCTGGTGCGGGGCGCGGCAATATGGGCGCTGGCGCGGCTGGTGCCGGAAACCGAATATGCCGAACGGGCCGCGAACGGCCTGAAGAGCGAGAGCGATGGCGCCGTCCGCGAGGAATGGCGCCTGGCGCGGCCAAACAGGACGCATGCATGAGCGAAAAGCGGATCTTCATTTTCGGCGCCGGCTATTCGGGCAAGGCCTTTGCCCGCCCCAATACGGGAGCGGTCACGATCTTCGGCACGACCCGCTCCGAGGAAAAATTCGAAGCGCTGCGCCAAGCCGGCATCGACCCGCTGCTGTTCGACGGCAAGTTGACGGGCGACATCGGCGAAGCGCTGGAGAAAACAACCCATCTGGTGATTTCGATCGCTCCGGAGGAAGCCGGCGATCCCGTGTTGAATGCCGCCCGCGAGGCGATCGCAGGGGTGCCCGACCTGAAATGGATCGGCTATCTCTCGACCGTCGGGGTCTATGGCGATCACGGCGGCGCCTGGGTCGATGAAACGGCCGCGTGCCGGCCGGTTTCGAAGCGCTCGACGATGCGGGGCGAGGCCGAGCAGGACTGGTTGAAGCTTGGCGAGGACATCGACCGGCCGGTGGCGATCCTGCGGCTGTCGGGCATCTACGGTCCGGGCCGCAACGCGCTGGTCAATCTGGAAAACGGCACGGCCAGGCGGCTGGTCAAGCCGGACCAGGTCTTCAACCGCATCCATTGCGACGACATATCAGGCGCGCTCTGGCACCTGATCGGCGGCAATACGGGCGGCATCTTCAACGTCACCGACGATGAGCCGGCGCCGCCGCAGGATGTCGTCGCCTATGCCGCTTCGCTGATGGGTGTCGCGCCGCCGCCTGAAATTCCGTTCGAGACCGCCCAACTTTCGCCCATGGCGCGGTCCTTCTATGGCGAGAACAAGCGGGTCGCCAATGCGGCGATCAAGGCGGCGGGCTATCGGTTTCGCTTTCCCGACTATCGCGCCGCCTTCGACCACATGTGGGCAAGCGGCGACTGGCGCGACGGCGCTCCGCGCAGTCCGATGAAGGCCGCGAGGGGTTAGGATGATCGAAGCGCGGCGCTTGGCGTGGTATGATTCGGCGTTGGAGGCACGGGGGTGCGGTTCATGAAATCATCGACGCGATCGCCTGGCGCCAGAAATTCGGTGTTGGCGGCAGCGCTGGCCCTGGCAGGTCTCGCCGCGCAGCCCGCAGCGGCCGAGGAACGGGCAAAAGACCTGTTCGGCGCCGAGAAACTGCCGACGGCTACCGCGGCGCAATCCTTCGGCTTCTATTCCAAGGGCTGCTTTTCCGGCGGCGTCGCCATCCCCATGGATGGTCCGACGTGGCAGGTAATGCGGCCATCGCGCAACCGCCGCTGGGGCCATCCGGCGCTGATCGCGCTGATCGAGAGATTGTCGCGCGATGCCGTCGCCGACGGTTGGCCCGGCCTGCTGATCGGCGACATCGCGCAACCGCGCGGCGGCCCGATGCTGACCGGCCATGCCTCGCACCAGATCGGGCTCGACGCCGACATCTGGCTGACGCCGATGCCCGAACGTACGATGAGCAGGGCGCAGCGCGAGACCATGAGCGCCACGCTGATGGTCGACGACAAGACGCATCTGGTGAAGGATGCGCTGTGGACGCCGCGGCATACGGCGTTGCTGAAGCGCGCCGCGAGCTATCCGCAGGTCGAGCGCATCCTGGTCAATCCGGGCATCAAGAAAAAGCTCTGCGACACCGTCAAGGGCGACCGTAGCTGGCTGCGCAAGATCAGGCCGTTCTGGGGCCACGACTATCATTTCCACATGCGCATCGGCTGTCAGCCGGGCTCGCCCAATTGCAAGGCGCAGGAAGCCACACCGGATGATGACGGTTGCGGCAAGCCGCTGGCCTGGTGGTTCACGCAGGAGCCGTGGCGGCCCAACAAGAACCCGGATGCGCCCAAGGCCCGCGACCTGATGACGATGGCCAACCTGCCCAAGGAATGCCGCGCGGTGCTCGACGCGCCGGGGCCTGCCTCGACCGAGGCCGCGACCTATCACGGCGACACGGTGCCGATCGCGGTGGCGGCGCCCGCGCCCGAGCCCGACGCGTCGTCGCTACCCGCCGTCACGGCCAGCAGCACGGCCGGCCTGCCAAGCGTGTTGAACGCCTTCACCGCGACACCCGAAGTCGGCGTGCCGGTGCCGCGTCCACGCCCGCCCGCGAAGTGATTGTCGGGCGCCGCCGGCAAGCTCAATCGGTTTAGCTGCCTGCTTCATGAAACAGTGGCCGTTTGGCCGCAGAACCTCTCCCTGCGCGTCGCCGGGTCCGAAAACCGTTTCCCTTTTCAAACTCATGCGCTAGTCAACGGAAGAACGGCGAAATGCCATCGAGGGCGCCGGGGGACGGACGAGAGCATGCCAGGCACAGGCGATGACGAGACTTTGCTGCGGTTTCCGATCCTGATCGGCGATATCGGCGGCACCAATGCGCGCTTTTCGATCGTGCTCGACGCCAATTCCGAGGCCGGCGAGCCGACCATCATCCAGACCGCCAATTACAGCACCATCGACGAGGCGATCCAGTCGGCCGTGCTCGATCGCTCCTCGGTCCGGCCCAATTCGGCGGTACTGGCGGTGGCCGGTCCGGTCGATGGCGACGAGATCGAACTCACCAACTGTCCGTGGATCGTCAAGCCCCGGCAGATGTTCGCCAGCCTCGGCCTGAGCGACATTGTCGTGCTCAACGACTTCGAGGCGCAGGCGCTGGCCGTCGTCGCGCTCGGCGAAGAGCAGATGGAAAAGATCGGCGGCGGCACGCCGGAGCCCAATGCCGGCCGCGTCGTGCTGGGTCCGGGAACCGGGCTCGGCGTCGCCGGGCTGGTCCACGCGCTTCATCACTGGATACCGGTGCCCGGCGAGGGCGGCCATATGGACATCGGGCCGCGTTCGGCCCGCGATTTCGAGGTATTCCCGCACATCGAGAAGCTCGACGGTCGCATTTCGGGCGAGCAGATCCTGTCCGGGCGAGGCCTCGTCAATGTCTATCGGGCGGTGGCCAGGGCGGACGGCAAGCCGTCGCCCTTCACCACGCCGGCCGAGGTCACCGCTGCGGCGCTGGCCAAGACCGATCCCGTGGCGCAGGAAGCGCTGGAGACTTTCGTCACCTGCCTTGGCCGCACCGCCGGCGACCTTGCCTTGGTGTTCATGAGCAGGGGCGGCGTGTTCCTCACCGGCGGCATCGCGCAAAAGATCGTGCCGGCGCTGAAGGAAGGCAATTTCCGCGCCGCCTTCGAGGACAAGGCGCCGCACAGCGCGCTGATGCGCACCATGCCGGTCTACGTCATCACCCACCCGCTGGCGGCGCTCCTCGGCCTTGCGGCCTATGCCAGGAACCCCTCTCTGTTCGGCGTCCAGACATCGGGCCGGCGCTGGCGCGACGAAGTTAGTCACCCCAAGGCATAGGCAAGCCGGCTGCTTGGCGTTAATAGGGGTGCCGAATTGCCCGGCCACCGGGAAGCGGAAACCGACAAAGCCCTCTGATTTGACACTTCAAACTCCAAACAAGCTGAAAGCCCGGCCCGGCGAGGTCACAGCGGTGCTGCGCCGCATTCTCGCTGAGAACAGCCACGACTATCGCTGGACCTATGTGATGGTCATCACCTGCTCGCTGATCGTTTCGGGCACGACCGCCTTCACGGCCTGGATCATGGCCCCGATGGTCAACCAGATCTTCTACGAACGGCGTGGCGATGCGATCGTGTGGATCTGCGCCGGCTTCATGGCGGCCTTCCTGCTGCGCGGCTTCGCCGGCTATGGCCAGGCGGTGGCGCTGGCCAAGATCGGCAACAATCTGGTGGCGCGCTACCAGAAGCGCATCTTCGATCACCTGATGAAGCTCGGCGTCGGCTTCTTCAACGACACACGCTCCGGCCGGCTGGCGGCGCAGGTCAACGAAAACGTTGGCGGCATCCGCGACCTGCTGTCGTTGACGCTGACCTCGATTACCCGTGACGCCGTGACGCTGATCGGGCTTCTCGGCGTCATGGTCTACCAGGATCCGGTCCTGTCGCTCAGCTCGCTGCTGATCGGGCCGCCGCTGATCTGGGCCGTCGTCTACCTCACCCGCCGCGTGCGGCGCATAACCCGGGAATCGGTGCTCATCAATTCGCGGCTGATCGGCGCGGTGCAGGAAGCCACGCAAGGCATCGCCATCGTCAAGGCCTTCACCATGGAGGACGAGCTGTCGGGCCGCATCGGCAAGCTCGCCAACGACGCCGAACAGCGCTCTAACAAGATTGCCCGCGTCTCCGAACGGCTGTCGCCGATCTCCGACATGCTGGCTGGTCTCGCCGTCACCTCCGTCATCGCTTATTCCGGTTACCGGGCGCTGGTTCTGGGCCAGCCGCCGGGCGCGGTCTTCTCGTTCATCACCGCGCTGATCCTGGCCTATGATCCGGCGCGGCGCCTGGCGCGCATGCAGGTCGGCATGGAACGGGCGCTGGTCAACGCGCGCATGATCTACGAACTGCTCGACCTCGAGCCGAAGCAGGGCGACGCTCCAGGCGCCACACAGGCACATTTCACCACCGGCGAAGTACGCTTCAACAACGTGTCCTTCCGCTATGTCGAGGAGGCGCCTGTCCTTCAGGGTCTGAGCTTCGTCGCCGCCGCCGGCAAGATGACCGCCGTCATCGGTGCATCCGGCGCCGGCAAGACGACGCTGGTGGCGCTGCTGCAGCGCTTCTACGACGTCGAGAGCGGCACGATCGAGATCGACGGCCAGGACATTTCCAAGGTCACCAAACAGTCGCTGCGCGGCTCGATCGCCTATGTCTCGCAGGCGCCCTATCTGTTCGAAGGCACCATCCGCGACAACATCCGCTACGGCCGCCCCTCGGCGACCGACGCCGAGATCGAACAGGCCGCGCGCCTGGCCGCGGCCGACGAGTTCATCCGCCAGCAGCCGCAAGGCTATGACACGCCGGTCGGCGAGAATGGCGCCACACTCTCCGGCGGCCAGCGCCAGCGTGTATCGATCGCCCGCGCCATCGTGCGCCAGGCGCCGATCCTGTTGCTCGACGAGGCGACATCGGCGCTCGACAACGAGGCCGAAGCCCGTGTCCAGCAGGCGCTCACCAAGGTCATGGAAGGGCGCACCACCATCGTCATCGCGCACCGCCTGTCGACCGTGGTCAATGCCGACCACATCATCGTGCTGGAACAGGGCCATCTGGTCGAAGAGGGCACGCACGCCTCGCTGATGGCCGACCCGCACAGCGTCTATGCCCGTTTCCACCGCATACAGGGCGTCAAGGGCCTGGGGCTTGTCGACGACAGCGTGCCGGCCGAGATTTCGGTTCAGGAATTAGAGACCGAGAACATCGCCGGGAGCACGGCATGAGCGAAACATCGGCAACATCAGGCGAGCCGGCAAGCGATATGGGACTTGTGGTGGTCGGCGCGGCCGGCCGCATGGGCCAGACGCTGATCCGCGCCATCCATGCCATTCCGGGCGCCCGCGTCATCGGCGCGGTCGAACGCGCGGATTCGCCTCATCTGGGCAAGGATGCAGGCGAACTTGCAGGCGTCGGCCGCACCGATGTGCCGATCGGCAGCGATCCGCTGCCGGTCTTCGCCAGGGCCGATGGCGTGCTCGATTTCACCACCCCGGCCTCGACGGTCGAGTTCGCCGGCTACGCCGCGCAGGCGCGCATCGTCCATGTCATCGGCACGACCGGCTGTTCGGCTGACGACAATGCGAAAATTGCTGCCGCCGCGCGCCACGCGACCATTGTCAAGTCGGGCAATATGAGCCTCGGTGTCAACCTGCTGGCGGTGCTGGTCGAACAGGCGGCGCGCGCGCTCGATGCCGATGATTTCGACATCGAGATCCTCGAAATGCACCACAGGCACAAGGTCGACGCGCCGTCGGGCACCGCACTTCTGCTCGGCGAGGCCGCCGCCGCCGGGCGCGGCATTGCACTGGCCGGCAATGACGTGCGTTCACGCGACGGCCACACGGGTGTGCGACAAACCGGCTCGATCGGTTTCGCCGCGCTGCGCGGCGGCTCGGTGGTCGGCGACCATAGCGTGATCCTGGCCGGCACCGGCGAGCGCATCACGCTGTCCCACCATGCCGAGGATCGCGCCATCTTCGCCCGCGGCGCCGTCAAGGCCGCACTTTGGGCGCGGGGCAGAAAGCCGGGCCTTTACTCAATGCGGGACGTGCTCGGGCTTGCCTGAAACGACCCAGAACCATCTTCGTTCTTATGAAAGTCCGGACGGAAAACCGCTACACACTTTTCCTGGAATTGCTCAGACCCGAGAGGAGCAACAATGTCGAGAACCCTCGTGCTCGTGCGCCACGGCCAGAGCGAATGGAATTTGAAAAACCTGTTCACCGGCTGGCGTGACGTCGACCTGACCGAGCAGGGCCATGCCGAGGCCAAGGCCGCCGGCCAGAAGCTCAAGGCGCGCGGCCTGAAATTCGACATCGCCTTTACCTCGGCGCTGGTCCGGGCGCAAAAGACCTGCCAGCACATTCTCGACGCCGTCGGCCAGAGCGACCTGAAGACCATTCGCGACCAGGCGCTGAACGAGCGCGACTATGGCGACCTCTCCGGTCTCAACAAGGACGACGCGCGCCAGAAATGGGGCGAGGAGCAGGTGCATGTCTGGCGCCGCTCCTACGACGTACCGCCGCCCGCCGGCGAAAGCCTGAAGGACACCGGCGCCCGCGTCTGGCCCTACTACCTGCACGATCTGCAGCCCCACGTGCTGCGCGGCGGCACCGTGCTGGTCGCCGCCCACGGCAACTCGCTGCGCGCGCTGATCATGGCGCTGGACGGCAAGTCGGGCGAGGAGATCGTCAAGCTGGAGCTCGGCACCGGCGTGCCTGTGATCTACCAGCTCAACGCCGATTCGACCGTGGCTTCGAAGGAAGTGCTGGAAGGCTGACGGCTGGCGAGTTGCGGCGGCGGGCTCCACCAGCTTTGCTAAAGCGACTTCCCAGCTTTTGGCGTCCTGTTCCAAAAAGCGCGTTGACAGCAATCGCTTGCCCGCTTATTGAGCCCGCACCAGCCCAGATGGCGGAATTGGTAGACGCGCACGGTTCAGGTCCGTGTTCCGCAAGGAGTGGAGGTTCGAGTCCTCTTCTGGGCACCAAATTCCCGTTTCGAACCATTCGATCGGTTCAGAAGCTCAAGAGAAAAGCCCGGTTCATCCGGGCTTTTTTCTTGCCCGATGACCTCCCCTCCTGGCCAGTCCCCACACAAACCGCTTCAAACCGCGCTCCTGCTTCGCTACGCTCGCTGTCATGTCTCAATCCGCCACCGCGATCTTCGGCGCCCGCCGCGACCAGGCCTTCCCGACGCTGGCCGAGGCGGACATCGATCGCATGCGCCGGTTCGGTGAGGCGAGCGCCTATGCCGCCGGCGAACACATTTTCGAGGCCGGCGATGTGTCCCCGGGGCTGATCGTCGTCCTGTCGGGCAAGGTGGACATCACGCAGGACGGCAAGCTCGGCCGGCGCGAGACGATCGTCACACACGGCCCGGGCAGCTTCGTCGGCGAACTGGCGCAGCTTTCGGCCCGTCCCTCGCTGGTCAATGCGCAGGCGGCCGAGCCAGTGGAGGCGTTCGTCATCTCCTCGCAGAGGCTGCGCGACCTGATGGTGCAGGAAGCCAATCTCGGCGAGCGCATCATGCGGGCGTTGATCCTGCGCCGCGTCGGGCTGCTCGAGAGCGGCACGATCGGTCCGATCATCGTCGGGCCGGCCGACAATGGCGATGTCCTTCGCCTGCAGGGCTTTCTCGCCCGCAGCGGCCAGCCCCACCGCGTGCTCGATTCCAAAACCGATCGTTGCGCGAAGACCCTGTTCGAACACTTCCATGTCGATCCCCACCATTTGCCGGTCGTGCTGTGCCCGAACGGCAGGCTGCTGCTCAATCCCGCGGAGAAAGACCTCGCCCGCTGCATCGGCCTGCTGCGGCCGGTCGACGCCAGCAAGGTCTATGACGTCGCCATTGTCGGCGCCGGGCCGGCCGGGCTGGCGGCGGCGGTCTACGCGGCCTCCGAAGGCCTGTCGACCATCGTGCTCGATTGCCGAGCCTTCGGCGGGCAGGCGGGCGCCTCGGCGCGCATCGAGAACTATCTCGGCTTCCCCACGGGCATCACCGGCATGGCGCTGATGGCGCGCGCCTACAACCAGGCGCAGAAATTCGGCGTCGAGATGGTCATTCCCGACGAAGTGAAGCTGCTCGGTGCCGCCACCGACGGCGCGCGCTACCACCTTGCCGTCGGCGACGACGAGACGGTGCGCACGCGCTCGGTGGTGATCGCCAGCGGCGCGCGCTATCGCCGCCTCGATGTCGCCAATCTCGCCGAGTTCGAGGGCACATGCGTGCATTATTGGGCCTCGCCCATCGAGGCACGGCTTTGCGGCGGCCAGGAAGTGGCACTGGTCGGCGCCGGCAATTCGGCTGGCCAGGCGGCCGTCTTCCTGGCCAGCCATGTCAGGAAAGTGGCGCTGCTGGCGCGTGGCGGCAGTCTCGAAGCCTCGATGTCGCGTTACCTCGTCGAGCGCATCAGGGCGCAGCCGAACATCGAGGTGCTGACCGGCACCGAGGTCGAGGCGCTGGACGGCGAGGAAGGCAATCTTGCCACGATCCGCTGGCGCGACCGCTCGAGCGGCGCCTCGACGACGCGGCCGATCCGCCATCTCTTCCTGTTCATCGGCGCCGACCCGAATACCGACTGGCTCGCCCAATCCGACGTGGCGCTGGATGCCAGGGGTTTCATCCGCACCGGATCGGACATAGCATCGGCGCATGGGCTGATGGAGACGAGCCGCAGCGGCGTGTTCGCCATCGGCGACGTGCGCTCCGGCTCCGTCAAACGCGTCGCGGCGGCTGTCGGCGAAGGCGCCCAGGTGGTGGCCGCATTGCATGCATTTCTTGCGCGGGAAGGCAGCCATGCCGACGCGCCTCAACTGGTCGGGGGAGTGTGATGGCTGACGAGTGCAGACACGCGGCTGGGATCAAGGACGTGACGCCGAGCGCGCTCGGCTGCGAGGAATGCCTGAAGAGCGGATCGTGGTGGGTGCATCTGCGGCTCTGCCGCACCTGCGGCCATGTCGGTTGCTGCGACGATTCCCCCAACCGCCATGCCACCAAGCATTTTCATGCCACCAGCCATCCCGTCATAGAGGGCTATGACCCGCCGGAAGGCTGGGGCTGGTGTTATGTCGACGAGATCTTTCTCGACCTCGGCGACCGCACGACGCCGCAGAACGGCCCGATCCCGCGATTTTACTGAGTGCTTCAGCGAGCTGGGAAAAGCGGGTTCGGCCTCATCTATCGCACCGACCCGGTAATAGTCCGGTCGACATCGGGAACGGACTTGCGATCGTTCCCGGCAAGGGCGGCGATGAGCAGCAGGCTGGCCACGACCGGAACGAACAGCACGGCGACGCGGGCCTGTATATGAAGAATGGCGCGCCATTCGCTGCGCTTGTCGGGGCTGTTGCTCATCATACTCACTTTGCCATGGCCCCCCGGAGGTCACATAGCCGTGAACGGTTAAGCAACTCCTTCCGCCTTCGTTAACGCAGGCGTTCAAGCCTGAAATCAGCCGAGCCCGATCCGCCTGGCGCCTTGCCGGAACAACGCTTCGGCGTCGGGCTCGAAGCGGAACGTGCCGATGAAATCGTCGGCGCGGTAATCCGGCAACGTCTTGCGGATCGCGGCTGCAAAGCCGCGCGCCTCGTCGAGCCGCCCCGCCAGCGCCAGGCAATGTGCCGCGATCGCCAGGATGATGGAGTGCGCGTTCGGCCGCGCCGCCGCCTTCAGCGCCCATACGGCCGCCTCCTCGAACTGGCCGAGCCGGACATGCGACATCGCCCGCGCTCCCAGCATGCCGAACAGCAGCGGGTCGAACGGGCTGAGATGGCGCGAATGGTCTGAGGAGCTTATTGCCGCCTTCGGGTCGCCCGACTGCGAATGGACGAAGGACAGCGCGTAATGGCCGAGCGCGAAATTGGGGCTGAGTTTCACCGCCTGTTCCAGTTCGCCGAGTGAGCCCTCCTGTTCGCCGCGCAGCCACAGCGCCCGCCCCATTGCCCAGTGTGCGGCCGGATTGTGGTCGTCGACCAGCAGGCTCTGGCCGGCGCTCTCGAACGCCAGCGCGCTTTCCCGGTCGCGGTCGCCCCAGCGCTGGAAGGCGTTCTGCCAATGGGTGAAGGACAGGCCGGCATAGGCGCGGGCGAAGGTCGGATCGAGCTGCAAGGCCCTGGCAAAGAAATGCCGCGCCGTTTCGTTCTCGGCCTGGGTGAAGCGATACATGTGCCAGAGGCCGCGGTGATAGGCCTCCCAGGCGTTGAGCGAGTTGGGCGCCTTCAGCAGGGCTCGGTTGCGCTCGACCGTCTCGACCTCCACCGAGATCGACGACACGATGCTGTCGCCGATGTCGTCGAGCACGGCAAAAATGTCGTCCGGACGGTGCTCGAAGGTCTCGGCCCAGACGATCCTGGCGGTACGCACCTCGACGAGTTCGACGCCGACGATCAGGCGGCCGGCCATGCTGCGCACCGTGCCGGTGGCGACATAGTCGACCTTCAGCCGGCGACCGGCCTCCTCGGGTGCGATGCCCTTGTCGGCCAGTGCGAAGACCGATCCGCGCGCGATGACGAAGAAATCCCGCAGCTTGGCGAGACGGGTGATGATGTCGTGGGTAAGGCCGTCGGCCAGCCCGCCGCGCAGGCCGGATTCCTCAATAAACGGCATCACCGCCAGCGACGCATGGCTCGGCTCGAGTGGACCGGAGTCGAGTGGACCGGAGTCGGCCGGACCAGGCGTCATCAATTGCGATGCTGTGGACTGGCAGGCCGGCTGCGGCCGCGGCGAGGCAGCCGACTGCTGGTCGCGGATCACCCGCCAGGCTGTCCGCAGCGGGACGAAATCCAGGTCTTCCGACTGGAACAGCTGTGCCGCCCCGGCCAGATGCTCCTCGGCCGCGGCGATCTCGCCGCGCCGGGCGAGGCTCGCCAGCAGCGCCGTATGCGCGCGGCCATCGAAAGGCGCGAGTTCCACCCATTTGTCGAGATGGGCGGTCGCTTCGTCGCAATCCGTGGGCAGGCTCGCGACGAGCCGTTCCAGCACCGCCGCGTGGACGGACCGGAAGCGGCGGCGCTGGCCGATCAGCCAGCTGTTGAAGTGCGGATTGCGTTCGACCTCCAGCCCGTCGAGAAAATCGCCGGCGAAGAGTTCTGCCAGCGCGCGCAATCGCTCCGCATCGAGCTTGTCGATCCCGTGCGCGGCGGCATGGCTGATCTCCAACGCATCGACAAGGCAGCCGCCGAGATCGAGCGCGACCATATCGTCCTGCGTGCGGACACGGCGCTGGTCCGGCGTGTCGAGAGCGCCGCGCAACTTGCTTAGGCACCAGCGCAGCTCGCCTCGCGGATCGTTGGGCACGTCCCACAGAAGTTCGCACAGGCGGCTGCGCCCCACCGGGTGCGGCGCCAGCGCCAGATAGGCAAGCAGCGCCCGCAGCTTGCGCGAGGCCGGCAGTGCCATCGGCACACCGTTACGCGTGATCGCCAATTGGCCGAGCAGGCGCACGGACAGGCCCGGCATACCGCCGTCCTGGCTCGATGGTGCGGATTCCACGTCCGTTTCCACGCCTGCTCCCACGCTGGCCTGTCGGCCCCTGCTTTATCACCAAACACGATCTGGCGCATCCGGCGGCGAATTTCGCGCCGGCAGCGGTCATTGCCGCATCGCCGGCAACGTCAGTCCTAGCGCGGCAAGGTCTCGAAAGCTCGCCGCCCGGGCCGCCGCTTCGTAACCGGTTCGTGAAGATGAACACGATCGAGGAGATCAACGATGTTGAACAAACAGAAAATCAGGACCACTGCCGGGCGCGGGCGCCTGTTCGACAGCATTCTCGACACTGTCGGCGACACGCCGGCGGTGCGCATCAACAATCTCGCGCCGGCCCATGCGACCATCTACGTCAAGGCCGAGTTCTTCAACCCGGGCGCCTCGGTGAAGGACCGGCTGGCCCTCAATATCATCGAGGAGGGGGAACGCAGCGGCGCGCTGAAGCCGGGCCAGACCGTGGTCGAGGCGACCAGCGGCAACACCGGCATCGGCCTCGCCATGGTCTGTGCGCAAAAAGCCTATCCTCTGGTCGTCACCATGGCCGACAGCTTTTCGGTCGAGCGCCGCAAGCTGATGCGCATGCTCGGCGCCAAGGTGGTGCTGACGCCGCGCGCCGAAAAGGGTTTTGGCATGTACAAGAAGGCGGTCGAGCTGGCCGAGGCCAATGGCTGGTTCCTCGCCCGCCAGTTCGAGACGGCCGCCAATGCGGCCATCCACGAGGCGACGACCGCGCGCGAAATCATCAACGATTTCGCCGGCTCGCGGCTCGACTGTTTCGTCACCGGCTATGGCACCGGCGGCACCGTCGTCGGCGTGGCGCGGGTCTTGCGCCGCGAACGGCCCGATACCCGCATCGTGCTCTCCGAGCCGGCCAACGCGCAACTGATCGGCAGCGGCAAGGCGCAGCAGCGCGCTGCCGATGGCGCCCCCGCCGCCAGCCACCCGGCCTTCGAGCCGCACCCGATCCAGGGCTGGACGCCGGACTTCATCCCCAATGTCCTGCAGGAGGCGATCGAAACCAGCCTTTATGACGAGGTGATGCCGATCGCAGGGCCAGAGGGCATCAAATGGGCGCGGGCGCTAGCCCAGAAGGAAGGCATCTTCACCGGCATTTCCGGCGGCGCCACCTTCGCCGTGGCGCGGCAGGTCGCGGAGAAGGCGCCGGCCGGGTCGGTGATCCTGTGCGTGTTGCCCGACACTGGCGAGCGCTACATGTCGACACCGTTGTTCGACGGCATCGAGGCCGAAATGGATGCCGACGAGCTGGCGCTGTCGCGCTCGACGCCCGGCTGCCAGTTTCCGGCGGCTTGACGGAGGCAGTCATGGACATCGCGCGAGAAACCCTCGGCATGGTGGCCGAGGAAACGCTTGACCCCGCCGACTGGGCCGATGTGCAGGCCTTGTCGCACCGGGTCGTCGACGATGCCGTCGATTATCTGCGCGACATGCGCGACCGCCCGGTGTGGCGGGAGATGCCGGCCGATGTGCGGGACTTCTTCACCGCCCCGTTGCCGCGCTCGCCTGCACCGCTTGCCGCCGTCTACGGCGAGGTCTCGCGCACCGTGATGTCCTATCCCATGGGCAACATCCATCCGCGCTTCTGGTCCTGGTACATGGGGTCGAGCAACTTCACCGGCGCGCTCGGCGATTTCCTGGCGGCGATCCAGGGCTCCAATCTCGGCGGCGGCAACCACGCCGCCGGGCTGATGGACAACCAGGTGGTGGACTGGTGCAAGCAGATGCTGGGCTTTCCGGCATCGGCCTCCGGCACGTTGGTCAGCGGCGGCTCGATGGCCAATATCATTGGGCTGACCGTGGCGCGCAATGTCAAGGCCGGCATCGATGTGCGCGAACACGGCGTCGCCGCCATCGAAAAACCGCTGCGCTTCTATGGCTCGGACCAGATCCATTCCTGCCATCGCAAGGCGATGGAAGCGCTCGGGCTCGGCAACCGGGCGCTGCACCGGATCGCGACCGATGCCGGGCTGCGGATCGATATGTCGGCCTTGCGCGCGGCGATCGCCGAGGACCGGGCAACCGGCTTCACGCCGGCCTGCGTCATCGGCAATGCCGGTACGGTCAACACCGGCGCGATCGACGACCTCAGGGCGCTTGCCAAACTCGCGCACGAGGAAGGACTCTGGTTCCATGTCGATGGCTGTATCGGCGCGCTGATCGCGATCGCGCCGCAAAACGCCCACCGCATTGCCGGCATCGAATGGGCCGATTCGATCGCACTCGATCCGCACAAATGGCTGCACGCGCCGTTCGAGGTCGGCTGTGCCCTGGTCAGGGATGCCACAGCGCACCGCCGGACCTTCGCGGTGACGCCGGAATACCTGGAATCGACGCCGCGCGGCCTCGCATCCGGCGAATGGCTGCACGACTATGGCCTGCAGACCTCGCGCGGCTTTCGCGCCCTGAAAGTGTGGATGGCGCTGAAGGAGCATGGCGTCGAAAAATTCGGCCGCCTGATCGACCAGAACATCGCGCAGGTCTCCTATCTGGCCGGGCTGATCGAGGCCGAGCCTTCGCTGGAGCTGGCGGCAGCGCCGACCATCAACATCGTCTGCTTCCGCTACCAACCCGGTTTGGCGGGCGAAGCGCTGAAGGCGCTCAACACCGAGATCATGCTGCGGCTGCAGGAGCAAGGCATCGCGGCACTCTCCGACACCACCGTGCATGGCGAGCACTGGCTGCGTGTGGCGATCACCAATCATCGCACCCGCCGCGACGATCTCGATCTGCTGGTGCGTGAAGCGGTGAGGCTGGGGCGTGAGATCACTGCGGAGGGCCGCGTGTCTTCCTAGTTCCGGGCGGCCGTGCGAACCTACCCCCGATGATTCGGGGGAGGTCGGCGGTGACGCTGTTTCGCATGGTTGCGCTGGCGGCTCTGGTCCTGGCCAGTTCGGCCGATGCCGCCGATATGGCCTTTTTCGTCAAGAACCTGCGCAAGGAGGCGGTCGCGGTCGAGCTGTTCAGCCGCGACCGCGAGACCGTCTGGCCGGGCAACGACAAGGTGTTCCTTGTCGATCCGGACTCGCAGAAATCGGTGCCGATCTCCTGTAATCAGGGCGAACGCATCTGCTATGGCGCCTGGGTCGAAGGCAACGACAAGATTTCCGCCGGCGTCGGACCAGACAACGACCAGCCCTGCGATACCTGCTGTTTCATTTGCGTGGAGCACACGACCGAGACGATCGACCTGGTGCCGTGATCGGGGATCCCGTGCAGGCGGTCATTCCGGCGCGTCAGTCTGGAAGGCCGGCCTTGTGGAAGCCCTCGATGAAATGCTCACGCGTCGCGTCGTCGCGGAACGGTTCGGTCATCACCCAGTGGCGGGTCGTGAAATGCGGGTTGCCGACGAGGAACAGCTCGACCTCCGCGCGCGCCTCGTCGAGCCGGCCAAGTTGCGCGAGGCTTGCCGCAAGGAAGCGGCGTGAGCTGGTGCGGTAGGTCTCGTCCCGGCGCAGCGTCTCGACGGCGGCAGCGTAGTCGCGCGCCGCATATTGCGCCTGGCCGAGCGTCAGATAGTACCAGCTTGCCGGAAACGGGTTCAGCCGGAACGCCTTGCGGATCTGCTGCAGGCCCTCCTCCACCCGCCCGGCGAGCGTCGTTATATCGGACAATGTCGCCCAGGCATCGGCCTCGTTGGGGTCGAGTTCGAACGCCCTGGCGAATTCGGCATCCGCTTCGGCGAAATCATGCTCATAGGCAAGCAAATTGCCGAGCACCCAGTGACAGCCGGCATCGTTGGGATCGATCGCGACCGCCTTGCGCGCCAGGTCCAGGGCAATGCGGCGGTTAGGGTCGATCGGCTCGCCCCAGTGCACCCATCCCATCCAGTGGTTCATGGCGAGCCAGCGATAGGCCTCGGCGTAGTCGGGGTCGAGCGCAACCGCGCGCGTCAGCATCAGATGCGCTTCCCGTGCCGTCTGCGGCGAATCGTCGATCAGCTTGCGCGCCCGCACGCACAGATCGTAGGCGTCGAGATTTGTGGGCCGGTTGCGTGGCGGCGGCGCGCGCAGCCGGCCGAGCAACGCCTCCACGATCTTGGTGGTCACCTCGTCCTGGACGGCAAAGATATCGTCCAGGCCGCGGTCGAAGCGTTCCGCCCATAGATGATCGCCGCTCGCCGCGTCGACCAGTTGCGCGTTGATGCGTACGCGCCCCGCGTCACGCCGCGCGCTGCCCTCCAGCAGGTAGCGGACGCCAAGTTCCCTGGCGATCTCGCGCACGTCCATCGCCCTTCCCTTGTAGGCAAAGGTCGAATTGCGCGCGATGACGAACAGGCCGGAGATCCTCGACAGGTCCGTGATCAGGTCTTCGGTCAAGCCGTCGCAGAAAGCGTCCTGCCCGGCATCGTTGCTGAAATTGACGAAGGGCAGCACCGCGATCGATGGTTTGTCAGGCAGCGGCAACGGTTTTCGCTTGGCGCCGGCGAGCTGTTCGACGGCTCCCGTGAAGCGGTAGCCGACGCGTGGAACGGTGGCGATCCATTCGCCGCCCCCTTCACCCGCAATGCCGGGCGGACCAAGCAGCTTGCGCAATTGCGCGATCTGGACGGTGAGATTGCCTTCCTCGACGGCCGTGCCGGGCCACGCCGCGTCCATCAGTTCGGCCTTCTCAAGGATTTCGCCGGCCCTTGCGACCAGCGCCGCGAGCAGCTTCAGCCCGCGATAGCCGATGGCCACGGGGACGTCGTTCCGGAGCAGCGTTCCCGCACCGGCATCGAGCACGAACGGGCCAAAGGCAAAGCGCTCTCCCTGCATGGCGCATCTATAGAGCAATTCCAGGAAAAGTGCGAAGCGGTTTGCCCCGGAGAAGCGCATAGCGCTTTCCCAGGGGAATTGCGTGAAAACAAAGAGTTAGACGCCCGTTTGGAACTTTTGAGAACTATTTGGCCGGCCTTAATTACGGCGGCGTTCGCGTCCCGCAGAATGCAACCTCATTCAGCTTAAGGGCATAGAAGTCCGGCCCCACGGAGGTTGTCATGAACCATATCCTTGTTTCGGTTCCGCCGGCAGTGCGGCAGCCCGCAAGTCCCAAGCAAGCGCCGCGTCGGCGCCTGGCGGTCTTGCGAAACACCATAGCGGCCTGGCGCGAGCGGACACGCTTTCGCTGGGACCTCAAGCGAATGTCGGAGGTCAGTCCGCATCTGATCGACGACATCGGTTTGACGACGCCACAGGCCGAGGAAGAAATCGCCAAGCTGCCCTTCTGGCAGCGATAAGGCGAAATGCCGCGATGATTTGGACGGGATTGCCGGGCATCATCCCTTTAGCATCCGCCCGCGTCATGCCATGATCCCCCATCGGCCGTGGGGGCCGATTCTACATCGGGGGTTTCCATGTCTTTCACATCAGCGCGCCGGCTCGCCGCCGCGTTTTCGCTTGCCGTCCTGTTTGTATCAACCGCCCATGCCGGCGACGTCACCTTCGCCGTCAAGAACAGCCATCCCAACGCCATGCGCCTCGAGCTCTACAGCCAGGACCGCGACTATGTCTGGCCGGGCGATGGCAAGGATTTCTATCTCGACGACGGCGAGACCAAGCAGCTGCCGATATCCTGCAATGAAGGCGAATCGATCTGCTACGGCGCCTGGGTTGACGGCGACGAAGGCACCTATTGGGGCGTCGGCCCCGGCAACAAGGAAAAATGCGAGGATTGCTGCTATACCTGCAGCGGCGGCGAGACCGAGGAGATCGATCTGGTCCCCTGACCGGTTTGCCAGCTTGACGGGTTTCCCGCTGGGGACCATAGCCCAAACACCCAAGGCACGCCGCATGCATTCAGGCGCGGTGTGCTCCAGGCACACAGGGAGCACGCCAATGGCCGGCATGGTCGAAAGCGACAAGATCGACGTCGGATTTTCCGGCAAACGCTGCATCCACTCGCGCAATTGCGTGCTCGGCGACCCGCATGTCTTCGTGCCCAACGCGCCGGGACAATGGATCCATCCCGAGGCGGCCAGCGTCGAAAAAATCGTCGCGCTGGCCGAGAATTGCCCCTCGGGCGCCATCACCTATGTGCGCAAGGATGGCGGCCCGCAGGAAAAACCGCCTGTGGTCAACACCGTGCGGCTGCGCGAAAACGGTCCGCTGGCGGTGCATGCCGAGATCGTGCTTGGCGACGAGACGTTTTTGCGCGCCACGCTCTGCCGCTGCGGCGCCTCGCAGAACAAGCCGTTCTGCGACAACAGCCATATCAAGGCGGGCTTTGCCGCCACCGGCGAACCGGCGCTGAAGGACACGCCCGCGCTGGAGGCCCGCGACGGCCCGCTGAAGGCGACGCCTACCACCAACGGCCCGCTCAAGCTCGAAGGCAATGTCGAGATCGTCACCGGCACCGGCCACACGGTCGACCGCACCACGAAGGTCTTCCTGTGCCGCTGCGGCCACTCGGCCAACAAACCGTTCTGCGATGGCAGTCATAAGAAGGTTGGGTTTGTGGGATAGCTGCGGAGGTTCGCTCGAGGCGCCCCCTCTGCCCTGCCGGGCATCTCCCCCTCAGGTGGGGAGATCAGCTGCCACGCCGGGTTTCGCCTATCGCCAACGTTGCTGGCCAGAGCCGGTACTGAGACTGCCAATCTCCCCCCTTGAGGGGGAGATGTCCGGCAGGACAGAGGGGGGCGCCTCACGCCAACCGTTTCAATAAAATCTCCACCGCGCCAGTGCCGCGTCCCTTGGCCCATCTCTCCCGGCTTTATCCGCGAGCCCGTATCGGCTAAGGGCAGGCAACCAAACCATTTCCCCGGACTTTCGCCCCAAAATGACCGCCAAGACCAAGCCCGCCCCTCTCTTCCTCGGCATCGACACCGGCGGCACCTACACCGATGCCGTGCTGTGGTCCGAGACCGAAGGTCCCCAGCAGGGGCCGAACAAGGGCAAGGTGCTGGCCAAGGCCAAGGCGCTGACCACGCGGCATGATCTGGCCGTCGGCATTTCGGGTGCCGTCGACGCGGTGCTGGAAAAGGCGGGCACCGATCCGGCTGACATCAAGCTGGTCTCGATGTCGACGACGCTCGCCACCAACGCGCTGGTCGAGGGCCAGGGCGGCCGGGTGGCGCTGGTCATGATCGGCTTTTCCGAGGCCGATCTTGCCCGCGATGGGCTGAAGACGGCACTCGGCACCGACCCGGTGGTGTTTTGTCCCGGCGGCCATGATGTGCACGGCAACGCGGCAAAGCTCGACCTGTCCGGACTGGAGGCGATGCTGCCGGAACTCGGCGCGTCGGTGTCCGGCTTTGCCGTCTGCGCCTATTTCGCCACCCGCAATCCCGCGCATGAGATCGCCGCCCGCGAGCTGATCCGCGACAGGACCGGCCTGCCGGTCACATCAAGCCACGAATTGTCGGCCAAGCTCGGCGGGCCACGCCGTGCGCTCACCACGCTGCTCAATGCCAGGCTGATCTCGATGATCGACCGGCTGGTGGCGGCGACCGAGGGGTTCCTTCAGGCGCGCAACATTGCAGCGCCCCTGATGGTGGTGCGCGGCGATGGGGCGTTGGTTTCGGCGGCGTTTGCCCGCCAGCGGCCGATCGAGACAATCCTCTCCGGTCCCGCCGCCAGCCTGGTCGGCGCCCGCCACATGACCGGTCTCGACAATGCGGTGGTCTCCGACATCGGCGGCACCACCACGGATGTCGCCGTGCTCGATGGCGGCCGGCCGCGGCTCGATCCGGAAGGCGCCACCGTCGGCGGCTTCCGCACCATGGTCGAGGCGGTGGCCATGCGCACTTTCGGCCTCGGCGGCGATTCCGAGGTGACGCTGGAGGACGGCGCGCTCAATCCGAAAATCCTGCTCGGGCCGCGCCGCCTGGTGCCGCTGGCGCTGGCCGGCATGGCGCATGGCGAGGCGGTGACGGCGGAACTCGAACGCCAGTTGCGCGCCCCCAACACCGGCCGCATGGATGGCCGTTTCGCGGTCCGCACCGGCGTGCCGGACCGGCTCGCCGCGGGGCTGACCGCCCCGGAGGCAAAGCTCTACGAGGCGATCGGCGCGACACCGCTCGCCCTCGACAGGCTGCTGACCTCGAATGCCCAGAATGCCACGCTGAACCGGCTGGTCTCGCGCGGGCTGGTGCACATCTCAGGCTTCACCCCGTCCGACGCCGCGCATGTGCTTGGCAAGCAGGCGAACTGGGATACCGCCGCTGCCCGCCTTGGCGCCGAACTGTTCGCCCGCAGGCGCGATGGCCGTGGCCAGGCGATCGCGCCCTCCCCGGAAGCGATCTCGGATCGGGTGCTGGTGACGCTGACGCGCTGGTCGGCCGAATATATCCTGGAAACCGCCTTTGCCGAGGACGGGCTCGATGGCGCGGCGACCGTGGCGCACGCGCTGGTGCAGCGCGCCGTCGACGCCCATCCCGGCATCGCCCGCCTCAGCGTCGCGCTCGACCGGCCGGTCATCGGGCTCGGCGCTTCGGCTCCCCTGCATTACGCCGGCCTGGCGCCGTTGGTCGGCAACGATTGCGTGGTGCCCCGGGATACCGATGTCGCCAACGCGCTCGGCGCCGTCGTCGGCCAGGTCAGGGTCTCGGCCGAGGCGCGTGTCAGCCAGCCCAAGGAGGGTTTGTTTCGCCTGGCTTCGGGTGAAACGGTGCGCGATTTCCTCGACGAGGCGGCGGCGATCGCGGCCGCCGAGGCCGACGTGCGCGCCATTGTCGCCCAGCGGGCCCTTGATGCCGGCACCGACAGCGCCGAGATCGACGTGGCGACCGAGTTCCGGGTCTCGACGGTGGAGGCCCAACGTATGTTCATCGAAGCGCATGTCGTGGCGGTGGCGTCGGGCAGGCCAAGGATCGCGGTTTGAGGGCGCATCCTTTCCTTCTCCCCTTGTTGTGGGAGAAGGGAAGGACGCGCCCACCTTCACCCTAAGCTGAATTGACCCCGCAACCCCAAACATGCCAAACGCCCCGCAAAGCTTTCATCTGGAGTAGCCTGATGACCGATCGCATCGAGATCGCCGGACTGCGCATTGCCCGCGAGCTGCATGACTTCGTCGTCGACGAAGCGCTACCCGGCACCGGCATCGAAGCGGCGCACTTCTGGAACGGCTTCTCGGCCATCGTCCATGATCTCGCACCCAAGAACCGGGCGCTGCTCGCAAAACGCGACGCCATGCAGGAAAAGCTCGACGGCTGGTACCGCGACAATGGCGCGCCCATCGACATGGACGCCTACAAGGCGTTCCTGAAGGAGATCGGCTATCTCGTTCCGGAAGGGCCGGCCTTCAGCGTGTCGACCGACAATGTCGACCCGGAAATCGCCGTCGTCGCCGGACCGCAGCTCGTCGTGCCGGTGATGAACGCGCGCTATGCCCTCAACGCCGCCAATGCGCGCTGGGGCTCGCTCTATGATGCGCTCTACGGCACCGACGCCATCCCCGAAACCGATGGCGCTGAGAAGGGCAAGGGGTTCAACCCGGCGCGCGGCGCCAAGGTCATCGCCTGGGCCAAGGACTTTCTCGACCAGTCGGTGCCGCTCACCTCTGGCAAATGGGCAGGGGTGAACGGCCTGTCCGTTGCCAATGGCGCCCTGAAGCTCAGCGCCGGCGCCGGCTCGACGACGCTGGCCGATCCCAAACAATTCGTCGGCTATCGCGGTGACGCCGCCAATCCGCAAGCCGTGCTCCTGCTGAAAAACGGACTGCATGTCGAGATCCTGATCGACCGCGCCAACCAGATCGGCCGCACCGATCCGGCCGGCATCGCCGACGTCATCCTGGAATCGGCGTTGACCACCATCCAGGACTGCGAGGATTCGGTCGCGGCTGTGGATGCGCAGGACAAGGTCGTCGTCTACCGCAACTGGCTCGGCCTGATGAAGGGCGATCTGGCCGAGGAGATCACCAAGGGCGGCAAGAGTTTTATTCGCAAGCTCAATCCCGACCGCGTCTACACCGCGCCGGCCGGCGGTACGCTGACCGTGCCTGGCCGCTCGTTGATGCTGGTGCGCAATGTCGGCCACCTCATGACCAATCCGGCGATCCTGGACCGCGACGGCAGCGAGGTGCCGGAAGGCATCATGGACGCATCGATGACGGCCTTGATCGCGCTGCACGACGTCGGGCCGAAGGGGCGGCGGATGAACTCCCGCGCCGGCTCGATGTATGTGGTGAAGCCGAAGATACACGGGCCGGAGGAGGTCGCCTTCGCCGTCGAAATCTTCGACCGTGTCGAAGCCCTGCTCGGTATGGCCCAAAACACCATCAAGATGGGCATCATGGACGAGGAGCGGCGCACCACGATCAACCTCAAGGAGGCGATCCGCGCCGCCAGGGAGCGCGTTGTCTTCATCAACACCGGCTTCCTCGACCGCACCGGCGACGAGATCCACACCTCGATGGAAGCCGGCCCGATGATCCGCAAGGGTGATATGAAGCAGGCCGCCTGGATTTCCGCCTACGAGGCCTGGAATGTCGACACCGGTCTCGAATGCGGGCTCGCCGGCCACGCCCAGATCGGCAAGGGCATGTGGGCGATGCCCGATTTGATGGCGGCCATGCTGGTCGAGAAGATCGCGCACCCCAAGGCCGGCGCCAACACCGCCTGGGTGCCGTCGCCGACGGCGGCGACGCTGCACGCCACGCACTATCACAAGGTCGATGTGCATGCCGTCCAGGCGGCTCTGAAGAGTCGTCCGAAGGCCAAGCTCGACGACATATTGTCGGTGCCGGTGGCTGTGCGGCCGAACTGGACGCCCGACGAGATCCAGCGCGAGCTCGACAACAACGCGCAAGGCATTCTGGGCTATGTCGTGCGCTGGATCGACCAGGGCGTCGGCTGCTCCAAGGTTCCCGACATCAACGATGTCGGCCTGATGGAAGACCGCGCCACGCTGCGCATCTCCTCGCAGCACATCGCCAACTGGCTGCGCCACAAGGTCTGCTCGGAAATCCAGGTCAGGGATTCGCTGCAGCGCATGGCCGCGATCGTCGATCTGCAGAATGTCGGCGATCCGCTCTACCGGCCGATGGCGCCGGATTTCGACAGCTCGATCGCCTTCCAGGCCGCCTGCGACCTAGTGTTCAAGGGGACAAGCCAGCCGAACGGCTATACCGAGCCGGTGCTACATAAGCGGCGGCTGGAGCTGAAGGCGAAACAAGGCTGAGCCGGCGCGCCATCTCGGCTTGGTCCGCCGCAGATGCGCGCCGTAGCTGTGCAAGATCACGCGTTTGCCGCCACCGCATCGTCTTGGACGGTTTCAGGATGGCTGCGACGTGGCTTCAGCCGGAGAAGCGGCTGCTCCAGGACACGGTAGCTTAGCGTCGCCGCCAGAACACAGTGTGCCAGACCAGCCAGGCAGGTGGTGGCGTAGTTTTCCGGAATGTGGGCCAGCTGGAGCAGGGCCTTGCCTTGATCGAATGACCAGGGATGGAAAACGTAAAGGCCGAAGGAAATCGTTCCAAGATAGGCCAGCGGTGGCCAGCGTAGCAGGTGGGCGACGTTTTGCGCGTAAAGCGCGATGTGAAGCAGCGAGCCGGCAAAAAGCCCGGCCGGGAGGTAGGCCAGAACCGATCCGACGGGCGTGTGGATATAGGGCAGGAAAACCAGCCCTATCCCGCTCAAGAGAAATACAGCCGCGACCAGCGGCAGCGGGAGTCTTCTAGTCAGGCCCATTGCGACGAGGATTCCCACGATTGTCGATTCAGATCTCAAGAGCGGCGTCATATAGACCGCCTGAGTTGCCACTCCGCTCAACGCGAACGCCACCCTCCCAAGCAGACACAATGGCAGAACGCAAAGCAAACCGGTCGCAAGGGCGTGCCTTCCAACGCTGAGATACAGGAGGAACAGAAGCGGCAGCAGCAGGTAGATTTGGAACTCATAGGGCAGAGACCAGAGCTGGGCTGTGTATCGGATCGACGACCAATTGTCCGGAAACCAGGCGATGTAGTTGCCGACAAACGAGACCAGACCAAGAAGCCATCCATAGGCAGCCGGGTTCTGCGGACCATAGGCAAGCAGCATCGCAAGCGGAAAGAGCACCATCAGCGGGTAGATGCGTAACAGCCTCCGCACGAAGAATTGAGAGATGGAAATTCTTCCAGTTCTGGCCCGCTCCTGTTCGAAGAGCCGAAAGAGCAAAAAACTGGATAGGGCAAAGAATATCTCGACCCCGACCCATCCCTGTTTCTGAACCATGACAGCCGAGCTGTATTCGGCAGGCGCCGAAAAATGGCTGAAGAACACCATTGCAAACGCCAGAAATCTGAGGCCGTCCAGCTGGTCGGTCCGAAGTCCGTCGATGCTGCTTCTCGAAGAGGGCATGTTGCAAAACCTGAGACAACTTAGTGACGGCTGGGCGCCAACCAGCCGTCAAGGCCGCGCCATGATCCGAACGCTTCGAGCGCTGAAGCAAGCAGCTAACAGAAGTTCGATAATTAACCTTTTATTTGTACGGAGATAGCCAGATCTTGGCTCCAAACCGCGCTCGCCCACCGCACGAAGCGCGTCGCGAGCATCGAGCCTACGCCGCCTGCGCCATGCGCTCCGAACTCATCCGATAAGAAATCGCTTCGGCCAGATGGATGCGGCCGACGGCCTCGCTGGCGTCGAGATCGGCGAGCGTGCGTGCTACTTTCAGCACGCGATGGTAGGCGCGGGCGGAAAAGGCGAGTTTTTCGCTGGCGTCCTTGAGCAGCGACAGGCCGGCGGCGTCCGGCATGGCGATCGCTTCGATGACCGCGGGAGAACAATGCGCGTTGGTGGTGGCGCTGTTGACGCCGAGCCGTTCGAAGCGCTCGCGCTGGAGGGTGCGCGCGCGGCCGACGCGCAGCGCCACATCGGCGCTCTTTTCCGCCCGGTCGGGCCGGATCAGGTCGCTGGCCGAAACCGCCGGCACTTCAATGCGAAGGTCGATGCGGTCGAGCAGCGGGCCTGAGATGCGCGCCTGGTAGTCGGTGCGGCAGCGCTCGCCGCGCAGGCAGCGATAGCCGGGTTCCCCGGCCATGCCGCAGCGGCACGGGTTCATCGCCGCCACCAGCTGGATGCGTGCCGGATAGGTGACGCGGTGGTTGGCGCGCGCGATCATGCAGTCGCCGGTCTCAAGCGGCTGGCGCAGAGCATCGAGCGTCTGCGGCGTGAATTCGGGGAACTCGTCGAGGAACAGCACGCCGTGATGGGCGAGCGACACTTCGCCCGGCCGCGCGCGTATGCCGCCGCCCACCATCGCCGCCATCGAGGCCGAATGGTGCGGGGCGCGGAATGGTCGCCGGTCGGTCAGCTTGCCTTCGCCGAGCTCGCCGGCCACCGAGGCGATCATCGAGACTTCGAGCAATTCCTTCGGCGCCAGCGGCGGCAGGATCGACGGCAGACGCTGCGCCAGCATCGATTTTCCCGAGCCGGGCGGACCGATCATCAAGAGATTGTGGCCGCCGGCGGCCGCCACTTCTAGCGCCCGCTTCGCCGTCTCCTGGCCCTTGATGTCGGCGAGGTCTGGCAGGTCGCGCGCCGAGGCGTGGATGCCGGCCTCCGGGCGCGACAGCACCTGCGTACCGCGGAAATGGTTGGCTATGGCAATCAGGCTGCGCGGCGCCAGAATGTCGAATTCCCGCCCCGCCCAGGCCGCTTCCGGCCCGCAGGCGAAGGGGCAGATCAGGCCCTTGCCCTCGGCATTGGCACCGATCGCCGCCGGCAGCGCACCGGCGACCGCGGTGATCGTGCCGTCGAGCGACAGTTCGCCGAGCACGACATAGCCGGCCAGCATGTCGCCCGGAATGGCGCCGAGGGCCGCCATCAGGCCGAGCGCGATCGGCAGATCGTAGTGGCTGCCTTCCTTGGGCAAGTCGGCGGGGGCCAAATTGATCGTCACTTTTTTCGACGGCATCGACAGGCCGGAAGCATGAAGGGCCGCCTGGACCCGCTCGCGGCTCTCGGCCACCGCCTTGTCCGGCAGGCCGACGATGTGCATGTTGACCTTGCCGGGCGCGATCATCACCTGCACGTCGACCGGCACGGCCTCGATGCCCTGGAAAGCGACCGTACGAACCCGCGCCACCATTTTGTTTCAAGCCCCCGGATGCCGGCTCGCCCCAGCCCTTGTGAACAATCCGCGAGCGACGTCAGCTCAAGACAACCACAGATTTCAGGCTTAGGCAAGAACAATACAAGAACAAAGGCAAACGGGTGCATACCGTCGGATGGGCTCACTTGTCGTCCGTGTCAGCCGTTGCCTTGTGCGCGGGTCTTCCGGTGTTCGCAACGCCCCGGATTGAGCGGCACGGGATGAGGGCGAACGCGCGGCAACCCGCGCCGGATCACGATGGCCTCACCGCCAGGAAGGTGTTCCATCCCCTTTCCTTCCTGCCGATGCGGAAGCTGTGGCTGACAAGCTCCATGCCGGCGGCCTCGATGCGCGCGGCGAAGGCGTCCTTGCGCCAGTCGACAGTAAGGTATCTGCCGCCGGTTTCGCCGTCGCCGTCGCGCATCGAGACGACAAAGGCACCGCCGGGCCGCAATGAACGCGCAATCTTCGCCAGGACCTGGTCGATCTGGTCGCGAGGCACATGGATCAGTACGGCGAGCGCCACCACCGCGTCGTAGGGACCGCCAAGCTCGTCGGTGATGACGTCGAGGAGTTCGCCTGTCTTGCCGCGCTCTGCCTGCAGGTCGAGAAAGCGCCGCGTGGCGTCGGTTCGGCGGACCTTGACGCCAAGGCCCTCCAGGAAGTCCGCATCGCGGCCCGGTCCGGACCCGATCTCCAGGACTTGGCCGCCCGGCCCGATGATCGCCGCGGCGCGCTCGAGCGCGGCCCGGTCGTTCGGATGCGGGATATGCCCGACAATCTCGTCATAACGGACGGCGTAGTCCTCGTACGACTCGATCGTCCGGCGGCTCTGCGCCAGGGTTTTCGCCGGTATATTCATCGTTCCCTCCTGTCCCTGTCCGCCAGATTGCGCTCAGCGGATACTGCCATAAGGCGCGTGGCCGTCGAGCATGCCGATATCGCGCTTGAGATGGTCGGACAGCCCACGCTGGTCGAGCAGGCGGGGCGACCGCCTGCTATCGCTGACCGACAGCCCCCGATCAAACCCGGAACACCTCCGGAACCTGTAACCGCCCCGGTTGCACAGCGCTTGTATGCGGTTGCAGAAAGCGGAACATGGTTAAGACAAAATGAAAACAGGCTGTTCGGCCCGGCGCCGCCGGAGAGGAGCGGGCACAGTCAACGGGCATTTTAGAAACTGCTTATAATTGTATGCCGACTCCAAATGGGATATGAATCCGGTCGCGGTTCCGACAATCGCAACGTCAGGCTCCGCGTCGAGTACAGGGAGGATGACATGGCCGGTGTGGAAGTCACCAAATTAGCGTCCAAGTCTCACAACAGCCCGGATGAAGTTCGCACGCCGGACAAGACGCGCGTCGAAGTGGTGCGTCTTCCCGGCTATACGTTGGGCCGGCTCAACATGGAGCCGGGCTGGAAATGGTCCGAATGCGTGAAGCCGGTGGTCAAGACAGACAGTTGTCAGGTTTCGCATGTCGGCTACGTCGTCTCGGGAACCATCACCGTCAAAATGAATGACGGAACCCAGAAAACGTTCGAGCAAGGCACGTCCTATACGATTCCGCCGGGCCACGATGCCTGGGTGGAAGGCAACGAACGCTTCGTCTGCATCGAAGTCATGAGCGCCGAGCAGTATGCCCGACCATCGTAGGATATAGGCGCTATTTCCCGCGTTTGCCTTCGACGGCGTCCCAGAACAGGCTGGCGATGTCGGCGCCGCCGAAGCGTTGCACTTCGCGCACGCCGGTCGGCGAGGTGACGTTGATTTCGGTCATGTAGTCGCCGATGACGTCGATGCCGACCAGGATGAAGCCGCGCTCTTTCAGCGACGGTCCGATGCGGGCGCAGATTTCGCGTTCACGTTCGGTCAGCTCGGTCTTCTCCGCGCGGCCGCCGACATGCATGTTGGAGCGGGAATCGTGTTCGGCCGGCACCCGGTTGATGGCGCCGACCGGCTCGCCGTCGATCAGGATGATGCGTTTGTCACCCTTGCGCACATCCTTCAGGTAGCGCTGCACGATATAGGGCTCGCGGAACAGCTGGCCGAACATTTCGAGCAGCGAGGCGAGGTTGCGGTCGGCTTCCAGCAGATGGAAAATGCCGGCGCCGCCATTGCCGTAAAGCGGCTTGACGATGATGTCGCCGAACTCCTTGCGGAAGGCGGCCACCTCGAGCGGATCCTTGGTGATCAGCGTGTCCGGCATCAGATCGGGAAACTCGGTGACGAAGATCTTTTCCGGGCTGTTGCGCACCCAGGCCGGGTCGTTGACGACCAGCGTCTTCGGATGGATGCGCTCGAGGATATGGGTCGTGGTGATGTAGTTCATGTCGAAGGGCGGGTCCTGGCGCAGCAGGACGACGTCCATCTCCGACAGGTCGGTGCGCACCTTTTCGCCCAGCGAGTAGTGGCTGCCCTTCTCGTCGCGCACCTGCATCTCCTCGATGCGGGCAAACACCTTGCCGTCGCGCAGCGACAACCGGTCTGGGGTGTAGTGGAACAATTGATGGCCGCGCCGCTGCGCTTCCAGCGACAGCGCGAACGAGGTGTCGCCGGCGATCGACACGGTGGAGACATGGTCCATCTGGACGGCGATTTTCAGCTTCATGGCGGATCCCCAACGCAGTCAACGCATGCGATATAAGGGTCGCGGCGCCTTCTGCCAATCGGGCCACGCCGCTAACGGTCGAAGACCAGCCGCGAGTAACCCACGAAGGACAGCGTCATGGCCACCAGCGAAGCGATGGCAAGCGCTCCCAATGGTGGCGCCGCCGGCAGCACCAGCAGGATGGCCGAGTAGACGGCGTAGTTGACGATGCTGGTGGCGACGCCGACGCCGCAATAGCGGGCGCCCTCCTGTGTCACTCCCCTGCTCGACGGCGAGAAGGTCAGATGCCGGTTGATCTGCCAGGTGACGCAGAGCGCAAAGCCGATCGAGAGCATGCGGCTGACGAACGGCCCGAGCGGCGTGACGGCGAGCAGCAGCCACAGTGCCGCCGCGTCGGCGACGAAACCGATGCCGCCTGCGAAGACAAAGCGGACGACGCGTTGCATCGTTCAGGCCGCGCGCGAGGCCTTGCCCCGTTCCGGCTTCCGAACCACATCGCCCGTACGCCGCTCGACACGGCCCGAAGGCATGGAGAGATAGAAGATCCGTTTCTGTTCGGCGCGCCCACGCGAGACCGAATCGAGGATCAGTCCGGTCACCGCCGCAAGCATGGACAGAAGCAGCAGCCCGACCGACAGCACCCATGTCGGCATGCGCGGTACAAGGCCGGTTTCGGCGAATTCGACCAGCACCGGCGCCATCAGGAACAGGCTCGAAGCCAGGAAGAACAGCGAAAAGGCGCCGAAGAAGCGCAGCGGCTGCGTCTCCTTCATCAGCATGGCGAACATCCACAGGATCCTGGCGCCGTCGCGGAAGGTCGACAGTTTCGACGACGAGCCTTCCGGCCGGCGTCCGTAGTCGAGCGCGATTTCGCTGACCGGCAATTTGAGCTGCGAGGCGTGCACCGACATTTCGGTCTCGATTTCGAAGCCGCCGGACACGGCGGGAAAGCTCTTGACGAAACGCCTGGTGAAGACGCGGTAGCCGGAGAAGATGTCGGTGAAATCGTCGCCGAACAGCCATTTGTAGAGGCTGTTGAAGACACGGTTGCCGAAGGCATGGCCGGCGCGGCCGGCATCGTCGGTGACGCCGCGCCTAGTGCCCACCACCATGTCGCAGCGCTCGGTCAAGAGCGTGTTGATCAGTTGCGGCGCGTCTTCGGGCGCGTAGGTGCCGTCGCCGTCGGCCATCAGATAGATGTCGGCGTCGATGTCGGCGAACATGCGCCGCACCACATTGCCCTTGCCCTGGCGCGGCTCGCGAACCACGATGGCGCCGGCCGCGCGGGCGCGCAGGGCCGTCAGATCCTTCGAATTGTTATCGTAGACATAGATGGTTGCCGCAGGCAGCGTCTCGCGGAACCGCCGCACCACCTCGGCGATGGTCAGCTCCTCATTGTAGCAAGGCAGGAGCACGGCGATGGTGGGTTCACGGCTGATGTCTTGCGGCATTTTCGTCTCCGAATGCCTTGTCGACCATGCGGCCGCGCTCCGGAAACCGGCCGCGTTCAGGCGGTTTTACTATTTATTGAAGCCGTTAAGGCTAGGTTTAAGACCGACTTCACGAGTGTCGCTTGGCTTGGAAAGGCCCGGCATTCACGCCAAGGGCGATCGGGATGGGCACGGCAAGGGGAACTTCCACCTGGAAGTCCGATATCGGATTCGCGTTGCTTGCCGCCTTGCTGCTGCTGGCGCTCGAGGTCCAGCAGGGATTCCCGCAACTGGCCAATCCGGCGGGCGACAATGACAGCCTGCTGCAATTGGTCGAAGTCCGCGACCTGCTGGCGGGCCAGGGCTGGTTCGACCTGCACCAGTACAGGATGGGTCTCGAAGGCGGCTTCGTCATGCACTGGTCGCGGCTGCTCGACGCGCCTCTGGCGCTGAGCATCCTTGCCGTTTCGGCCCTGACGGGCAGCACCGCCTTGGCCGAACAAATCGTGCAAATACTTTGGCCCGCGCTGCAGTTCTGGCTCGCGATCTTCCTGACCATCCGCGCCGCGCGCGCTTTCGCCGGCCCGTCCGCTGTGTTGCCCGCCGCCGTCGTCGGCGGGGCGGCCTTGTATTACATCGGGATTTTTTCTCCAGGCGCGCTCGATCATCACAATGTCCAGCTTATGCTGACGCTGGCGAGCCTCGCCTTGCTGCTCGAGGCGCCAACGCATCGGCCGGCTGCCCTCGTCGCGGGCATTTGCGCCACGCTGACCCTCGCCATCGGCATGGAAAGCGCGCCCTATGCCGGAGCCCTCGGCGCCGTCGTCGCGCTGTTGTTTCTCGGCAATCGGGAGGGTGAAAGGCTGATCGCCAGGGACTTCGGCCTCGGCGTCGCCGGCGCCTCGGCTCTCATCTTCGCCGCCACAGTCCCCGTTTCGTCCTGGGGCCAGGCCCAGTGCGACACGTTCTCGGTCGTGCAGTTCACCGTCACCGGGTTTGCCGGCGCCGGTTTGGCAATCATTGCTTCATGGAAGGCCGCGAACGCGACGGCCGCCCGGCGCCTGATGTCGTTTGGCCTGCTTGCCGTCGCTCTCGCTCTCGTCGTGGGGCTCGTGTTTCCGCAATGCCTGGCGGCGCCCTATGCTCATCTCGATCCGCGCCTGCAGCAGATGTGGCTCGGCTATATCGAGGAGGCGCAGTCGATCGTCCAGCTTGTCGCCGGCGATCCGGCCAGGGCGGTGGCGCGTTTTGCCACGCCATTGGTGGCGATCGTCCTGATGGCGCTCCGCTTCAGCCATGGCGGCTGGCGGCGGCAGGACAGCCTCGTCGCCGCGCTGCTGGTGGTGGCGCTTCTGGTCAGTGCCTGGGAAGTGCGCGGCTCGACCTTCTCCATCGCCTTCGCGGTGATCCCGCTTTCGGCCTGGATCGCCAAATGGCGGCAGCGGGCGGAGGTCAGCCCGTCCAGCGGTACCGTGCTCAGGATGGCCGCGGCCTGGCTGATCTCGGTCAACGCCATCTGGTCGGGCGCAGCTCAAGCGGCATCGAGCGCCTTCGCAACCGCTGCTCCCGCCAGGGACGCCGGCATCGATGCGCCCTGCAACAGCAAGGCTTCGTTCGCCGTGCTTGGCGCGATGGCCCCCACCACGGTGCTTGCCATCTCCAATCTTGGCTCGCCGATCCTCGCCTTTACCGGTCATCGCGTGTTCGCCGGGCCTTATCATCGCAACGTCGCCGGAAACCTGCTCGTGTTCGACGCCTTGCTGGGCTCGGCCACCGATGCGAAAGCCGTCGTCGAAAGCCACCATGTCGGCCTTGTCGCGCTCTGCCGCGGCAACCCGGAAAGCCGGCTGTTCACGGCCAGGGCGCCGGACGGTTTTCTGGCCGGTCTGATGCGCGGCAACGTGCCGGAATGGCTGGAGCCGGTGGCACAGATCAGGGGCAGCCCCCTGGAACTCTACCGCGTCCGGCTCGGCGGCTGATCCAACCGGCAGCCGCTACTCCTTCCGATACAAGATCATGCCGCCGTGATGCAGAACGCGGTTGACGAACGTGCCATCGGCGGTGAATCCGGTATCGTCCCAATAGTCGATGTGATTTCCCCGGACTTCGTAACGCCCCCGATACGCGCTTTCCCGGGTCCCACGCGCTTCGTCGTAGCGGCCATTTGGAAGCAGCTTGTGACGGACATGGCCATCGGCTGTCACCCACATGCCTGCATAGGGATGGCTTTGCGCTGGTTGAGCTATGATTTTCTGGTCGGTGTTCATCTGGGCGAGACCTGTCTGCACGGGAGCCGTACCAAAGAGAAACATGAGGGATGCAAGCAGGGAAAACGGCGTCACGGCTGCTACCTCGTGGCTGTCGGCCGAATGACGATCTCGTTGACATCGACATCGTCCGGCTGCTCGATGGCGAAGCGCACCGCGCGGCCGATCGCGTCCGGCTGCAAGGCTATCGCCCGGTAGGTCTTCATGGCTTCGGCCGCCACCGGATCGGTGATGGAATGGGCCAGTTCGCTCTCGACCACGCCCGGATGAATGCAGGTCACCCGAATGGCGTCGTTCTCCTGCCTGAGGCCAGCGGAAATCGCCCGCACCGCGTATTTGGTCGCGCAATAGACCGCTGCCGTCGGCGATACCGAGAGCGCGCCGACCGAAGCGATGTTGATGATGTGGCCGGAGCCTCGAGCGGTCATCTCCGGCAGCACCGCAGCGATTCCATGGAGCACACCCTTGATGTTGACATCGACCATGCGGTCCCATTCGTCGACCTTGAGCGAGGCCATCAGTGAAAGCGGCATCACGCCGGCATTGTTGACGATCACGTCGACGCCTCCCCAGGCTTGCCGCGCCGCCTCGGCAAAGGCAGCGACATCGTTACGGTTGGTGACATCGAGGCTGCGGAACCTGGCCTCCCCACCGTGCGCGGTGATCTCCTCGGCGAGCGCCTCCAGCCGGTCGGTGCGCCGCGCGCCAAGCATGACTTTCGCCCCGGCGGCGCCGAGTTCGCGGGCAATTCCCGCGCCGATTCCGCTGGATGCGCCGGTAATGAGGACGGTCTTGTCGAGGGGCATGCTTGTCTCCTGTTCCTGAATTGGCCGCAGTGTTGCGGCGGTTGCCAGGAAGATAGAAATGCCCCATTGTCGTGTTAAGACAGCCATTTCTCGACACTATGGAAAGCCACGCTAACCAATGGACTTCAACGCGCTCTCCGTTTTTGCGCTTGTCGCTGAGGAGCGGAGTTTTCGGGCCGCCGCCGACCGGCTGGGCGTCACCCGCTCGGCCGTCAGCCAGACGATCAGGCGGCTGGAAGAGACCATCGGCATAGCGCTTGTGCGGCGCACGACGCGCAGCGTCAGCCTCACCGAGGCGGGGGAGCGGCTCCACACCGAAATTGCGCCCGCTATCGCGGACATGCGTGCCGCGGTCGAGGCCACCGGCAGCTTGCGTGGGCGCCCGCGCGGGCAGTTGCGGCTCGCCGTTTCGTCGATCGCCGAGGGTTTCCTGTCAGGGCCGTTCCTGGCGGCCTTCGCCGAAGCCAATCCGGAGGTTCAGATCGACATCACGGTGACGGATGAGGAATTCGATATCGTTGCCCAGGGATACGATGCCGGCGTCAGACTGGGCGAAGTCATCGAGCAGGACATGATCGCGGTTCCCGTTGCCGGTGAGGAGCGGCAGTTGGCTGTCTGCGCACCAGCCTACCGCGATAGATTTGGAGAGCCTGCGCATCCGGGCGAGCTTGCGGCCCATCGTTGCATTGGCTGGCGTCCCGCTCCCGGGGTTGCGCCCTACCGGTGGGAATTCGCGGTCGATGGCAAGGAGTTCAGCGTCGCCGTCGCCCCGGAGATTACGACAAACGACATGGCGTTGATGATCAAGCTCGCTGTCGCCGGCGCCGGCATCACCTTCGGCATGGAACAAAGCTTCCGCCCTTGGCTCGACCGGGGCGAGCTGGTGCCCATCCTGGAGACCTACTGCCCACGCTTTGCCGGCTTCTATCTTTATTATCCGGGTCGTCGCAACCTGGCGCCGAAGCTGCGCGCCCTTGTCGATCACCTGCAGCGCTTCAGATAGCGTCATGGGATCGTTCGCGAGTCTCGAAAAATCGATTCAAGCGATACTTTTCCTAAAGGGTTTCCTGCCAGTCTCGAAATAAATTCCGACGACAAAAGCAGGGACGAGCAGGGACACCGATGCAAACTGTGTTTGGCACCGGTCAGGCAAACAGGGAAAGCACGGATCTGGCGTTCACCGATCCGTTGACCGGGCTTGGCAATCATCGCCGCTTCTTCGACAAGGTCGATCGCCTGATCAGCGACCGTGCCGAGGACCCCGCGCCCTTCACCGTCGGCATTCTCGACCTCGACGGCTTCAAGCCGATCAACGACCTGTTCGGCCACAAGGCCGGCGACGACATCCTGATCCAGGTCGCCATGCGGCTGCGCGCCTCGATGGACGGCCATTCGACGGTCTGCCGCATCGGCGCCGACGAATTCGCCTTCCTCTATCCCCTGGTATTCTCGGAAGAGGCGGCGGCGGAAAAATCCCGCATGCTGATCGAGATCCTGTCGGCGCCCTATGATGTCGGCGAACGCACCGCCAGGCTTTCCGCCTCGGTCGGCTGCTCGCTGTTCTATTCCGGCGACGAGACCACCGAAATCCTCATCAACAAGGCCGAAACGGCTCTTTACCATGCCAAGCGCTCCGGCCGTGGCCGCGTCGTCGTCTACACCCGCGAGATGGAAGAGGCCGCCAAGCGCGTCACCCGCATCGAGCAGGCGCTGCGCCGCGCCGTCTCCGCCGGCGAGGTGGAGCCGCATTTCCAGCCGATCGTCGACCTCACCACGCGCCGCACCATCGGCTTCGAGACGCTGGCGCGCTGGACCGACCGCGACCTCGGCGCGGTGCCGCCGACCGTCTTCATTCCGATCGCCGAGGAGCGCGGCATCATCGGCCCGCTGTCGCAGCTGGTGCTGCGCAAGGCGACGGAAGCCGCCAGGAGCTGGCCGAAGGACTTGTTCCTGTCCTTCAACCTGTCGCCCTCGCAGCTCGTCGACCAGAACACCGGCCTGCACATACTGGCGATCCTCGACCGCACCGGCTTCGATCCGCGTCGGCTGGAAATCGAGATCACCGAGACCGGCCTGATGAACGACCCTGCCTCGGCCGCGCAGATCGTCGAGGATCTGCGCCGTGTCGGCATCCGTGTCTCGCTCGACGATTTCGGCACCGGCCAGTCCTCGCTCGGCCGCCTGCGCGAGTTTCATTTCGACAAGCTCAAGATCGACCGCGCCTTCGTCTCCTCCATTCTCGACGACCGGCCGTCCGAACACATCATTCGGGCCATTCTCGCCATGTGCGAAGGGCTCGGCATGGACGTGGTCGCCGAAGGCATCGAAGAGGAAGCGCAGGCCGACCGGCTGGTCCAGTTCGGTTGCGCCGGCGGGCAGGGCTATCTCTTTGGCAAGCCGGCCGATGCCGACGCTACATTGGGCTACCTCCGCGATTCCTTCCGTGGCGCCTTGCGCGCCAAGGCGATCTGAGCGGCGAAATTCGGCGCTGCCGGCCAAGCGGCGATGCCGCCTGGCCGGTCTCGCGCCATCGCCAGGCTTTTTTGTCCGACATAAGCCCGAAATAGCGTCTTTTCGCCCTTGCCCGCCGGACGTGTCTGGCTAGGATGCGCGCCGGTTGACCCGGGAGACGAAACTCATGATGCCATCGGCGCGTTTTGCCGACCTCGAAGGCGCTTCGGTGCTGATCACCGGCGGCGGCTCCGGCATCGGCGCGGCGTTGACCGAAGGGTTCGTGCGCCAGGGCGCCAAGGTCGCCTTCCTCGATATCGCCGACGCGCCGAGCACCGCGCTCGCCGACCGCATCGAGAAGGAGCTCGGCCACCGACCGCTCTACCTCAAGACCGATCTGCGCGACGTCGAGGCGCTGCGCGCCTCTGCGGCAAGGGCCGCCGACGCGCATGGCGACGTCACCGTGCTGGTCAACAATGCCGCCTGGGACGAACGCCATGCCGTCGAGGACGTTACCGTCGAGTTCTGGGACAACAACCTCGCCATCAACCTGCGACCGCATTTCTTCACCGCGCAGGCCGTGGCACCAGGCATGAAGCGGGCCGGCGGCGGCTCGATCATCAATTTCACCTCGACCTCCTACCTGATCAACCATCCAGACATGCCGGCCTATACCGCCGCCAAGGCGGGCATACTCGGCCTCACCAAGGGGTTGGCCGGCAAGCTTGGTCCCGACCGCATCCGCGTCAACGCCGTCGCGCCCGGCTGGGTGATCACCGAGCGGCAGCAGGAGCGCTGGGTGACCGAACAGGCGCTTGCCGCCCATGTCGCCAAGCAATGCATCAGGGACGTCATGCGGCCGGACGACATGGTCGGCACGGTGCTGTTCCTGGCCTCGGACGCCTCGCGCATGCTGACCGCGCAAATGCTGATCGTCGATGGAGGCTTCCTATGAGCCCAGCCAGCAACGTTCCGGCGGTCGCCGCACTCGATTGGGGCACGACCCGGCTTCGGGCCTGGCTGATCGACGGCGGCGGCAAGGTGCTTGCCGAGCGTCGCGGCGACGATGGCCTGATCACCGCGCGCGAAAAGGGCTTCGCCAACGTCCTGGAGGGCCATCTGGCGGCGATGGGCGCGCCGGAGGCATTGCCCGTCATCATCTGCGGCATGGCCGGTTCCCGCCAGGGCTGGCTGGAGGCGCCCTATGTCAGCGTGCCGTCGCCGCTCGGCGCCATTCTCGGCGGCGCCGCCCGGGTGCCTGATCAGAAACGCGACATCCGCATCGTTCCCGGCCTTGCCCAGCATCTGGCCGACGCGCCCGACGTCATGCGCGGCGAGGAGACGCAGCTTGCCGGCGCCGGCCTGCCGGCCAGGGGCCGCGAACTGGTCTGCATGCCCGGCACCCATTCGAAATGGGTGCAGGTCGAGGACGGCGCCGTCGCCGGCTTCGGCACCTGGCCGACGGGCGAGCTGTTTTCCGTGCTTGCCGCGCACTCGATCCTGCGCCATTCGCTGGGCGAACACCCCAGCCCGGTTGCCCCGGACAATCCGTTCTTCCGCCGCTGGTGCGAAACAGCACTGGGCGAGGGTGGTGACGTCACCTCGCGGCTGTTTGCCATCCGCGCTGCCGGCCTGCTCCAGGATCTCAAGGCCGATGATGCGGCCGCCTGCCTGTCCGGCCTGCTGATCGGCGGCGAGATCGCCTCTGCCCGGCGCCGTCATGGCGCCGGCGCGACATCGGTCGTGCTGGTTGCCTCGGGCGCGCTGGCGGTACTTTACCAGACTGCGCTCGGCCTTGCCGGGCTAGGTGTGCGGACAGTCGACGCCGACGAAGCAGTACGCGCCGGGCTGATCGAGGCCGCGCGGGAGAATGGCATGATTGCCAGAAGTGGAGCCGCCATATGAGCCAGACCGCACCCTTTCCAAAACTCAAGCGCGGCCTGGTCGCTATCCTGCGCGGCCTCAAGCCCACTGAGGCGATCGCCATGGGCCAGGCGCTGTTCGACGCCGGCATCGAGGCCATAGAGGTGCCGCTGAACTCGCCCGAGCCGTTCTCGTCGATCGCCAGGATTGTCGAAGTGCTGCCGAAAACCGCCCTGGTCGGCGCCGGCACGGTGCTTACGGCCGCCGACGTCGACAATCTTCACCAGGCCGGCGGCCGATTGCTGGTCAGCCCCAACATCGATGCCGAGGTGATGGGCCGCGCCAGGACATACGGCATGGTCACCATGCCCGGCGTGTTTACCCCCACGGAAGCGTTCCAGGCGATCCGGCTCGGCGCCTCGGCGCTGAAATTCTTTCCCGCCAGCGTGCTCGGCGCATCGGGCATTTCCGCGATCCGGGCCGTGCTACCGGCGCAGACGCTGGTCGGCGCGGTCGGCGGCGTTTCGGACAAGGACTTTGCCGGCTACAAGGCGGTTGGTGTGACGGTCTTCGGGCTTGGCTCCAGCCTGTTCAAGCCAGGCATGAGCGTCGACGACGTGGCGGCGCGCGCTCACGCCGCCGTCGCTGCCTGGGACGTAGCATTCGGAGACGCATGATGAACGAGGTTTCGGTTTTTTCCGATCATGTCTGCGAGCTCGGCGAAGGGCCAAGCTACGATCCCGCCACCGACGCGCTGTTCTGGTTCGATATCGTCAACGGCCAGCTCCTGGAAAAGCCCGTGGCCGGTGGTGCGCTGAAGATCCACGAGCTTGGCCAGATGGCGAGCGCCATCGCCATAATCGATGACAAGCGCCAGCTGATCGCCACCGAGACCGGCCTCTTCGTCCGCGACGTCGCGACCGGCCAGATGACGCTGCATACGCCTGTCGAGGCGGACAACCCTCTTACCCGGTCCAACGATTCCCGTGTCCATCCCTGCGGCGCCCTGTGGATGGGGACGATGGGCAAGAGCGAGGCAAAGGGCGCCGGTGCGATCTACTGGTTCTTCAGGGGTGAACTGCGCAAGCTGTTCTCCGGCATCACCGTGTCGAACTCGATTTGTTTCTCCGGGGATGGCGCGCTCGCCTATTACACCGACACCTCGACCGGCCTGCTGATGCGCGTCGCCTGCGATCCCGCGAGCGGCCTGCCCTCTGGAGAACCAAAAGTGTTCGTCGACCATCGCTCGTCCAAGGGCTATGTCGACGGATCGGTCGTCGACCGCGACGGCGTGCTGTGGAACGCCGTCTGGAGCGGCAAGGCGGTCAAGGCCTATTCGCCCGACGGAACATTGCTGCGCGAAGTTGCGATGCCGGTGACGCAGCCCTCGTGCCCGGCCTTTGTCGGCAGGAACGCCGACCGGCTGGCGGTGACGTCAGCCTGGAAGGGCAAGGACGACAAGCAGCGCCAGCTCGACCCGCAGGCCGGCATGACGTTCGTCCTCGACATCAAGGTCAACGGCCGCTTCGAACCACGCGTGCTGATCGCCTGAACAGGCCGGGCGATTGGCTCCGCGCATATCTATCGTGGTGCTGTCACGCAGGCGTCCGGCTTGAGTCGGTTTCGCGAAAGCCGTTTGCGTCGGCCGTGCGATGCTGGGTGATCGCACCGCCGGGAATGTTCGTCTCATGTCGAGTCACAAGCCAAAGCTGATCCTCGTCCACGAGCCGGAGAAGGCCTGCTTCGACCGCCTGGCCGCCGACGGTCACGCACCGCAGCGCGCGGCCGAGATATCGTCCTATCTGGCGCAATCGACCGACCTCGCCCCCGAATTCGACGCGCTGGCCGCCGCCTGTGGCAGGCGTGGCATTGCCTTCGCGGCGGTGGAACTGGACCATGCCGCGAGCGCGCTTCCCGAAGCCGATCCTTCCACGACGCTGGTCTGGACGCTGACCGACGGCATCGCCTATTTCCGTGGCGGCGCCGCACCCGCGCTGGCGCGGCTCAACGGAATGAGGACGATCGGAGCGGACGATGCGCTGTTCGCGCTCTGCCAGGACAAGTTCCGCTCCGGCGCCGTGCTTGGCGCGCTCGGCCTGCCGGTGCCGCCGGCGGGTTTTGCGCGCAATGGCGAATGGCTGGTCGAGCCGCCGGCCTCGTCCGCCGGCTGGTTCGTCAAGCCCAACAGGCTCGGCGCCAAGATCGGTATCTGGCCGGATTCGCGCGTAACCGATCTCGGTCACGCGCTGGAGCTTAGCCGGCGTGTTTTCGCGGCCTATCGCGATGATGTCGTCGTCCAGCCCTATGTCGCGGGCCGCAATGTGCGCGCCAGCTTCCTCGGGCTGACGCCGCAAACCGGTGCCGAGGCGCTTGGCATCGCCTTTGTCGAGTCAGGCGCGGATTTCCAGACCATGGCCGACAGCCTGGCGCTTTATGGCGACACCGGCGAGGCCGCGAAGGCCGCCGGGCATTATGCCGAACCCGAACTCACTCCGGTCGCGGACAGCCAGCCGGTGGCCGATGCCGGAATCCGCGCGATTGCAAAACGGTTGATGGACGGGCTCGGCCTGCGGGACGTGTTTTCCGTCGACCTGCGCGTCGAGGCCGACGATACGGTTCATCTCATCGAGTTCGAGGTCTGCCCCGGCCTGCCGTGCTTCGATTTCCGCGCTTATTGCCGCCAGCAATGGGGGCTGGAACTCGTCGACGCGATGGCGGAAACCGCGGCGAACAGGTTCTTTCGCTAGACCCCTTCCACCAGCACGATCTCGCCGTCGGCCACCTTCTGGCGGATCGCCACTGCGCGTTGATATTCCGGCGAATGGTAGCAGTCATGCGCGGCGGCGAGCGATTCGAACTCGATGAGCACATTGCGCGCGCGGCCGGGGCCCTCGGCTTTCTCATGCTCGCCGCCACGGGCCAGGAATTTCGCGCCGAAGCGCTCGAAAGCCGGCTTCGCCGCCGCGACGTAATCCTTGTAGCCTTCCGCGTCGCGCACATCGACGCGGGCGATCCAGTATCCCTTGGGCATTCTTCTTCTCCCTATTCCTTACGCCGAGCGCATTTCGTCGAGGATGGCTTCAGCCGCCGCGCGTCTGTCCGCCGCAGCGACGATCGGGCGCCCGACGACCAGGTGGCTGGAGCCGCTGCGAATGGCTTGCGCAGGTGTCATCACGCGCTTCTGGTCGCCATGATCGCTGCCTACGGGGCGTATGCCGGGTGTCACCACCGCCATGTCGGGGCCGACGATGCGGCGCACCGCTTCGGCCTCCGCGGCCGAGCAGACGATGCCGCCCATGCCGGCATGCAGCGCCTGTTCCGAGCGCCTCAGCACCAGCGTGTGCGGGTCATATTCATAACCGGCATCGATCATGTCCTGCTCATCCATCGAGGTCAGGACGCTGACGGCAAGCAGGCAAAGCTCGCTGCCGCGCGCTGCCTCCACCGCCGCCTGCATCGCCTTGGGATAAGCATGTATGGTCAGCATGGTCATGCCCATCTTGACGATGTTCTCGACGCCTTTGGCCACCGTGTGGTCGATGTCGAGCAGCTTCATGTCGAGGAAGATTTTCGTTCCGCCGCTGGCCAGCTCCCTGGCGAAGTCGAGCCCGCCGGCAAAGGCCAGCTGATAGCCAATCTTGTAGAAGGAGACGACACCGTCGAGCTCGCGCACCGCCTGCTCGGCCTCCGTCACGGTCGGCACGTCGAGGCCGACGATCAATCTTTCCTGCATGGATTTGGCCTGCATGGGGTGAGCCTGCATGGTAGCGGCAGTCACGCCTCGACCCTGGTCGACAGCATGCGTGAGGTTTCGATCAGCGTGCGGCATAGGTGCTCCATCGATTTGTGCAGTCTTTCGTCACGGAAATGGCCGTCCCCATCGAAGGCGTCGCCACCCTCCGGCACCGAGCATTCCGGCGTCACCACCTCCATCCGGCAACGCACCAGCACGGCGCGCAGATGATTGATGCAGCGGATGCCGGCAAAATGGCCTTTGGAGGACGAGCAGAGGCCGGCGACCTTGCCGGCAAGCGGCCTGACCGTCTGGCCGCCATCCCGTCGCACCCGGCTCACCCAGTCGATCGTGTTCTTGAGCAACGGCGGGATGGAGCCGTTATATTCAGGCGTCGCGATCAGCAGCCCATCATGGACGGCGATCAATCGCGCCAGCTTCTGGGCGTTTTCAGGGATGCCATTTTCCTTTTCCAGGTCCTCGTCGAGGATCGGCAAGGGATAATCGGCGAGCGAAATGCGGGTCACCTCGGCGCCTTGCACCGCAAGTTCCTTCTGCGCCACGTCGGCGGTCCTGCCGCTATAGGCGCCGCTGCGCACCGAGCCGGCGAAGACGAGGATTTTCGGGATGATCGGCATCGAGTCTCCCATGCTGTCGCGGCAGCTATAGGCGATGCACGGACTGAATCAAATAGCCAAGCTCATATTGTTGCCGCTAGACACGGAGGCGCATCATGGACGTCGGAGGCGCGGCGATTTCAAAGTTCAGTATCGGCGGGGTACTCTAGTTCAAAGACCGCTTGGATGACTGCTTGCCTACCTTTTGCCGATCTCACGGACATGGCCATCCACATCCGTCCGCCATCTTTCGAGGCAACAAGAATCTGAAAAGGCTGTCCTTTATAGGAACCACCAGAGTCAGAACCCCATCGCCCTTCTCCCCTCGCGAATCGACCGCCAGCCTGGTCTGGAACAACTGTTGCCGTCCATCCGTTATTCGCTGTCACCAAAAGCGCATTACCGTGCTGCTCAATCGATACACGACAACTGTCACAAGCCCCGGCATTCGAGGCGACTTGTCGCCACTGTCCTCGAAGCGAGATGGGCTCGGCGGCCAATGGCGCCGTTGCCAGAAATACAGAAAAAAACAACAATAGGGAATATACGAGGCGCAAGGGTAGCTCCTTATGCATCCGGAGCCCCGCTATACCGATCAGCAGTTTCTCTATACCTGCAATTAAATATCAAATGATATCGAACGGCGATAAATCACCAATTCGTTTTCCCGGCGAAGCAGGCGGGATACTGGGCGAGAATCCGCGTCAATCGCCGCTGCCGCGCCTGTAGATCCACAGCTGCGTCGGCGGGATGTTGCGGAAGATGAAGTCGAAATGCTTGACCGTGTAGTCGCCGCGGCCGGCCGGGATCGGCGACATCGGACCATAGGTCAGCTGCACGATCGGCCGTCCGGCCGGGATGCGGTCGAGCAGGCTTTCGATATAGGCGATGCGCTGGGCGACCGGGAAGTTGAGCAGCGGCACGCCGGAAACGACGCTATCGAAGATCATCCCGCTTCTCTCGCCAAGCGTGGCGTTGAGGTTGAAGGCATCGCCCTCGATGACGTTGACGCCGGGATAGAGCTGGCGCAGGTGGCGCACGAAATCGGTGGAATATTCGACCGCGTAGAGGTTTTCAGGCCGCACGCCCTGGGCGAGGATGGCGCGGGTGATGACCCCGGTACCGGGACCGACCTCGAGCACCGGCAGTCCGGACTTCGGGTTGACGATCGAAGCCATCTTGCGTGCGGTGATCGAACTGGTCGGAACGATGGAGCCGACCGTCTTCGGCTTGTCGATCCAGCCCTTGAAGAATTTGAGTTCGTCGTCGAACTTCTCGGCAAACGCCTTCCGCAGTCCGTGACCACGTGCCATGCAAGCTCTCCTCAGCGCTCCCCTTGGAAGCTACTTAACACCTGGGTGACGCAAGGCAAGGCGCTGCCCTGCCTGTGTCGTGGATAAGATAGCTTTGGTCGCGTCTCAACGCTCGCCGAAAGATTCGAAAAAGTCCTTCATGCGGGCGAAAAAGCCGCTCGATTGGGGCGAATTGTCCTGCGAGGAGAGTTGTTCGAACTCCTCCAGCAATTCGCGCTGGCGGCGCGACAGGTTCTGCGGCGTCTCGACCGCGGTCTGGATGTAGAGGTCGCCGACATTGGGTTGGCGCAACACCGGCATGCCCTTGCCCTTGAGGCGGAACTGGCGTCCGTTCTGCGTACCTTCGGTCACCTTCACCTTGGTCTGGGTACCGTCGAGCGTCGTCACCTCGAACGAGCCGCCAAGGGCTGCCGTCGTCATCGAGATCGGCACCTTGCAATAGAGATCGGCGCCGTCGCGCTGGAAGAATTCGTGTGGCTTGACGGCCAGGAAGATATAGAGGTCGCCCGACGGCCCGCCGCGCAGCCCGGCCTCGCCCTCATTGGCAAGGCGGATGCGGGTGCCGTCCTCGATGCCGGCCGGGATGTTGACCGACAGCGAGCGTTCCTCGGTGACGCGGCCTTGGCCGGCGCATTTCGGGCACGGATCCTTGATCGTCTGGCCGCGCCCCTGGCATTGCGGGCAGGTCCGCTCGATCGAGAAAAAGCCCTGCGTGGCGCGCACCTTGCCGTGGCCGTTGCACATCGAGCAGGTGACCGGCTGGGTGCCGGGCTTCGCGCCGCTGCCCGAGCATTCCGTGCAGGATATCGAAGCTGGCACGCGGATTTGCGCGGTCTTGCCCGCGAAGGCTTCCTCCAGCGAGATTTCCATGTTGTAGCGCAGGTCGGCGCCGCGCTCGCGGCCGCCGGAAGAGCGGCGCTGGCGGCCGCCCATCATGTCGCCGAAAATATCCTCGAAGATATCGGCAAAGCCGCCCGCACCAAAGCCCTGCGCGCCATTCATGCCGCCCTGCTCGAAGGCGGCGTGGCCGAAACGGTCATAGGCCGCGCGCTTCTGCGGGTCCTTCAGCGTCTCGTAGGCTTCATTGATTTCCTTGAACTTGTGCTCGCAGGAATGATCGCCGGGGTTGCGGTCGGGATGGAACTGCATGGCGAGCTTGCGAAAAGCGCTCTTGAGCTCCTTGTCGTCGGCGCCCTTTTGCACGCCCAGCGTTTCGTAGAAATCAGCTTTCATTTTTTCCCGCAGTTCCGGATCAACGTCTTGATGCATGGTGTGCGTCGTTTGCCGGCACGTTGTTCGATTTAGGAGCGGTGCTGCCCGTATGCTAGGGCCGGCGCGAACTTGTCCGTGGTTTTCGGTGATTTTTTCGGCAGCGCTCGCATTTTTTTCAGCGAGGGTTGCAAAAAAGCCCGGCCTTGCGCCGGGCTTTTCGCATTATCTTGCCGTCAGACCGTTCAGGCCGACTTCTTCTTGTCGTCGTCCTCGTCGATTTCCTCGAAATCGGCGTCGACCACATCGGAGTCCTTGGCGGCATCCGCCTTGGCATCGGCTTCCGCCGCTTCCTTCTGCGAGGCCTCGTACATGGCCTGGCCAAGCTTCATGGAGGCTTCGGCAAGCACCTGGCTCTTGGCCTCGATGTCGGCCGGATCGTCGCCCTCGGCAGCGGTCTTCAGCGCCGCGATCGCATCGGATATAGCGGTGCGCTCGGCCTCGGAGACCTTGTCGCCATATTCCTTCAGCGACTTCTCCGACGAATGCACCAGGGCTTCGGCCTGGTTGCGGGCCTCGACCACGGCGCGACGCTTCTTGTCGGTGTCGGCATTGGCCTCGGCATCCTTGACCATCTTCTCGATGTCGGCGTCCGAAAGACCACCCGACGCTTGGATACGGATCTGGTGCTCCTTGCCGGTGCCCTTGTCCTTGGCCGAGACGTTGACGATGCCGTTGGCGTCGATGTCGAACGTGACTTCGATCTGCGGCACGCCGCGCGGCGCCGGCGGGATGCCGACCAGGTCGAACTGGCCGAGCGCCTTGTTGTCGGCGGCCATTTCACGCTCACCCTGGAAGACGCGGATGGTCACGGCCGACTGCGAATCCTCGGCCGTCGAGAACACCTGGCTCTTCTTGGTCGGGATCGTCGTGTTGCGTTCGATCAGCCGGGTGAACACGCCGCCCAGCGTCTCGATACCGAGCGACAGCGGCGTCACGTCGAGCAGCAGCACGTCCTTGACGTCGCCCTGCAGCACGCCGGCCTGGATGGCGGCGCCGAGTGCGACGACCTCATCCGGGTTGACGCCCTTGTGCGGCTCCTTGCCGAAGAACTGCTTCACGATCTCCTGGATCTTGGGCATGCGGGTCATGCCGCCGACCAGGACCACTTCGTCGATCTCAGCGGCCTTCAGGCCGGCATCCTTGAGCGCCGCCTTGCACGGCTCGATGGTGCGCTGGACGAGATCCTCGACCAGGCTTTCGAACTTGGCGCGCGTCAGCTTCAGCGTCAGGTGCTTCGGTCCGGTCGCGTCGGCGGTGATGAAGGGCAGGTTGATTTCGGTCTGCGTCGTCGACGACAGCTCGATCTTGGCCTTCTCGGCCGCCTCCTTGAGGCGCTGCAGGGCGAGCTTGTCGTTCTTCAGGTCTATGCCCTGTTCCTTCTTGAACTCGGCCGCCAGATACTCGACCAGGCGCATGTCGAAATCCTCGCCGCCGAGGAAGGTGTCGCCATTGGTCGACTTCACCTCGAACACGCCGTCGCCGATCTCGAGCACCGAAATGTCGAACGTGCCGCCGCCAAGGTCATAGACGGCAATGGTCTTGCCTTCCTTCTTGTCGAGGCCATAGGCAAGCGCTGCCGCGGTCGGCTCGTTGATGATGCGCAGCACTTCGAGGCCGGCGATCTTGCCGGCGTCCTTGGTCGCCTGGCGCTGGGCGTCGTTGAAATAGGCCGGAACGGTGATGACCGCCTTCTCGACCTTCTCGCCGAGATAGGCCTCCGCCGTTTCCTTCATCTTCTGCAGGATCATGGCCGAGATCTGCGAGGGCGACTGCTTCTTGCCGCCGGCCTCGACCCAGGCATCGCCATTGTCGCCCTTGACGATCTTGTAGGGGACGAGCTTCTTGTCCTTCTCCGTCACCGGATCGTCATAGCGGCGGCCGATCAGGCGCTTGACCGCGAAGATGGTGTTTTCAGGATTGGTGACCGCCTGGCGCTTGGCCGGCTGGCCGACGAGACGTTCGCCGTCGCCCGAGATGGCCACGATGGAAGGCGTCGTGCGCGCGCCTTCCGCATTCTCGATCACCTTCGGCTCCTTGCCATCCATGATGGCGATACAGGAGTTGGTGGTGCCGAGATCGATACCGATTACTTTTGCCATTTTTCTAGTCTCTCCGCTAAGCAGGCTCTCAGGACCCGGTAAGGCGTTCCGACGAAAGCCCCTGTTCACAAGAAATCCCGTCCGGCCACCGGTTCTCCGGCGCCGCACGGCTTGGCGCGTATATAAGAACAGGCGGCATCGCGCGCAAGCATTCTGCGCAAGGCTTCCATGAACCTTTCCACCTCCGCCCGCGACTGATGTCCAGGTGCCGCATGGTGCGGCCCCGGAAAGGAAGCCCCCATGACCAGCAACCCAGAGACTCCATGGTCTCCGGGACCAACAGGAGCTCGGCGCGACCACCGCCTTCGGGACGGGGTCGATGCGCTGGGCTTTCCGCTGATTCCGTTGACCCTGCGCAGGAGCAGGCGTATCGTGACTGTGAGGAAAGCAGACAATTCGATCAGGGAAGAACGTGCCGGACCACCGCGCCTTGCCCTGATTTGCGCGGCGATGCCGGGCGTTTCTCCCGTGGCTAACGGGGGTAGCTTCATGTCTCGCGTCCACGGCACGTTTGTGTCTTCTCTCCATTTTGCCGGCGGTTTGCGACGAGCCGCGCATGCAGGCAGCGGCTTGCTGGCCCTGGCGCTTGCCGCCAGCCTGTGGCTTGGAGGCGGCGCCCAGGCGCAGGAAACCCAGATCATTTATCCCGGCTCGATGGCGGTCACCGGCTTTCCCGGCACCGTCATCCCCAATTTCGACGAGGGCTTGCCGCCCGGCGTCGATCCGGTCGACGAGACCTTCATCGACACTTCGCGCGCCAGCTTGCGCGTGTTCGACGTTTCGCACCTGGGCGGCCCGGCCTCCGGCCAGCTCGTCTTCACGCCGCCGCCTTTCGAGGTGACATCAGGCCAGATCGGCGAGGTATTCGGCCTCGCCTATGATGACGGCGTGCGCGGCGGTGTGCCATCGGGCATTCCCAACCTCTATGCCGCCGCCACCTCGCTGCATGGCGTCGAGATCGTCACCCCGGACGCCGACAAGGACGGCAGGCCGGAGCGGCAGCGCCGCGGCGCGGCGGGCGCCACTTTCATGGAGGGCCAGTTCGGCACAGAAAACGGCGGCGGACCGGGCACCATCTGGAAGATCGACGGCATCACCGGCCAGGTCGCCAAATTCGCCGACATCGAAACCAACAGCGGTCCCGGCATCGGCAACCTCACCTTCGATCCCGTCCACCGCCAGTTCTTCGCCTCCGACCTCGACACCGGCCTGATCCATCGCATCGACGCCGACGGCGGACCGATCGACACCTTCGACCATGGCGTCGCAGGGCGACCGGCGCATGGGCTGGCTCCCGTCGCCGACGATGGCGCGGTGATGGACATACAGGGCGCCGCCTTCGACACCGAAGACACCGAGACCTGGGGCTACACCCAGGACGAGCGCCGCGTCTGGGCCGTCTCCTATCATGGCGGCCGGCTCTACTATTCGGTCGGCGAAAAGTCCGAAATCTGGTCGGTGGGCATTGCCCGCGACGGCACCTTCGCCGGCGATCCGCGTTGGGAACTGACGGTCAAGGCCGACAAGGACTACGCCGTCACCGACATCGCCTTCGACAACAGCGGCTTCATGTACCTTGCGCAACGCGGCCCGACCGAAAACCGCTACGACTACAGCCGCTTGGCCGATTCCGGCAAGGGCGAGGTCGTCCGCTACTTCAGGGAAAACCCCGACGAGCCCTCGACCGAATCGATCTGGGTGGAAGCGCCGCAGGAATATGCGGTCGGCTTCCCGCAAGGCAACAGGCAGTCGGCCGGCGGCCTCGACCTGCAATACGGCTACGACGCCGATGGCAATCTCGACACCTCGGTCTGCACCCAGACCTTGGTCAACACCGGCGACAAATTGCGCGACAACCCCGAGCTCGCCGAAAAGCTCGCTGCCGGCGGGCCGCTTGCCGTCCATGGCGTGCAGATCACGCCCAAGGACCTCGTCAAACCGGCCAACGTGCCGCCCTTCGGCTCCTGGTTCGTCGATTTCGACGGCTATTTCGAGGATCCTGAAGTGGAAGGCCATGTCGGCGACGTCGCCGTCTGGCACCCTTGCGAGGGCCGTGCCGGCTATTATGAGGAAATACCGGGCGGCTATGAGCCCCCCTTCTACCCGCCGGACTTCCCACCGCCCGGCAATCTGCCTCCGTGTCTCGATGTCGAAGACGTGCAGTATTTCTGCACGCCGCATGGCCTCGAGGCCGATCTCTATCTCCATGACCATGCCGGCTTCGGCGGCGATTCGATCAAGGCCCAGTCCAGGACGCCAGGCGTGGGGGTGACCTCACCCATGTCGCATGCGCCGGGCAAGCCGTACACGATCGACATCACCGGCCACTATCCGGGCGACAGAGTGGATGTTGGACTTTGCTTCTACAGGAAGTCCGACAAGGACAAGGGTGGCTACTACCCTTGCTGCAAGATGACCTTGCCGCTCCGGACCCCAGCCGTCAGCTGCGAACGTTGAGGAGGCGAAGATGAACAGTCTTGCCCCATCCCCGCTCGCGACCCAAACGCAAAAAACCGTCATGGAGACGATCATGAAACCCCTGTCATATGCCAGGCGCGGTGCGCGCTGGCTGATGGCGGCCGGTATCGCGGTCGCCCTTGCGCCCGCACTGCCGGCATCAGCCGCCCAGACCGTCCAGGCTGTCACCAGCCCAGATGTGCAGCCGTTGCAGCTCGACAATCCGCGCATCATCAATCCGGAGCCCGGACGTGTCGTGCCGTTCTTCACCAAAACCGGCGGCCAGCGCAGTTGCGACTATGTTTCCTACACCTTGACCTTCGGCCTGCGCGGCAATCCGCAGGGCTTTGCCGATCCGGGCCTCGAGGCGGCGCTGAAGAAAGCCCAGCTCGAGTTCAAGGACCAGCTTCCGCACGGTCTTTCCATCGTCAACGTGACGGTCTCCGGAGACGGCACCGATGCGTCCGGCGGGCCTTTGCCTGCCGCCGTCATCAGCAATTCGGCCGGACCCAACGATACGGCAACGGTTTCCGATTTCCGGATTTCCGCCAGCGATCTCGATGGCTCGGGCGCACTGAACGAACGCGTCATCACCTTCCGCATCACGGCCAAGATCGACCAGGCCGCGTTTCCAGCGCCGGCCAATGTCGACAATCAGGGCCTGATCAAGGTCACCGGCGGCATCGGCACGGGAACCATCATCCCCTCGCAGGATCCGGGCAAGCCGGACGATGGCAACATCGCGACCGGCGAAAAGACCTCGATCCGGATCGACCTCACCAAATGCGACAAGCAACCTCCGCCTCCCACCGACCATGAATGCTTCAAGGTCGAGCGCGGCACGGTCGACTGCGTGCCCGGCGGTGGTGCCTTCATCTATCACATGCCTGTCGGCCCGGAGATGGGCGGCAAGTGGGTGCAGGTGTCGACGACCTCATCAGGCATCACCATCATCCCCGACACCCAGAAGGTGCCGGCGGGCGGCGGGGTGCTCAACTGGAAGATCGTCGGCGCGTCACCCGGCGACGTCATCCACCTCATCGTCACCGGCATCGAGACCTATGCCGGACCGAAGGAGGGCTGGGGCCTGTGCTGCACGCAAACCATCGACATCGTCATCCCGCGTGACCAGAGGTGCCCGCCCAGGGACAAGGAGCCGGATCTCAAGGTTGAAAAGCATGCGGATGTCACACGCTGCACCATGGCCGGCGGCTGCGACTTCACCATCCGGGTCACCAATGTCGGCACGGGGCCCTACAACGGCAAGATCGTGCTCGACGAGGTGACGCTGCCGGCCGGCTCGACGCTGAGTTCAGGGCCCAATCCGCCCTGGGTCTGCGCGCCGGGAACCACCCCGATGACGTGCACCTACCCGGTGACCACGCTCAATCCGGGGGCCTTTGTCGACCTCAAGCTCGGCTTCAGGCCGGCCGGAGGCTGGCAAGGCAGCGTGCTGCGCAACTGCGCCACCTATAATTACGGCGCCAGCGGCAAGTCGCTTTTCGGCAGCCAGGCCAATGACCGGGGCTGCGCGTCGATCCCGATCTGCCGCCGCGGCGACCGCAACCCGGATTGCCAGCCGCCGGTCGAGAAGAAGGTCGACCTGATCCTCAAGAAGCGTGCCCGCACCGAAGTCTGCACCGCCGATGGCGTCTGCACCTTCATCATCGACATCATCAACAATGGCACATCGACCTATAACGGACCGCTGACGGTGATCGACAACTACCCAAGCGGCGCGCCGACATCCTCCACCTTCGGGCCGAGCCCGCCCTGGATATGCGGCCCGAACGGCCCCGGCCAGTTCCGCTGCGACAATGCCGGCATCTCGCTGCCCGCGGGTGCCTCGACGCCGATCTTCGTCAAGGCGGTCGTGCCGGCCAGCTATCGGTCGGACATGGTCGAGAACTGCGCCGAGGTGAGGGCCATCCCCGGTGAGGTCGATCTCACCAACAACAGGGCCTGCGCCAAGGAACGCATCCGCCATCCCAATGGCGGCCAGCCGACCTTGCGCATCACCAAGGTGTGCAACGGCTCGTTGGCTGGTGCGGCGCTGGTTTCCTGCCGCATCACCGTCAGCAGCGTCGGCACGGCTGCCCCCACCGGTCCGGTGCGGGTCAACGATGCCGCCACGCTGGTGTCGGGCGGAGCGCCTGTGCAGATCCAGACCGTCACCCCTGACGGCGCGGAATGGGCGTGCGGACCGGTTCCGGCCAACACGCTGTCGTGCCAGATTCCCGGCGCCGTTATGACGCCCGGAACCTCCAGGCACTTCGACGTGACGGTTTCGGCCAATGGCGAGTTCGAGAACTGTGCACGGGGCTCTTATGGCCCGGCGCAGGGCGACGACGTCGTCTATCCGATCGGCCAGGCTTGCGCCAAGGGCGGCGGCTCCTCGACCATCCGTGTCGAGAAGACCGGCGACCGCGAATGCAGGCTCGGCCGGCCCTGCTCGTTCGACATCACCATCACAAATGACGGGACGAGCCCCTTCTCGGGTCCGGTCCGCATCGGCGATGCGATCGGCGTGGAGGGGCTTGGCCGACTGGAAGGCGTTGCGATCACCTCGATCGACCCGCCCTTCGGCTGCTCGCCGGAACCGACGACCTTGCCGGCCTCCTGCATCGCCAACCTGACCCTCGGCGCCGGCGAAAGCCAGTCGCACCGTGTGACAGTGGTCATCCCCGACGACGGGCGTCTTGCCAACCTGCAGGGTAACGTCAATGGCCAGAACTGCGTTGGCGTGCTCTCTCCCGACACACGGGTGCAGGGCGGCGGCGACGTGCTGTCCAAGGATGCGACCAACGTCCAGGGCGATCGCGGCAAGGCCTATGCGTGCCATCCGTTCATCATCACGCATGAGGTGAAGAATGAGTGCTCGCCGGGCTTTGTCATGAACGACGCCGGCCGCTGCGTGTGCCCGGAAGGCACCACCTTCCGCAACGGCCAGTGCACGGGCGGCGGCACCAATGTTCTGCCGTTGCCACCGCCGCCGCGCTGCGTGCTGCTCGAAGGCCAGATCCGCACCGAGGACGGACGTTGCGTCTGCCCGCGCGGCACGGAGCTGGAGAACGGAAAATGCGTCAGGATCGACAAGCCCGAGCAGTGCACCATCCGTGGTCAGGTCCACGACGCCGACGGCGACTGTGTCTGCCCGCGCGGCACCGAGGTGCGAGACGGCGCCTGCCGTCAGATCCGGCCAAAACCACAGCAGTGCCGCATCCCTGGCCAGTTCCGCAATGCCGACGGCGACTGTGTCTGCCCGCAAGGCACCGAGGTGCGCAACGGCGCCTGCCGCCCAACTCGGCCGAAGCCCGAGCAGTGCGGCATCCGTGGCCAGGTCCACAATGCGGACGGGGACTGCGTCTGCCCGCAAGGCACCGAGGTGCGCGACGGCGCCTGTCGCCCGATCAGGCCGAAGCCCGAGCAGTGCAGCATCCGTGGCCAGGTCCACAACGCGGACGGGGACTGCGTCTGCCCGCAAGGGACCGAGGTGCGAGACCGGGCCTGCCGTCCGATCCGGCCGCAGCCTGACCAGTGCACCATCCGTGGCCAGGTCCATGACTCCGATGGCAATTGCGTCTGCCCGAGGGGTACCGAGGTGCAAGGCAATGCTTGCCGGCGCAAGCAGCCTGACATGCAGCAGTGCGATATACGCGGCCAGGTCCACAACAAGCGCGGCGAATGCGTCTGTCCGCGTGGGACCGAGGTGATCGACGGCGCATGCCGCAAGCCCAGGCAAGAGAGCGAATGCGCGCCGGGCTCGCAGATGGTCAACGGCCAGTGCCAGCCGATCTTCAGGCGACACTGCCCGGAGGGTACGATCGGGCGGTATCCGAACTGCAGGCCGATACGCGGGCAGCCGTCGCTGGAAATCGATCCGGGTCAGCTGCTGCAATTGCTGCCGCGACGCAGGCAACAGATCGACCAGCAACAGGATCCGGTTCCAAACAGGGTCCTGAAACTCCAGCAGCAGTAACCATCCGCGTGACGCCAAACGAGAACCACCCGCCGGAGCAATCCGGCGGGTTTTTCTTTGTGACCAGGTCAGGCGGTGGGTGACGGCAACAGGATCGGCGAGCGCCGCGACGTTATCCTCCTGTGGAACCGCTGTACTTGCGCCCTCGACAAGTCGCCGGGAGCGCTTTAGGCAGTCGGTTCGGGGCGTCCGTATGGAAAGGGCGCCCGGAAAGGCCGCGAGATGAGCAAAAAAACCTTGATCGCACCGTCGGTGCTGGCATCGGATTTCTCGAAGCTCGGTGACGAGGTCGAGGCGGTGGCGGCGGCCGGTGCCGACTGGATCCATCTCGACGTGATGGATGGACATTTCGTGCCGAACATCACCTTCGGCCCGCCTGTCATCAAGGCGATCCGCAACCGCACCAAGGCCTTTTTCGACTGCCACCTGATGATCGCGCCCGCCGATCCCTACCTCGCCGCCTTCGCCGAGGCCGGCTGCGACGGAATGACGGTGCATGCCGAGGCCGGACCGCATCTCGACCGCTCCCTGCAGACCATCAGGAACCTCGGCAAGAAGGCCGGCGTCTCGCTCAATCCGGCGACGCCGGAAAGCGCCGTCGAATATGTGCTCGACCGGCTCGACCTGATCCTGATCATGACCGTCAATCCGGGTTTCGGCGGGCAGGCCTTCATCCCGGCAATGGTCGACAAGGTGAAAAGGGTCAAGGCATTGATCGGCGACCGGCCGATCCGCATCGAGATCGACGGCGGCGTCTCGCCGGAAACCGCGCCGCTGGTCACATCTGCCGGCGCCGACGTGCTGGTGGCCGGTGCCGCCATCTTCAGGGGCGGCAGCGTCGAAGCGTACCGCGCCAACATCGAGGCGATCAGGACCGCGGCCGACAAGGCCGCCGGCTAACGCGGCCCGATCGACCGGTTTTCAATTTCGGTAGGCCAAGGACGTGGTGCGGAGAGTGGCCCCTCAGCGTCCGGGCCGAATCAAATCCGTGCAGAAGGCCTGAACCGACCAAACCGCGACTGTCTTTGCGCGCGGCAGAAAAGATGCTCGCATGGGGACACAAGAAACAGATGACTATGCGTGCATACAAACGCTTTAAGGTTCTGCTGGTTGTAGAGATATTCGAATTCCGGCGATCGGCGCGCCGATTGGGTATATTTCTTTGTTCTAAAGTACAATAGCGCGATCTTCTGCTTGAGCGGCGGAAGCGTGGCGCTGTATGGTACATGTACAGAAGGGGAATTTTCTGACTCGAATTGCCCAACACGACAGTTGGGGACAAGGAGTCGCTTTGACATATGGAGCTGCCAATCTGAACGACGACGGCACGGGCGCCAAGAGCACGCTTGCCAGCACGGTCTATCATCAATTGCGAGATGATCTTCTCGGCGGCGCTCTGGAAGCCGAAAGCAAGCTGCGCGTCGAGTGGGTCGTTTCCAAGTATGGCGCCGGTGCCTCTCCGGTTCGCGAAGCTCTCAATCGCCTTGCCTCGGAAGGCCTCCTCGGCCGCCATGACCAGCGTGGCTTCTTCATCATGCCGGTCAGTGCGGCCGAACTCGAGGAGCTGACGCGCACCCGCTGCTGGCTCGAGGAGCGGGCGTTGCGCGAATCGATCGCCCACCGCACCGCCGAATGGGAAGAACAATTGGTGCTGGCGCTGCATCGCCTGGGGCGCGCCTCACGGCTTTCGCCGCAAAGTACCTCGTCGCTCAATCCGGACTGGGAGAAATTGCATCGCACTTTCCATCGGGTGCTGATCTCGGCCTGCCGGTCGCACTGGCTGGTGGGGTTCTGCGACCAGCTTTCCGATCACGCCTATCGCTATCGCCAGATGGCCAATGACGGCGAGAGCATCCAGCGCGACGATTTCGCCGAACACCGGCTGATTGCCGAAAATGCGCTGGACGGAAACGCGGATGGCGCCGTCCAGGCCCTGATCGATCACTACCAGCTGACCGCCGCCATGTGCATGGAACGCTTCAAGCAAGGCGAGGCACCAAAGGTCGCCACCGGTCCGGGCCAGCGCGCCCACCGTTGACAGCTGTTTGATCGGCGCGCTCTGCTATCCCATCTCTCGAATTTTTTCGGTAAACGCCGGGCAGCCGTTTGCGGCTTGACGGCCGGGCCGGGAAACGCGAACGCTTCGCCGCGTGCCGACCCACGGTCGGCGTCGACATTGCTATCACCCCCAAATGCCGTCACCCCAATTGCGGTCATTCAGGAAGATTTCATGAGCAATCATCTGTTCGATGCATTCCGGTCCCGGATGCCGGCGCCTGGGCATCTGTTGATGGAAACCGATGATGGGCGCTCGCTCACCTATGGCGACATGCTGGCACGGTCGGCGCAGCTCGCGCATGCGCTTCTGCAAATGGATGTCGCGCCCGGCGACCGGATCGCCGTGCAGGTCGAGAAGAGCCCGGAGATGGTTTTGCTCTATCTCGCCTGCGTGCGCGCCGGCGCCGTCTTCCTGCCGCTCAACACCGCCTACACGCTGGCCGAACTCGGCTATTTCTTCGACGATGCAGCACCCCGGGTCATCGTCTGCGATCCGGCACGGTCGGCGGATATCCGCGGGATGGTCGACCCGTCCGGTGCCATCGTGGTCACACTCGACCGCAATGGCCGGGGATCGCTTGCGGACCAGGCGTCGCGCCAGTCCTCCGATTTCCACGATGTCGAGCGCGGCTGCGACGACCTTGCGGCGATCCTCTACACGTCGGGAACGACCGGCCGCTCGAAAGGCGCCATGCTCAGCCACGAGAACCTCGCCTCGAACGCGCGGGTCCTGGTCGAGCAATGGCGCTTCACCAGGGACGACGTGCTGATCCACGCGCTGCCGATCTTCCACACGCACGGCCTGTTCGTCGCCACCAATGTCGTCCTGATGGCCGGCGCCTCGATGCTGTTCGAGCAGAAATTCGACGCGGGCCGCATCGTCTCGCTGCTGCCGCGCGCCACCGCACTGATGGGCGTACCGACATTCTACACCAGGCTGCTGCAACAGGAGGGGCTGGATCGCGAGGCGGCGAAAAACATCCGGCTGTTCGTTTCCGGTTCCGCGCCGCTGCTGGCCGAAACGCACAAGGCCTGGAGCGAGCGTACCGGCCATGCCATCCTCGAGCGCTATGGCATGACCGAGACCAACATGAACACTTCCAACCCCTATGAGGGCGAGCGGCGCGCCGGCACGGTCGGCTTCCCCTTGCCTGGCGTATCGCTGCGCATCGCCGATCCCGATTCCGGCAAGCCGCTTGGCCAGGGCGAGGTCGGCATGATCGAGGTCAAGGGTCCCAACGTGTTCGGCGGCTACTGGCGCATGCCGGAAAAGACCAGGGCGGAATTCCGCGCCGACGGCTTCTTCATCACCGGCGATCTCGGCATGATCGATGCCGACGGCTATGTCCACATCGTCGGTCGCGGCAAGGACCTGATTATCTCAGGCGGTTACAACGTCTATCCGAAGGAGCTCGAAAGCGAGATCGACGCGCTCGACGGCGTCCTGGAAAGCGCCGTCATCGGCCTTGCCCATCCGGACTTCGGCGAAGGCGTCACCGCTGTCGTCGTGCGCTCGCCCGCGTCGCGGATCACCGCGGCCGAAATCCTCGACGCCATCACCGGCCGCATGGCGAAGTACAAGCACCCGAAACGGGTGATCTTCGTCGACGAACTGCCGCGCAACACGATGGGCAAGGTGCAGAAGAACTTGCTGCGCGACAGCTACAAGGACCTCTACGCCTCAACCAAAGTCGGCTAAGCAGATATCCCGCTCCGGCCCGGCGCGACGTGCCGGTTCAGGTCGGGTACAAGAGTTCGACGACATGGTCGGCGATCGCCAGGCTCGCCGTCAGGCCGGGGCTCTCGATGCCGAACAGATTGACGATCTGGCTCGCGCCATGATCGGCTGGACCCTGGATCATGAAATCGGCTGAAGCTTGACCCGGGCCGGACAGCTTCGGCCTGATGCCGGCATAGGCCGGCTGCAGCGCGTCACCCGCAAGATCAGGCCAATAGCGGCGGATCGCCTCGTAGAAGACAGCGCTTCGGCCGGGGTCGACCGTGTAATCCACGCCGTCGATCCATTCGACGTCGGGGCCAAAGCGCGCATTGCCGGCGAGGTCGAGCGTCAGGTGGATGCCGAGGCCGCCTTCGACCGGAACCGGATAGATCAGGCGCGAAAACGGCGAGCGCCCCGGAAGCGCGAAATAATTGCCGCGAGCCAGCCACTGCCGGGGGATGAGCATCCTCGGGAAACCCTCGATCCGGCTGGCCACCGCCTGCGCGTCAAGGCCTGTGGCGTTGACGAAAGCGCTGGCCTCCAAGGCGAAGGTCTCGCCATTGGCATCGCGCGTGTCGATCCGGATCCCGTCGGCTTCGATCGCCGCTCCGGCAACGCAAGTGAGGAACGCGAAGGACGCGCCGGCGGCTTCGGCGTCGCCGCGCAGCGACAGCATCAGCGCATGGCTGTCTATGATGCCGGTCGACGGCGACAGCAACGCGGAAGCGCAGGTCAGCGCCGGTTCCAGGCGCTCGGCCTCGCCGCGCGTCAAAAGCTGGAGATCGTCGACCCCGCAGCGCTTCGCATTGGCCTCGATCGCCCGCAACCTGTCCGCCTGGCCTGGCTCGCTGGCGACGATCAGCTTGCCGGCGCGGCGATGGCCGATATCATGTTCGGCGCAGTAGGCGTAGAGAAGCCGGCGGCCTTCGACGCAGAGCCGGGCCTTCAGGCTGCCAGGCGCATAATGGAGCCCGGCATGGATGACTTCCGAATTGCGTGAACTGGTGACGGTGCCGATCGCGTCGGCCTTTTCGATCACCACCACCTCGCGGCCCGACAAGGCAAGCGCCCTGGCGATTGCAAGGCCGACGACGCCTGCTCCGGCGACGACACAATCGATTGTCCGCATGGCCTCGCTCTCAGCGGGGAGCGACAGCCTCGAACACCTTGTCGCCGCCGATCCAGACGCTTCCTATGCCAAGATCGTCCGACAACGCAACGATGTCCGCCGCCGTGCCATTGGCGAAGCGGCCGAGCCGGTGCGACTGGCCGATCGCCTGCGCCGGATAGAGCGAGGCCATGCGCAGGGCTTCGGACAACTCGAGCCCAACGGTGCGGTGCATGAACCGGATTGCTGAGATCATGTCGAGGTCGGCGCCAGCCAGCGTGCCGTCGGCAAGCCTGAGGCTCCCGTCCTTGCGGTAGATGGTGCGGCCATTGAGCGTGAACGAGCTCATATCGGTGCCGATGGTCGCCATCGCGTCGGTGACCAGCACGATCCTGCCCGGCCCCCGCTTGGCATCGAGCGCGATCCTGATCGTGGCCGGATGGACATGGATGCCGTCGGCGATCAGGCCGGCCGACAAGGTACCGATGTCGATGGCCGCGCCCGCCAGTCCGGGCTCGCGATTGCCGATCTGGCTCATTGCGTTGAAGAGGTGGGTAACGACGCTGGCGCCGGCCTCTGCGAAGGCTTTTGCCGTGGCATGGCCCGTGTCCGAATGGCCGAGGCTGACGATGATCCCGGCCTTGGCCAACGCCCTGACGCGGGCCGCGTCGACGGATTCCGGCGCGATCGTGGTCAGCAGCACCGGCAACTTGTCGCGTGCCGCGATCAGCATGGCCTGGTCGGCGTCCCTCATCGGCCGGATCAGCGCCGGATCGTGCGCGCCCTTGCGGGCGATCGACAGATGCGGACCTTCCAGATGCAGGCCGAGAAAACCCGGCACTTTCTGCAGCGCTGCCGCTTCGCCGGCGGCGATCGCGGCGGCGGTGATTGCGGGCGTGTCGGTGATCAGCGTCGGCAGCAGCGCCGTCGTGCCGAACGGCGCATGCGCGCGGCAGATGGTTTCGATCGAGGCGACGTCGGGATGGTCGTTGAGCATCACCCCGCCGCCGCCATTGACCTGGATGTCGACGAAGCCCGGCACCAGCATGCCGCCACCGGTGTCGATGACGCGGATATCCCCGGGAAGCGCGCCTTGCGGCAGCATGGCTTCGACGAGGCCGTCGCGCACGACAAGTGCTGCGCCTTCATGCCAGTCGTCGCCGTCGAAAATGCGGGCGCCGGTCAGGGCAAAACGGTCGCTCATATGGTCTCCGTCACCTTGCGAAGGTTGCGCGGCGCGTCCGGATCGAGGCCGCGATGGCGGGCAAAGGCCTCGACGAACATGTAGAAGGAGACGATCAGCGTCAGCGGATCGGTCAGCGGGTGGCCGGTGGCGACATGCGGCAGGCGCGTGGCGCGATTGGCGAGTGCCGAGGTGACGAACACCGGCGCGCCCTTGGCCGCCAGGCTGTCGGCGGCTTCGGCGACGGATGGCTCGGACGCGTCGCGCGCGGCCAGCGCCAGCACCGGAAAGTCGGGGCCGATCAGCGCCAGCGGGCCGTGCATGACTTCGGCCGCGCTATAGGCCTCGGCATGCATGCCGCAGGTCTCCTTGAACTTCAGCGCCGCCTCGTTGGCCATTGCCGCCGACGGGCCACGGCCGAGAATGAACAGCGACTTCTGCTTCTCGATCGTTTCGGCCAGCACGCTCATCCAGTCGCAGGCGATCGCCTTGCCGAAATGCTCGGGCAGGCGGGCCAGTGCCGCGAGAAGCGCTTCGTCGCCGGTCGAATGCGCCATCAGGGCGAGCCCGGCAACGGCGGAGTTGATGAAGGTCTTGGTTGCCGCGACGCTGCGCTCGGGGCCGGCCAGGATGTCGATGGCGAAATCCGAGGCGCGTGCGAGTGGCGAATCGGCGGTGTTGGTGACGGCGATGGTCAGCGCGCCGCCGGCCCGGGCGGTTTCGGCCATGGCGACGATGTCGGGGCTCTTGCCCGACTGCGAGATCGCCAGGCAGGCCGAGCCGCCGAGCCGCAGCTTGCGGCCATAGATCGACGCGATGGAGGGCCCGACCGAGGCGACGGCAAGGCCCGCGGTCAGCTCGACGGCATATTTCATGAAGGTGGCGGCGTGGTCGGACGAGCCACGTGCCACGGTGACGACGAAATGCGGGTCGCGTTCCCGGATGCCGCGCCCGGCTTCGGCCAGCACCGCTCCCGAGCCGTCGAGCAGGCGGGCCATGGCCTGCGGGATCTCCTCGATCTCGCGCTGCATATGAGTGGTGTTGGCAATCATGGTCGGCCCTCTTCGCTTGGCCCTGTCAGCCGCAGTTCGGCGACGAAATCATAGGCGTCGCCCCGGTAGATGGAGCGGGTGAACTCGATCACCTTGCCGCTCGCCAGATAAGAAATACGCTCGATGTGCAGGCCGGCAATGCCCGGCGGCACTTCGAGCAGGCGCGCATCGCCATCGCCGAGATTGGCGGCGGAGATGCGCTGCACGGCGCGCACCGGCCGGTTGCCGGTCAGTTCCAGTGCCGCGTAGAGCGAGGAGCCAATGCCGGCCGGGTCGGGCAGTACACTGGCCGAGAGCGAGGCGCGTTCGATCGCCAGCGGCGTATCGTTGGCGATGCGCAGGCGCGCCACCCGCGCCACCAGCTCGTTCGACGACAGGCCGAGCACCATCATCTCGTCGGGCGACGGCGCGTAGAGGCCGCGGTCGAGCCAGGCCGAACGCACGGCCATGCCGCGCCGCGCCATGTCCTCGGTGAAGGAGGTCAGCCGCGACAGCGACTGCTCGACGCGTTCCATGCGCGGCGCCACGAAGGTGCCGGAGCCGTGCCGCTGCACCAATATGCCGCCCTTGACCAGGTCCTGCACCGCCTTGCGCACGGTGACGCGCGAAATGTCGGCCTTGGTGGCGATGTCGCGCTCGGAAGGCAGCGCGTCGCCCGGGCCGATCAGGCCGCGATTGACGGCGTCCTCGATGCTTTTGCGCAGCTGCAGATAAAGCGGCGCACCGCTTTGCGAGGATTGTTTGAGGGCGGCGAAGATCTGGTCGGCGGCATCGCTCATCGCGCTGCCCCCAAAGGTCCAGCGAACAGACGCGCCGCCATCTGCACCGCGCCGCCAAGCGCGTCGTCGAGCGGTTCCTTCAGCAGGGCGCGGTAGCGCGCCGACAGGCGCGGCGCATAGAGCGGCGCCAGCCCGCCGAGCAGGCAGAGCGGCGCTCCGGCCGCGAGGTCGAGCGCGCCGAGCGAGGCCTCGACATCGGCGACCGCTCTGTCGAGGATCCAGTTGGCGACGATGTCGCCTTTCTGCGCGTGTTCGAACACTTTCGGCGCGAAGCCGCCGAAATCGCCTGGTTTGGCGTTGGTGGTGAATTCGACCACGTCCTCGGGATTGTTGCGGAAAACGGCCATCATGCTGTCGGTCAGCGGCGAGGCTTGGCGCACGCCATCATGCGCGAGCAATGTCTGTTCCAGGAGGTCGCGGCCGATGCGGGCGCCGCTGCCCTGGTCGCCGACCTGGAACCCCCAGCCGCCGATGGCGCGCGATTTGCCATTCTTGCGCGCCATATAGGCTGTGCCGGTGCCAAGGATCGCCATGGCGCCGTCACCCGAACCGACCGCGCCTTCGAGCGCGATCTCCGCATCGGTCTCGACACGGCTGGTGCTGAACGGAAGGATCGCCTCGAGCTGCTGCCGGTAAGTGCCGACATTGGCGCCGGCAAGCCCGAGAATGGCCGGTGTTTGCGGGATTAGCTCGGGATCTTGCCCGGCGGCGATGAAAGCCTGCCGCGCTGCATCGACGATGTTCGAGCGGGCGCCGGTGAGGTCGGTGCGGATGTTGGCGGCGCCGCTTTTGGCGCGGCCGACGACAACGCCGTCCACCGTAGCCAGCGCGGCCCTGCAGCTGGTGCCGCCGCCATCGATTCCGAGCACGAATTTCACGCGATTTCTCCTCCGGGCGGATAATACCAATAAAATACCAATAGCCAAGGGTTAATTTCCGTTTCAAAAAGATTACGCCTCATTTGATTGAGAAAACTGGGCAATTTGTCGGCTCAGCGATTTCCTGTCCACGAATTCGTTAATGCGTGTGGACAAGTGGTATTTTTTTGGTATTGTTTTGTGGATTGGAGGAACTGGGATGGCCGAAACGCGCACCGAAGCGCCGCATGGGAATGCCGAGGGGCTGGATATCCAGGCTCCCGAAGCGATCCTCGGCTCGCTGGCCGATGCGCAGGTCGAGGCCGCGAAGGCCGTCCGCAACGCCATTCCCTCCATCGCCAAGGCAGCCGAGATCATTGCAGGCTGCCTGAGCAGCGGCGGCAAGCTTGCCTATGCCGCGGCCGGCAGCTCCGGCCTGATGGCGCTGGCCGACGCGCTGGAACTGCCCGGCACGTTCGGCATCCAGCGCGACCGCATCGCCATCCTGATCGCCGGCGGCGACGAAGCCTTCAGGACGCTGGCTGGCGGACCCGAGGATGATGCCGAGGAGGCCTCGACCGCGGTCGTCAATGCCGGCATCGGCCCGGGCGATTGCCTGATCGCTCTTTCCGCCAGCGGCACGACGCCCTATGCGGTGCGCGCCATCGAGGACGCGCGGCGCCGGGGTGCCGCCACCATCGGCATCGCCAACAACAGGGACTCGGCTCTGCTCCGGCTGGCCGACACCGCCATCCTGCTCGAAACACCGCCGGAAGTCATCGCCGGCTCGACCCGCATGGGCGCCGGCACGGCGCAGAAAATCGCGCTCAACATGCTGTCGACGCTGACCGCCATTCATCTTGGCCATGTCCATGACGGCTACATGGTCAATCTCAACGCCGACAATATGAAGCTGCGCGACCGCGCGGCGCGCATCGTTGCCGCCGTCAGCGGCCGCGGCCACGAAGAGGCCGCCAGCCTGCTCGAAAAGAGTGGCGGCGCGGTCAAGACCGCCATTCTGCTCGCCGCCGGCGCCGACAGCGTCGACGCGGCGCAGAAGATACTGGAACGGACAGGCCATAAGCTGCGGCCAGCCCTTTCCGCGATCGAGGGGAACAAGGGCTCCAAAGCCTAGGTTCTCATCAAAACCGAACCTGAAAAAGGTCAACAGGGAGACTGAGCATGACAACGAAACTACTGACGGCACTGCTTTTGGGCACCAGCATTCTCGGCTCCGCCGGGTTGGCTCACGCCGAGGACGTAACGCTCAACATCGAAAGCTGGCGCGGCGACGACCTTGCCATCTGGAAGGACAAGCTGATCCCGGCCTTCGAAGCCAAGAACCCCGGCATCAAGGTGGTGTTCGCCCCGTCGGCTCCGACCGAATATGACGCCGCGCTCGGCGCCAAGCTCGCTGCCGGTTCGGCGGGCGACCTGATCACCTGCCGCCCCTTCGACAAGTCGCTCGAACTGTTCAAGAAGGGTAACCTTGCCGATCTCTCGGCACTGCCCGGCATGGAAAACTTCTCGCCCGTCGCCAAGTCCGCCTGGCAGACCGATGACGGCAAGGCGAGCTTCTGCGTGCCGATGGCATCCGTCATCCACGGCTTCATCTACAACAAGGACGCCTTCGACAAGCTCGGCATCAAGGTGCCTCAGACCCGCGACGAGTTCTTCGCCGCGCTCGACAAGATCAAGGCCGACGGCACCTACATCCCGATGGCGATGGGCACCAAGGACCTCTGGGAAGCCGCGACCATGGGCTACCAGAACATCGGCCCCAACTACTGGAAGGGCGAGGACGGCCGCGCGGCGCTGATCAAGGGCGATCAGAAGCTGACCGACAAGGACTGGGTCGCTCCCTACGAGGAACTGGCCAAGTGGAAGCCTTATCTCGGCGACGGCTTCGAAGCCCAGACCTATCCGGACAGCCAGAACCTGTTCACGCTCGGCCGCGCCGCCATCTACCCGGCCGGCTCGTGGGAAATCGGCCTGTTCAACACGCAGGCCCAGTTCAAGATGGGCGCCTTCCCGCCGCCGGTCGAGAAGGCAGGCGACACCTGCTACATCTCCGACCATACCGATATCGGCATGGGCCTGAACGCAGCCTCCAAGCATGCGGACGCGGCCAAGACCTTCCTGTCCTGGGTGGCCTCGCCTGATTTCGCCACCATCTACGCCAACGCGCTGCCGGGCTTCTTCAGCCTGAACTCCGCACCGGTGAAGATGCAGGACCCGCTGGCGCAGGAATTCGTCTCCTGGCGCGGCAAGTGCAAGTCGACGATCCGCTCGACCTACCAGATCCTGTCGCGCGGCACGCCGAACCTCGAAAACGAGACCTGGGTTGAATCGGCCAACGTCATCAACGGCACCGATACGCCCGAAGCCGCGGCCAAGAAGCTGCAGACCGGCCTCGACAGCTGGTATAAGCCGGCCAAGTAAGGGCTCAGCAACGGAGCCGGCTGGGCGCATGCCCGGCCGGTTCCGGATTATCCTGTTCCATATTGCGATTGTCGGCTCTGCCTCACGGCTTTACCCTGCTCTTGTTGGGGAAGGCTAGCTGATCAGTCGCAGGCCTTTGTCTTGCCGCGCCGGGCAAGGTTTGGGCCATGCATCGAGGCATCATCTAGCATCACATCGTCTGGAACCGAGAGACGGCGGGAACCGAACTCATGGCCGCACAAACACGACCGAAAAGACCGTTCCGCTGGCATATCGCCGTCTTCCTGGCGCCGGCGGTGCTGGTCTATACGGCAATCATGATCCTGCCGCTGGCCGGCACGCTGCAGCTCTCGCTGTTCCGCAACGTCGACCAGTCCCAGGTCTTCGTTGGCCTCGACAATTTCCGCACCCTGTTCGGCGACCCCAACTGGTCGGCGAATTTCTGGAACGCGCTGCGCAACAATGTCTGGTTCTTCATCATCCACATGCTGGTGCAGAACCCGGTCGGCGTGCTTTTGGCCGCCATCCTGTCCAGCCCGAAGCTGCGATTCTCGGCCTTCTATCGCACCGCCATCTTCGTGCCGACCATCCTGTCCTTCGTCATCGTCGGCTTCGCCTGGAAGCTGATCCTGTCGCCGCTGTGGGGCGTCGCGCCGCATCTGCTCGACTTCGTCGGCCTGAAAAGCCTGTTCACGCCATGGCTCGGCAAGGAGCAATACGCGCTGACCGCGCTCAGCCTGATCTCGGTGTGGCAGTTCATCGGCATCCCGATGATGCTGATCTATGCCGCGCTGCTGTCGATCCCCGAAGAGGTGATCGAGGCCGCCGAATGCGATGGCATCACCGGCCTGTCGCAGTTCTGGAAGATCAAGCTGCCGCTGATCCTGCCGTCGATCGGCATTATCTCGATCCTCACCTTCGTCGGCAATTTCAACGCCTTCGATTTGATCTACACCGCACAAGGCGCGCTCGCCGGGCCGAACTATTCGACCGATATTCTCGGCACCTTCCTCTACCGCGCCTTCTTCGGCTTCCAGCTGCAGGTCGGTGACCCCAACATGGGCGCGACCATTGCCACGATCATGTTCCTGATCATTCTCGGCGGTGTCTGCGTCTACCTCTTCCTCATCCAGACGCGCCTGCGTCGCTACCAGTTCTGAGGGCAAGAGATGTCACGGCTGAACACCCCCCTCTGGCCTGCCGGCCATCTCCCCCTCAGGGGGGGAGATCAGATGTCACTATTGCTTTCGCCAATCGCCAACGTTGCAAAGTGGGCGGCAAGGCCAACGCTGCCGATCTCCCCCCTTGAGGGGGAGATGGCCGGCAGGCCAGAGGGGGGCGCCTTGGAACCAGCCTCTCTGCGCGCTTGGGAGTTTTTCCAATGAGCATCGCCACCCGTTCACTGCCCCGCACCATCGGCGCCCACGCGATTCTGCTGACCTACACGGCGATCGCGCTTTTCCCGGTGGTTCTGGTCATCATGAATTCGTTCAAGTCGCGCGCCGGCATCTTCGGCGCGCCGCTGACGCCGCCGACGCCGAAAACCTTCGACATGATCGGCTACACCACGGTGATCGGCCAGGGCGACTTCATCCATTATTTCCAGAACAGCCTCGTCGTCACCGTCGGCTCGCTGTTCTTCGTGCTGCTGTTCGGCGCCATGGCTGCCTTCGCGCTGTCGGAATACCGCTTTCGCGGCAACACGCTGATGGGGCTTTACCTGGCGCTCGGCATCATGATCCCGATCCGCCTCGCCACCGTCGCCATCCTGCAATTGATGGTGGCGAGCGGGCTGGTCAACACGCTGACCGCGCTGATCCTGGTCTACACCGCGCAAGGCCTGCCGCTTGCCGTCTTCATCCTGTCCGAATTCATGAAGCAGGTCTCCGACGACCTGAAGAACGCCGGCCGCATCGACGGGCTGTCGGAATACACCATCTTCTTCCGGCTGGTGGTGCCGCTGGTGCGGCCGTCGATGGCGACCGTCGCCGTCTTCACCATGATCCCGATCTGGAACGATCTGTGGTTCCCGCTGATCCTGGCGCCGTCGGAAGAGACCAAGACGGTGACGCTCGGCGCCCAGCTTTTCCTCGGCCAGTTCGTCACCAACTGGAACGCCATCCTGGCCGCGCTGTCGCTGGCGATCCTGCCGGTGCTGATCCTCTACGTCATCTTCTCGCGGCAGCTGATCCGCGGCATTACCTCCGGAGCCGTCAAGTGAGTTCGCAAAATCCCCTTCGCGTTATCGTCGCCGGTCTCGGCAATATGGGCCGCAGCCATGCGCTGGCCTATCACACCAATCCGGGTTTTCAGATCGCGGCGCTGGTCAACCGCTCCGACGTGCCGTTGCCTGGCGGGCTGGCCGACTATGGCATCAGGCGCTCCTTCGACGACGCGCTGCGCGAGGAAAAACCCGACGTCGCTTGCGTCGCCACCTATTCCGACAGCCACGCCGATTATGCGGTGAAGGCGTTCGAGGCCGGCTGCCATGTCTTCGTCGAAAAGCCTCTGGCAACGACGGTGGCGGACGCGGAACGCGTCGTCGCGGCGGCCAAGGCCAATGGCCGAAAACTGGTGATCGGCTATATCCTGCGTCATCACCCGTCCTGGATCAGGCTGATCGCCGAGGCGCGCAAGCTCGGCGGTCCTTACGTGTTCCGCATGAACCTCAATCAGCAATCCTCGGGCCATACCTGGGAGACGCACAAGCAGTTGATGCGGACGACGTCGCCGATCGTCGATTGCGGCGTGCACTATCTCGACGTCATGCTGCAGATCACCGACGCCAAGCCGGTCGAGGTGCGTGGCATGGGGGTGCGGCTGACCGAGGAGGTGGCGCCCTCCATGTACAACTACGGCCATCTGCAAGTGCTGTTCGATGACGGTTCGGTCGGCTGGTACGAAGCCGGCTGGGGTCCGATGATTTCGGAAACCGCCTTCTTCGTGAAGGATGTCATGTCGCCCAAGGGCTGCGTGTCGATCGTCATGAAGGAGGGCGTGAAGTCCGACGACATCGACACCCACACCAAGACCTCGACCATCCGCCTGCACAGCGCTGAAACCGGGCCGGACGGCAAATTCGCCAGGCCGGACGAGATGCTGTCGATGGAAGGCGAACCTGGCCATCAGGACCTCTGCGATCTCGAACAGGCTTTTGTCCTCAAGGCAATCCGCGAGGATATCGATCTCACCAGACACATGGACGACGCGGTGCGGTCGCTCGCCGTCTGCCTTGCCGCCGACGAGAGCGTGCGCAGCGGCAAGGCGGTGCGACTGTGACCAGGCTGTCGTCGTCAGCGCCCTACGGCGCCCCCCTCTGTCCTACCGGACATCTCCCCCTCAAGGGGGAGATCGACTGTCTCGGTTGCCTTCGCCAATCACCAACATTGCAAGGAGAAAGCCTGGATCGACGCTGCCAATCTCCCTCCTTGAGGGGGAGATGGCCGGCAGGCCAGAGGGGGGTGCTTTCGCGCCCACGCATCAATTTGGAGGACTGCCGTGGGCTCGTTGAAGATCGAGAACGTGAAAAAGGCCTTTGGGCCGGTCGAGGTGCTGAAGGGCATCGACCTCGAAGTGACGGATGGCGAGTTCGTCGTCTTTGTCGGGCCTTCGGGCTGCGGCAAGTCGACCTTGCTCCGCGTCATCGCCGGGCTGGAGGATTCGACCTCTGGCCGGGTGCTGATCGATGGTGACGACGTCTCCGTCACGCCGCCGGCAAAACGCGGCATCGCTATGGTGTTCCAGACCTATGCGCTTTATCCGCATCTGACGGTGAAGAACAATATGGGCCTCGGCCTCAAGCAGGCGAACACGCCGGCGGCGGAGATCGATCGCCGCATCGGCGTCGCCTCGTCCATGCTGTCGCTGGAACCCTATCTCGAAAGGCGGCCGGCGGAGCTCTCCGGCGGCCAGCGCCAGCGCGTCGCCATCGGCCGCGCCGTAGTGCGCGAGCCAAAACTGTTCCTGTTCGACGAGCCGCTGTCGAACCTTGACGCGGCACTGCGCGTCAACACGCGGCTGGAAATCGCGCAGCTGCATCGCCGGCTCAAGGCGACGATGATCTACGTCACCCACGACCAGGTCGAGGCAATGACGCTCGCCGACAAGATCGTCGTGCTCAACGCCGGAAAAATCGAGCAGATCGGCGGCCCGATGGAACTCTACAATTCGCCGGCAAACGAATTCGTCGCCGGCTTCATCGGTTCGCCGAAGATGAATTTCGTCGACGGCGCCCGGCTCGGCGAGACAGCCAAGACCATCGGCGTGCGGCCGGAGCACCTGACCGTCGATCCCAAGTCAGGCGCCTGGAAGGGCACTGTCGTCCATGCCGAGCATCTCGGCGCCGACACCAATCTTTATCTGGATTGCGAGAAGGCCGGCCTGATCACCGTGCGGATTTTCGGTGTGTACGACGCCGAACCCGGCGCTACGCTCTATGCGACGCCGGATGCGGCGAAGACGTATCGGTTCGGGGCGGATGGGAAGGTGCTGAAGTAGGGCGCGCCAACGCTTCTTGCCTTCTCCCCCTGTGGGAGAAGGTGGCCGCGAAGCGGCCGGATGAGGGGTGCTCCAGCTTGGCACCGACGGCATTCCGTCACCCACCCTTCAACCGTCTCGGCGCTGCGCGCCTCTTCCTTCTCCCACAGGGGGAGAAGGAAGAGGCGCTTAAACGTCAGCCCTAAACGTCTGCTTCTGCTGTCCCAGGCCCTCGATACCCAGCTCCACCACGTCACCCGCCTTCAGGAACACTGGCGGCTTCATGCCGAGGCCGACGCCGGGCGGGGTGCCTGTCGAAATAATGTCGCCGGGGTGCAGCGACATGAACTGGCTGAGGTAGGAGACGAGATAGGCAACGCCATAGACCATGGTCCTGGTCGAGCCGTTCTGCATCGTCTCGCCGTTGACCGTCAGCCACATTTTGAGGTTGTGCGGGTCGGCCACTTCGTCCTTGGTCACCAGCCACGGGCCGGTCGGGCCGAACGTGTCGCAGCTCTTGCCCTTCGTCCACTGGCCCTGGCGCTCGGCCTGGAAGGCGCGTTCCGACACGTCGTGCGCGACGCAATAGCCGGCGACGTAGTCGAGCGCATCGGCTTCGCTGACATATTTGGCTTTTCTGCCGATGACCACGCCGAGCTCGACTTCCCAGTCGGTCTTCTCGGAACCACGCGGGATCAGCACGTCGTCGTCCGGGCCGACGATGGCCGAGCTTGCCTTCATGAAGATGATCGGCTCAGGCGGCACGGTGGCGCCGGTTTCCGCGGCATGGTCGGAATAGTTGAGGCCGATGCAGATGAACTTGCCGGTGCCGGCAACGCAGGCGCCAAGGCGCGGCTTGCCGGAAACCACCGGCAGCGACTTCGCGTCGAGCTTCGACAGCATATCCAGCGAGGCCGGATGAAGCGTGGTGCCGGCAATATCGGCGACATGGGCGGAGAGATCGCGGATCGTTCCATCCGCATCGAGCAGGCCGGGACGTTCGCTCCCCATCTCGCCATAGCGCAGCAGTTTCATGCATCTTCTCCTGATTGCGGCCTCGCGGCCGTTCTACAAACTCTCCGCCGAGGCATCAGCCCTTCTGGAACCGGGCGGACCGTAGCCACCGGCCTGCTTCACGACAAGCGCGGACAGCCTGTTTTGGCGGCCGGCGAGCGGGATTTTCAGACTTCGCGATCCTTCGTCAAACCCGATCTTCCCGTTGCCCCCGGGCGGCGCTCAGATCGACCAGCCGCCGTCGATATTATAGGCCTGACCCGATGTGTATCTGGCGCCGGCCAGGTAGACGGCGAGATCGGCGATCTCCTCTGGCGTGCCGAGCCGGCCCATCGGCTGGCGGGCGATGAAGGCGGCGCGGGCGGCGTCGTAATCGCCCTGGGCATGCATGCGGTCCTGCAGCGACGGGCTTTCGACGGTGCCGGGGCAGATGGCGTTGCAGCGTATGCCCTTGCCGACATAGTCGGCCGCGACCGACTTGGTCAGGCCGATGACCGCCGCCTTGGTAACGCCATAGGCGAAGCGGTTCGGCACGCCCTTGGTCGAGCTGGCGAGCGAAGCCATGTTGATGATCGATCCGTCGCCGCGCTCCAGCATGCCGGGCAGCACCGCCCGGATGGTGCGGATCATGGCGCGTACATTGAGATTGAAGGCGAAATCGAGATCGGCGTCCTTCATCTCCAGGATCGAGCCCGAATGGACGAAACCGGCGCAGTTGAACAGCACATCGACGGCGCCGATCTCGGCGAAGGCGGCATTGACCGCCTCGTCGTTCAGCACATCGACCTTGCCGGTCTTGATGCCGGAGGCCTTGGCGAGTTCCGCCAGCAGCGTCTCGTTGATGTCGGTGGCATGAACGGTGGCGCCGGCCTTGGCGAAGGCCAGCGCGCTTGCCTTGCCGATACCTTGCGCCGCCGCCGTGATGACAACGACCTTGCCTGCCAGATCCGCCATATCTTTTCCTCGCCTGCTTGGGTCAATTGCCTTTATCGGCGGCCGGCGAAGGCGTCATGTGCCAGTCAGGCGCGATTGTGCGGCCTGTGCCAGTTCACTGATAAAGATGTTTTTTCTCGTTAAAGAACATATGTTCGGGCGTCAAGCCCGAACGCGATCAACAACCGCAACAGAGCTCCAGGCATGTCGTTGTCCCAAAACCGCTGCGCACTTTTGGGCGACATGCCTTAGTCCCCATAAGGCACCCAGACGTTCTTCACCTCGATCGCGCGGCGCAGCAAGGCATCGCCGGCGGCTTCTTCCGAGGCCCAGTCGAGGCTGCGGCCATTGCCGCTCCAGACGCGCTTGAGGTTGCCGATGGAGTCGGCTTCCGCTTTGGCGCAGGTCTCGGCGTCAGTGAACAGCCAGAGCCCGTCGACATCGTCGTGCTTGGCCAGCACGCCGGCAAGTTCGGCGCTGCGGCCGGTTATGATGTTGATGGCGCCGGCCGGCACGTCGGAATATTCGATGACCTGATAGAGATCGGTGGCGAGCAGCGGATAGCGCTCCGAAGGCACGGCGATCACCGTGTTGCCCATGGCCAGCGCCGGCGCGACCAGCGAGATGAAGCCGAGCAGGGGCTGATTGTCCGGCGCGACGATGCCGAGGACGCCGACCGGTTCATGCAGCGCCAGCGTCACGGCACGGGCCGGCGGCTGATGGACGCGCCCCTCGAACTTGTCGGCGAGGCCGGCATAGAGAAACAGCCGTTCGATCGAGAGCTCCACCTCGTCCCGCGCGGCCTTGGCATTGGCCCCGGTCAGTTCGGTAAGGCGGGCGGCAAACTCGCTTGCGCGGCCGGAAAGATTCTCGGCCAGGTAATAAAGCACCTGGGACCTGTTGTAGGCGGTCGCCTCCGGCCAGCTCTTGCAGGCGCGGGCAGCCGAAACCGCATCGCGGATATCCTTGCGGTTGCCGAGCCCGACTTCGCCGGCGAGTTTGCCCTTGGCCGTCGCGACCGCAATCGAGTAATTGCCGTCCGGCCGCACCTGCTTGCCGCCGATGAACAGCTTTGCCGTGCGGTCGATTGCCACGCCATCGGCCTGCTCGACGGGCTGCGCGGAGGATGTCGCCGGTTTGATCACCGGGCCGAGCGGCAGTTTCGCCGCGAGATATTCGAACATGCCCTCGCGCCCGCCTTCGCGGCCGAAGCCGCTTTCGCGATAGCCGCCGAAGCCGCAGGCGGCGTCGAACATGTTGGTGCCGTTGACCCAGACCACGCCGGCCTTCAACTGCGGCGCCACATGGAGGGCAAGATTGACGTTCTCGCTCCACACCGAGGCCGCCAGGCCATAGCGCGTGTTGTTGGCGAGCTCGATCGCTTCCTCGGTGTTGCGGAAGGTCATGGTGGCGAGCACGGGCCCGAACACTTCTTCCTGCGCCAGGATATTAGCCGGCGAAACGCCAGTAGCGAGCGTCGGCAGGTGGTAGTAACCCGACGACGGCAGCGTCGCATCCGGCTGCCAGCAGACGGCGCCCTGCCTGGCGCCCTCGGCGATCAGTCCCTTGACGCGTTCGAGCTGGGTCAGGTCGACCAGCGGGCCGATATCGGTGTTCTTGTCGAGCGGGCTGCCGACACGCAGACGGCTCATCCTGACCTTGACCTTGGCGATCAAGGCGTCGGCGATGCCTTCCTGCACCAGCAGGCGCGAACCGGCGCAGCAGACCTGGCCCTGATTGAACCAGATGCCGTCGACCAGCCCTTCCACGGCGCTGTCGAGATCGGCATCCTCGAAGACGATGAAGGCCGACTTGCCGCCGAGCTCCAGCGACAGTTTTTTGCCCGAGCCGGCGGTGGCCTTGCGGATGATCTTGCCGACCTCGGACGAGCCGGTGAAGGCGATCTTCTGGATGCCGGGGTGGTTGACGATCGCAGCACCCGCTTCCGGACCGCCCTGGACGATATTGACGACGCCCTTCGGCACACCGGCGCGTTCGCATATCTCGGCGAACAAGATGGCGGTGAGTGGCGTGAATTCGGCCGGCTTCAGCACCACGGTACAGCCCGCCGCAAGCGCCGGTGCGATCTTCCAGGCCAGCATCAGCAGCGGAAAATTCCACGGGATGATCTGGCCGACGACGCCGACACCCTTGTGGCCGGGAAAATCCCGGTCCAGCGCCTGCGCCCAGCCGGCATGATGAATGAAATGGCGGATGGCCAGTGGCACGTCGATGTCGCGGCTTTCGCGGATCGGCTTGCCGTTGTCGATTGTCTCAAGCACCGCGAACAGCCGCTGGTGGCGCTGCATGGCGCGGCCGATGGCGTAGAGCACCTTTGCGCGCTGGTAGCCGGTGCTGGCGCTCCATTTCGGCAGCGCCTTGGCCGCCGCGGCAACCGCCGCGTCGATGTCGGCGGCATTGGCGTCGGAGACTTTGGCCAGCAGCTTGCCGGAAGATGGTTCGCTGGTGTCGAAGGTCTTGCCGCCGCCCGCCGCTTTCCAGTCGCCGCCGATGAACAGCGCCTTGCCGAAATCGCGCGCCGCGAGCCAGGCGTCCGCCTCGTTACGAGCTTCCGGCGCCGGGCCGTATTCCATGGCGTGATAGCGTTCGAGAATGTTCATGGATTTGTTCCTTGCAGGCTGATCCGAAGCCTAGCACCCCTCATCCGACCGAGCTTCGCTCGGCCACCTTCTCCCACAAGGGGAGAAGGGAAGGCGCACGATTGCGGGCCAGCGAGTTGCTCACGATAGTATTCTATCGACAGGCCGGGGCAGAGCTTTTCCTTCTCCCCTTGTGGGAGAAGGTGTCGCCGAAGGCGACGAATGAGGGGTGTTCCAGCCATCACCGCGTCGATCAGTTCAAGCCATCGCGTGGCGATGATTGGCCGAATAATGCCCGGTCAGATGGTGCTCGAGCTGACGCTCGATGTCGGTCAAAAGGCTCGAGGCGCCGAAGCGGAACAGCTGCGGTTCCAGCCACGGCCTGCCGAGTTCCTCCTTCATCAGCACCAGCCAGTCGAGCGACACTTTCGCGGTGGAAATGCCGCCGGCCGGCTTGAAGCCGATGAGATAGCCGGTTTCCTCGAAATAGGCCCTGATGGCACGCACCATGGCAAGCCCGACGGGCAGCGTGGCGTTGACGCTCTCCTTGCCGGTCGAGGTCTTGATGAAATCGGCGCCCGCCATCATCGCCACCATCGAGGCAAGCATGACGTTGCGCAGCGTGGCGAGATCGCCGGTTCCCAAAATGACCTTCAGATGCGCGTCACCGCAGGCGGCGCGCATCGAAACGATTTCGTTGTAAAGCTCGCGCCACTTGGCGCCGAACACCAGGCCGCGCGGAATGACGACATCGATCTCGTCGGCTCCGTCCTTCACCGAGGCTTCGATCTCCTGCAGCCGGGTCGACAGCGGCGCCAGCCCATGCGGGAAGGCGGTGGAGACGGCGGCGACATGGACGCCGGAGCCGCGCACGGCGTCGACCGCCGTGGCGACGAAGGGATGATAGACGCAGACCGCGGCCGGCCGGATGGTTTCGCCCGCAATGCCGAGGCCTTCCATGATGTCGCGGCGCAGCGGGTTGATCGCCTTGGCGCAGAGCCGGCGCACGCGCTCCTCGGTGTCGTTGGAGTTGAGCGTCGTCAGGTCCATGCAGGCGATCGCCCGGAGCAGCCAGGCGGCCTGGTTGTCGGCCTTGATCGAGCGCCGCTTGGTCAGGCTGGCGACGCGGCGCTCCAGCGCCGAGCGGTTGACGCTGCGCACCGATTCCAGAAAACCGAGGTCGAGTTTCAGGCCTGGATTGCGCGCGATGTGATGGTCCAGCGGCACCGGCGTATTGGCGGCTGCGCGTGCCGGCAGCGGCGTCACCTTGGTGCCAAGATCGGCTTCGCGGATTGTGCTGCTCATCTCCTGCCCTTTCGTTCAGCGGCGTGCGCTCTTGGTGCGCATCGTTCTCCCAAAGCCTCGACACTTTTGGGCGACACGCACGACGATAACCCGCGAAGCCGCGCTTCACGAGTCCTCAGGCGAGGGATAGCTGAAAAAGGCCGCGAAAGCAGCTGATTTTTGACCGGAAGGTCAAAATCAGGTTTCCGGGAGACGCGCTGGCCTCAGCCGACGAAGGCCCGTTCGACGACGAAGCTCGCGGGGTGGCTGAGCGAACCTTCCTGGAAGCCGAGGCTTTCGGCCAGCTCCTTGACATCCTTCAGCATGTGCATCGAGCCGCAGATCATGATGCGGTCGGTCTTGGGATCGAGCTTCTCGACGCCGAGATCACTGTAGAATTTGCCGGAGCCGATCAGCGCGGTGATGCGGCCCATGCGTGCCGACCCCTCGCGGGTCGTCGAATTGTAGAGCGTGACGCGGCCGGCGGTCAGCTCGCCGATCAGCGGGTCGCTTTCCAGTGCCGCCACCAACTCCTGGCCGTAGATCAGCTCGGCATTGTCGCGGCAGGTGTGGGTCAGGACCAGCTGATCGAATTTCTCGTAGGTGTCGGGGTCGCGCAGCAGGCTGGCAAAGGGCGCGATGCCGGTGCCGGTCGAGATCATGAACAGGCGCTTGGCCGGGGTCAGCGCGTCGACAACCAGCGTGCCGGTCGACTTCTGGCGCATGATGACGGTGTCGCCGACCTGGATCTTCTGCAGTTCCGAGGTCAGCGGGCCGTCCGGCACCTTGATCGAGAAGAATTCCAGCTCTTCGTCCCAGGCCGGGCTGGCGACGGAGTAGGCGCGATATACCGGCTTCTCGGCATTGGGCAGGCCGATCATCACGAACTCGCCCGAGCGGAAGCGCAGCGACTGCGGGCGCGTGATGCGGAACGAGAACAGCCGGTCGGTGTAGTGCTTCACCGAGACGACCGTCTCGGCATAGACATTGGCCGGAATCGGAAACTGCAGCGGGCGGGCTTCAGCGGTGTTGAACGCGGGCGTGGTGTTCATCAATTCCAACCTTCTCGCCCAATTACAGACGCGGGCGCCAAACTTTCCCGTGGGCGCCCGAACCATTCAGGTTCCGGCGTGCCATGCACGCTACCGAAGCGGTAAGCTCTTGTGTCGGGAATTTATTAGTATACAAACGATATTTGCGTCAAGATGCCGCCGTAAAACACCTTTCCAAACTGTGGCATATCCGTAGTCCCAGCATTTCGGGTTTCGACAATGAAAGAGAATTTTTCGGTGCAGCCACCGGATTCCCTGGGCAGCGTCGTCGCCGGCATCGATGTCGGCGGAACCTTCACCGACCTGCTCCTGATCGACGGCAAGGACGGTGGCAAGGTGTATCTGGCCAAGACCCCGACCACGGTCGACAACCAGGCCTTTGGCGTGGTTTCGGCGCTTGGCGCCACCGGCTTTCCGATCGACGGCATCGACCTCATCGTGCATGGCACGACCACTACCACCAATGCGGTGCTGGAGCGCCGGCTGGCCAAGACCGGCATGATCACCACCAGCGGTTTTCGCGACGTGATCGAGCTTGGGCGGCGGACCCGGCCGCAGCCCTATGGCATGACGGGCACGTTCGTTCCGGTCATCCCGCGCAATCTGCGCCTCGAAGTGTCCGAGCGCGTCGAGGCATCAGGCGCCGTCCGCACGCCGCTTGACGAGGACGAGATGCGCGCGGCGGTGAAGACGCTGATCGCGGCCGGCTGCGAATCCCTCGTCATCCATTTCCTGCATTCCTACGCCAACCCGTCGCATGAGCGCCGCGCCGCCGAAATCGCCGCCGAATTCTGGCCGAACGGCTACATCACCACGGGCCACGCGCTGCTGTCGGAAGCGCGCGAATTCGAGCGCGGCGTGACCGCCTCGGTCAACGCCTCGGTGCAGCCGATCCTGGAGCGCTATGTCGAGCGGCTGCGCAGGGAATTGGCCGACAAGGGCTATGCCCGCGATTTTCTCATCATGAACGGCAATGGCGGCATGATCTCGGCCCGCTTCGTCACACGTGAATCGGCCAAGACGGTCATGTCGGGCCCCGCCTCCGGCGTCATCGCCGCCGCCTATACGGGCAAGCGCGCCGGCTTCGAAAACCTCGTCACCTACGACATGGGCGGCACCTCGACCGACGTGGCGCTGATCCGCAACGCCGAGCCGGCGGTCTCGAACGAGATCGAGATCGAATATGCCATGCCGATCCATGTGCCGATGGTGGCGGTGCACACGGTAGGCGCCGGCGGCGGCTCGATCGCCCGCGTCGACGCGGCCGGCCTGATCCAGATCGGTCCGGAAAGTGCGGGCGCTAATCCCGGCCCGATCTGCTACGGGCGCGGCGGGACCGAGCCGACGATCACCGACGCCAATCTGGTGCTCGGCAGGCTGGCGCCGAAGAAGCTGCTCGCCGTCGACAAGCCGGTCACATCAGAGCGCGTCACCGGCATCTTCGAGGACAGGATCGGCAAGGCAACGGGCCTGTCGGGCGTCGAGGCCGCGGGCGCAGTGCTCAGGCTCGGCAACATGAAGATGGCCGGCGCCATTCGCATGGTCTCGGTATCGCGCGGCCATGATCCCCGCGATTTCGCGCTGTTCGCCTTCGGCGGCGCCGGGCCGCTGCATGCCACCGCGCTCGCGCGTGAACTCGGCCTGCCCAAAGTGCTGGTGCCAGCGCGTCCGGGCATCACCAATGCGCTCGGCTGCGTCGTCGCCGATCTGCGCCATGACTTCGTCAACACCATCAACCAACCCGTGGCCGTGCTTGATGAAAGCCGGGTCCGTCAAGTATTGGAACGGCACCGTAACGAAGGCGAAGAGCTGATCGCCAAGGAAGCGGTGAAGCCGGAAACGATCCGCGTCACCCACTCCGCCGACATGCAGTTCGTCGGCCAGACCCACATCATCAACGTGCCGTTGCCGTCCTCCTCGGTTACCCGGCACGAATTGCAGTCCCTGTTCGAAAAAGCCTATTTCGCCCGCTTCAAGGTGGAGCTGCCGGAAATCCGCGCCAACCTCGTCAACCTCAACACCTCGGTCACCGGCGTGCGTCCGGCGATCGACTTGTCACGCCTGATCGACCCGGCCGGGCGGGCAAAAACGCTCGACGAGGCGCGGCGCGAGATCAGGCCGGTCTGGTATGGCGGCCGCTGGCATGACACGCCGGTGTATATCAGGGAAAAGCTGCCGCTCGACGCGGTCATCGAAGGCCCGGCGATCCTCGAACAGATGGACGCGACGACCGTGCTCGAACCCGGCGACCGCGCGCGATCGGACGCCGACGGGAACATCATCATCGACATTGGCGAGGCCTGAAATGAAGCTCGACGCCATTACCCTTTCGGTTCTCCAGGCCGCCTTGCAGCAGGTCTGCGACGAGATGGACCTGACCTTTTCGCGCGCCGCTTTCTCGCCCGTGATCGCCGAGGCCAATGACCGCTCGGACGGCATCTATTCGGCCGTCGATGGCTCGCTGATCGCACAAGGCAGCCAGGGCCTGCCCGTGTTTGTCGGCGTCATGCAATATTCGACCAGGACGGTGATCGAGATGATCGCCGATGGCCGCTGCCTGCCGCCTGAGCCGGGCGACATCTATATCGTCAACGACCCCTATCTCGGCGGCACGCATCTGATGGATGTGCGCTTCGTCATGCCGGTCTATCGGGGTGAAAAGATCTTCTGCTGGTTGTCGAACACAGGCCATTGGCCCGACATTGGCGGTTCGGTGCCGGGCGGCTTTTCGGCCTCGGCAACGGCGGTCGAGCAGGAGGGCCTGCGGCTGCCGCCGGTAAAGCTGTTCAAGAAGGGCGTGCTCGATCCCGAAATCTACGCCATCATCTGCTCCAACATCCGGGTTGCCGACCAGCGCATCGGCGACATCCGGGCCCAGGCCGCCGCGCTGTTGATCGGCCAGGACAGGCTCGATGGAATCCTGGATCGTTACGGGGATGAAACGGTTGTCGAAGCGATCGCCGAACTGCGCCGCCGTGCCGCCGAGCAGATGCGCGCCAACATAGCGGCCATTCCCGACGGCACCTACCGCTCCGTGGCCTTTGTCGATTCCGACGGGGTGGTCAACGAACCGCTGACCATCGCGCTCGCCGTCGAGAAGAAGGGCGACACGCTGACCTTCGATTTTTCGGGGTCGTCAAAGCCCTGTGCGGGGCCGATGAACAGCGTGCTGGCGACGACCCTGTCCTCGGTCTATCTCGCCATGCGCCACATCTTCCCCGATGTGCCGATCAGCGCCGGCGCTTTCGAGCCCCTGATCGTCAAGCGGCCGGAAGGCACCTTCCTCGACGCGAAGTATCCGCGCCCCGTATCGGGCTGTGCGGCCGAAGTGTCGCAGCGCATTGCCGAGGCGGTGTTCGCGGCCATGGTGCAGGCACTGCCCGACAAGGTGACGGCCGCACCTGCCGGCTCCAGCGGTAATTTCGCGCTCGGCGGCAACGACCCCGCGCGCGGCCGCGACTACGTCATGTACCAGATCTCCGGCGGCGGCTATGGCGGCAATTCAGGCCATGACGGCCTCACCAATGGCTGCTCGACCATCGGCATCTCCAAGTCGCCGCCGGTCGAGATCATGGAGCAGGCCTTTCCGGTGCTTTACCGGCACTATGCCTTGCGCGAAGGCTCGGGCGGCGCCGGCAAGCATCGCGGCGGTTTTGGCCTCGCCTACGAGGTCGAGATCCTGCGCGGCGAGGCGCGTGCCTCCTTCGTCATGGACCATGGCCGCTTCGGCCCGCAGGGCGCCCTTGGCGGTGGGGATGGCGAGCCCAACAGCGTGATCGTCTTCCGCAATGGCGGGGAACACGTACCGCCGCACCTCTCCAAGGAGCAGGACATCTCGCTAAAGGCCGGCGACCGCGTGCGCGTCGGCACGCCGGGTGGTGGCGGCTATGGCGATCCGCGTCAGCGCGATGCCGATCAGGTGCTGCGCGATGTGGCCCTGGGGTACTATACCCCACGGCAAGCCTGGGAAAAATTCGGCGTCGTGCTGTCGGCAGGAGTCGTTGATCGCGAAGCAACGGAAAAGCAACGCGCCGGCTAAAACTGTCGGTCATTGTGCGGTTCCTCACCGCGCCGTGATCGCCGCAGCACATGTCGTTTCCGTCTCCGACGATGATCGGAAAGACAGCGCATTTGCGGTTGCCGTTCACCTCGGTCGGAACCGGGCTCAGCATCGACATCGACGGCAAGCCTGTACGCGCGGTCGTCGCGCCGATGCCATTCTTCGACCCGGAAGGGATAAGATTGAGAGGCTAGCCCGGTTGCGCCGATGGATTGCCTTGGCGATTAGCCGAAACGTCTTCGTCATCCACGGGCGGAGCAAGGAGCGTAGCGACGCGGCGCAGACCCGAGATACATGCCGCGACCTCAGAGCGTTGCGACGCCGCAGAACCTGATCCGCTGCACTTTCGGTCGAAGTCCCGGCATGGATACCAGGGTCTCCGCGACGCCGCTTCGCGGCTGCTCCGCCCTGGTATGACGAAAATTGGGGAGGCTCCGGTCAAACGCGAATATTCAGCCGGCTCATCACCCCCGCCGATCCAGTCTCGCCACCAGCCGGTCACCCACCCACTGGATGCCGCAGACCAGGATGATCAGCACGATCACCACGGCGACCATCACCGACGTCTCGAACCGCTGATAGCCGTATCGGATGGCGAGGTCGCCGAGGCCGCCGGCGCCGATGGCGCCCGCCATTGCCGAGGCGCCGATGAGTGTGACCAGCGTCACCGTGAAGCCGGCGACGATGCCAGGCAACGCTTCCGGCACCAGCACCTCGCGGATGATCGTCCAACGGTTGCCGCCCATGGCGCGCGCCGCCTCGATCAGGCCGTGGTCGACCTCGCGCAGCGAGACTTCGGCGATACGCGCATAGTAGGGCGTTGCGGCGATCGACAGCGGCACGATCGCCGCCCATGTGCCGATCGACGTGCCGACGATCAGCCGTGTAATCGGGATCAGCGCCACCAGAAGGATGATGAAGGGCACCGAGCGGAAGCCGTTGATGACGGCGCCGAGCACGCGGTTCACCCACGGGCTTTCGGCAATGCCGCCGCGTTCGGTGGCGATCAAGGCCAGCCCGAGCGGCAGGCCGAACACCAGTGAGATCAGGCCGGAGGCGGCCGTCATCAGCACCGTCTCCCAGATCGATCGCAACAGAAGCTCAAACAGGATCGGCGACATGGCCAAGTACCTCCACCCGCGCCTGGCGGGACTTCAGGAATGTGATCACTTCTGCGAGGTGGCTTGCGTCGCTGCCGGAGATGGAGAGGAACAGCGTTCCGACCGGCTGTTGCTGGATATGGTCGATGCCGCCATGGATGAGGCGAAAAGCACCGGGCACGGCGGCGGCGAGGTCGGATAGCAGCGGCCCCCGCGCCGCTTCGCCCGCCACGTCGACGCGCAAGATCGTTTCGGTGCCGCCCGCCGGCAGCAGCCGCGCCGCCAGCTCCGGCGGAAGCTGCGGGCGGATGGCGCCGAGCAGGCTGCGGGTGATCTCGGAACGTGGATCGGCGAACACCGACCAGACTGGCCCTTCCTCGACGATGCGCCCGGCGTCGATCACCGCCACGCGGTCGGCGATCGAGCGGATCACCTCCATCTCATGGGTGATCAGCAGGATGGTCAGGCCGAGCCGCCGGTTGATGTCTTTCAGCAAGGCAAGGATGGAGCGGGTCGTCTCCGGGTCGAGCGCCGAGGTCGCCTCGTCCGACAGAAGCAGCGCTGGCCGCGCGGCAAGCGCCCTGGCAATGCCGACACGCTGCTTCTGGCCGCCGGAGAGCGACGCCGGATAGGCTTTCGCCTTCTCCGACAGGCCGACGAGATCGAGCAGTTCTGCTGCTCGCTTCAGCCGCACCGCCTTCGGCCGGCCCTCGATCTTGAGCGGCAGCGCCACATTGTCCTCGACCGTCTTGGCCGACAGCAGGTTGAAATGCTGGAAGATCATGCCGATGCGCCGCCGCAGCGGCTGCAGGTCGCGTTCGCCAAGCCGGCTGATCTCGCGGCCCTCGATGAAGACCTCGCCGGAATCGGGACGCTCCAGCCCGTTCAGGCAGCGGATCAGCGTCGATTTGCCGGCGCCGCTGCGGCCGATGATGCCGAGGATCTCCCCCTGGCGCACCGTCAAGGAAATGCCGTCGAGCGCCGCCGTCGCGCCGAAACGGCGCTTCAGGTCGACAAGCCGCACCACGTCCTGTGTAGCGGCCTGATCCCCGGGCTCGGTGGGTGCGGTGAAATGCTGGTTCATAGGCGGATCCTGAAAATACGATCGCGGCCCGCGCATTGCGCGGACCGCTGTCCCGGCCAAAGGCACATCAGTGCCCGGATGGTCTTAATAGGCGCTGAGGCCTGTGCCTTTGTAGACCTTGTCGAACTCGGCCTTGACCGCGTCGTTCTGGTAGGACGCCACCAGCGTCTTCACCCAGGCCTCGTTTTCGTTGCCGGCCTTCACCGCGATGAAGTTGCGGTAGGGATTGTCTGCGATAGGCTCCTGGGCGATGCGGTTTTCCGGCGTCAGGCCGCTTTTCAGCGCCCAGTCGGTGTTGACCACGGCGGCGTCGAGGTCCTCGACCGAACGGCCGACGATGCCGGCGTCGAGTTCCTTGATCTCGACCTTCTTGGGATTTTCGGCGATGTCGGCGGTGGTGGCGAGAATGCCGGTGCCATCCCTGAGCTTGATCACGCCCTCATTCTGCAGCACGCGCAGCGCCCGGCCTTCGTTGGACGGGTCGTTCGGCAGGCCGATCACCGCGCCCTCCGGCAGGTCCGCGACCTCCTTGTACTTCTTTGAGTAGAGGCCGATTGGCCACACGCCGGTATAGCCGACGCGCACGATGTGATAGCCCTGCGTCTTGATCTGGTTGTCGAGATAAGGCTGGTGCTGGAAGGCGTTGGCGTCGATCTCGCCGCGCTCCAGCGCCTCGTTGGGCTGGGTGTAGTCGTTGAACACCACGGTCTCGATGCTCAGGCCCTTCTCGGCGGCTTTAGCGACCACGACGCGCCAGACATCCTCGTCCTCGCCGCTGATGATGCCGACCTTGATCGCCTTCTTGTCCTCGGCGAACGACACATGCGGTGCCATCAGGCTGCCGATAGCAACAGCCGAGGCGAACAGCAGAGCCAGGCCGCTGCGGCGGTTCAGGGTTGACCTGGGGGAAAAAGACGAAGTGTTGGTGAGGTCGGACATGATTGATCTCTGCGGTTGTGAAGTCATGGCAGCAAGGCGGATTGCCCAGGTCACATCGTCAGAAATTCTATCGATTTTATCAAAGAACATGTTTCGCCGTTCTCGGCAAAGCCGGGAATATTCTCTCAAAAATTCCGGGGAAGGGAGCACAAGACGCGCTTCGAGGACATCGCCCGGAAATGATGGACGTCCTTCGTCCGGCGGGTTCATCCATGGCGAGCGGAAGTCAAAAGCTCTGCGGCTTGCCCAGCCACCTTTTCGTGAAGGCGTGCGGGTTGATCCGGCGGTCTGCTTGCCTAGGTAGAGAGGGCGGCCGGGCGCCACGCGATCCCAACTAATCGGTATGACATTTTCCTATATTCGAAAGCTTGCCCTTTCTGGCCTCATCATCGTCGTCCAGTCTTCCTGCGTCGTTCCCGACGACACGTCGCGCATGACCAAGGTCGATCCCACCGCGGCGGCCGCTCGCAAGGAGATGGTCGGCCTCAGCGAAGCCGACGTTCGAATGTGCGCGGGGTTTCCGACCGCCACCGCGGATGTCGGCCAGTCCGGGCAGATCTGGACCTATAAGCGCGTCGTCCAGCGCGGCAATCTCAGCGTCGTCGTTCCTGCCTTGGCCGTGGGGGCCATCCCGACGGTCGGCGGTTCCGTCAATGTCGCTCCCGGCGGCTACTGCGACACGCAGGTTCGCATGGTCGGCGGCCGCGTCGCTGAAGTTGCCTACGCCGGCGACAACAACCTGCCGAACAAGCGCGACGCGCTTTGTGTCTCCACCGTGGATGCTTGCGTGGCCTATGCCCGACAACACAGGCCGGCGGCCAAATAGCGGCAGCGGATTTCTCGGGAACCAGCGATGGCCGGACACTCGGTGTTTGACGCGGATGGCGTTGAGGGCTTGACTGAGCCGCCGGACCGAATACGCTGAGGCAAATACCGGCTTTGATCGCCGGGCGGCAAACATGCCTCGTATGCCTCGCCCTTCCCGGCGCTGGCTGCGGGGCATTGTCATTTCTGGGGTTCTGTTTGAAACGGCGCATCGAGATCGGCATCCTCTATTCTCGCTCCGGGAGCTACCAGCTCGTTTCCGATGCGTGCCGCATCGGCGCCATGCGCGCCATCGCCGACATCAATGCCGACAGGAGCTCGGGCATCGAGTTGGTACCGGTTGAGCGCGATCCGCAAAGCAATGCCGATCGCTACGCGATGCTGTGCGAGGACATTTTCAGGACCAGCAGCGCGCGCCACGTCGTCGGCTGCGTCACCTCCTGGAGCCGCAAGGAGACGATTCCGGTGCTGGAAAAGGCCGGCGGCATGCTCTGGTATGCCTGCCCCTATGAGGGCTTCGAGGCCAACGAGCATGTCGTCTACATGCATGCCTGTCCCAACCAGCATCTGGTGCCGCTGCTGGCCCATGCCGTGCCGCGCTTCGGTGCCGACGGTTTTCTGCTCGGCTCGAACTACATCTGGGGCTGGGAGATGAACCGCGTGGCACGCGACCTGATCGCCGACGCCGGCGGCAAGGTTTTGGGCGAGCGCTATCTGCGCATCGGCGAGACCGACGTGTCGCGGCTGATCGCCGAAATCCGGGCGACGCGGCCGAATTTCATCCTCAACAATCTGATCGGCACCTCGTCCTATGCCTTCCTGGCGGCCTATCGTGATCTGGCGGGCGAGGATGCCGCTTTCAGTCCTGACTCTTGCCCGGTGATCTCCTGCAACCTAACCGAAGGCGAGTTGCCGGCGATCGGCGAAACGGGCAAGGGCCATCTATCGGTCGGGCCTTATTTCGCGCCAAGGCCGGCCGCCTTCGCCTCCTCCTTCGAAGCCTCCGCCTATGCCTCGGTGCAAGTGATGGCCGACGTGCTGTCGCGCGACCCCGACGCCGGTCCGGCGGAATTTTCAAAAGCCTTCGCCGAACGGCGCTTCTCCACCCGGCTCGGCCCGATCGCCATCGATGCGCACTCCCAGCACGCCACGCTGCCTGTCATCATCGGCCGGATCGCGGATGGCTACTTCGAAGTCGTCAGCCGAGAGGACGAGGTCGCACCGGACCCCTATCTGTCGCGCTACGACCCCGCAAAAACATTCGGCCGGCCGCGCTTGCGGGTGGTGTCGTGACCCGGACCCCGCGCATCCCCAATCTTGGCGGCGCCAGGGCCTTTGTCCTGCATCGTCCGCACCCGACGGTGCAGGCGATCACCAGGCAATTGTCGGCTATCGGCCTGGTCACCGTCGACTGTTGGCCGGAACTGGCGCCGGAGGCGCTGGCCGCGGACTTCGTCTTCTTCGACGCCGATCTCGGTTTCGACGAGCAATTCCCCTGGAAGCCGGGCGAGGCGCCGATGCCACTGGTGGCATTGATCGGCTCCGAGGCGCCCGGCCGCATAGAATGGGCGCTGTCGCACAAGGCCGACGCCCAGCTCCTGAAGCCGGTCGGCAATGCCGGCGTCTACAGCGCGCTGCTCATCGCGCGCCAGGGATTCGAGGCGAGAAAACATTTAGCCGGCGAGATCGCCGCGCTGCGCCAGCGCGTCGCCGAACGCCAGACCATCGTGCGGGCTGTCTCGGCTTTGTCGAAAGGCAGCGACGACGACCGCGCCTATGCGCAGCTGCGCTCGCTGGCGATGAGCTGGCAGATCAGCGTCGAGGACGCCGCGCGACGTATCGTGGCGATGACCGAAGACGTAACGGGAGATGCCAAGACCGGAGAAGAGAGCGGCGATGACCAGTCCCATCGCGCCTGATCTCACGGCCGGACGCATGCCGGCCAAGCCGCGCGCCGGCGTCTGGCGCCGGCTGGTCAAGCGGCGCCTTGCGCTGCTCGGCCTGGTCATCGTCGGCGTCGTCGTCGCGGGCGCGATCCTGGCGCCGTGGCTGACCGGCTATGATCCCAACGAACAGATGTTCGACGGCCTGACCATCGAGGGCTCGCCTTTGCCGCCGAGCGCAAAATTCTGGCTGGGCACCGACCTGCTCGGGCGCGACCTGTTGACCCGCATCCTCTATGGCGCCCGCACCTCGCTGATCATCGGCATCGTCGCCAATGGCGTGGCGCTGTTCATCGGCACGCTTGTCGGCGTCACCGCGGGCTATTTCCGCGGCTGGATCGGCAGCGCGCTGATGCGCTTCACCGATCTGATGATGGCCTTTCCCGCGCTTCTGCTCGCCATCTGCCTGGCGGCGGTATTCCAGCCCAGCCTGTGGATCGTGGCGATGGTGATCGCGCTGGTCAACTGGGTGCAGACCGCTCGCGTCATCTACACCGAGACGTCTTCGCTCGCCGAACGCGAGTTCATCGATGCCGAGCGCACCATCGGGGCGAGCGCGCCGCGCATCCTGTTTCGCCACATCCTGCCGCATCTCCTGCCGACCATCATCGTCTGGGGCACGCTCGGCATCTCGACCACCGTGCTGCTCGAAGCCACGCTCTCCTTCCTCGGCATCGGCGTGCAGCCGCCGACGGCCTCCTGGGGCAACATCATCTTCGAGAACCAGACCTACTTTCAGGCGGCGCCCTGGCTGGTGTTCTTCCCCGGCGCCGCGATCCTGGCGCTGGCGCTGGCCTTCAACCTGATCGGCGATGCGCTGCGCGACATCCTCGACCCGACGCAGAGGGGCCGGGCATGATCGCCTATCTCGGCCGCCGCCTGATCCAATCGCTGCTGATCCTGCTCGGCGTCTCGCTGATCACTTTCGCGCTGCTCTATCTCCTGCCCGCCGATCCGGTGCGCCAGATCGCCGGCCGCAGCGCCACGCCGCAGACGGTCGAGAACATCCGCCAGCAGCTCGGCCTCGACCAGCCCTTCGTCGTCCAGTACTGGCACTACCTGACCAAGCTCGTCAGCGGCGATCTCGGCCGCTCCTATATCCAGCGCTCCGAGGTGACCGAGCTCATCGTCTCACGGCTGCCGGCCAGCCTGCTTCTGATGCTCGGCGCCATCCTGTGCGAACTGCTGATCGGTCTCTCCATGGGCCTGATCGCAGCCGTCAAGCGCGGCACCGCCACCGACCAGACCTTGATGGTCGCCTCCTTCGTCGGCGTCTCGGCGCCGCAATTCGTCGTCGGTCTGCTGCTGCTCTACGTCTTTGCCGTCAGGCTGAGCTGGTTCCCGATCGGCGGCTACGGCACCTGGCGCCACCTCGTGCTGCCCTCGCTGACCATGGGCATCCTCGGTGCCGGCTGGTACGCGCGCATGATGCGCTCGTCGATGATCGACGTGCTGCGCCAGGATTATGTGCGCACCGCGCGTGCCAAAGGTCTGGCGCGCGGCGCCATCATCTTCCGCCACGCTCTGCCCAACGCCATCCTGCCGGTCATCGCCATGATCGGCATCGACATCGGCATCTTCATGGGCGGCATCGTCGTCGTCGAAAGCGTGTTCGGCTGGCCAGGCATCGGCCAGCTCGCATGGCAGGCCATCCAGCGCGTCGACATCCCGATCATCATGGGCGTCACCCTGGTCTCGGCCTTCGCCATCGTGCTCGGCAACCTCCTGGCCGACATCATCGCGCCCTTCATCGACCCCCGTATCAAACTGAGATGAGCATCAAGCTCGGATGAAACCAAGAACACAAACAGAGAAAGGGAACATAACAATGAAAAAGTTTCTCGCATCGACCGTGGCCGCATCGGCGCTGGCGCTGATGCTTGGCATGACGAGCGCCCGGGCCGAGGACACGATCGATCCCAACGCCAAGCAGGGCGGCGCCATCACCATCACCTACAAGGACGACGTCGCGACCCTCGATCCGGCGATCGGCTATGACTGGCAGAACTGGTCGATGATCAAGAGCCTGTTCGACGGGCTGATGGAGTACGAGCCCGGCACCACCAATCTCAAGCCCGACCTCGCCGAGAGCTACGAGATTTCGCCTGACGGCAAGACCTTCACCTTCAAGCTGCGCCATGGCGTGAAGTTCCACAATGGCCGCGAGATGACCGCCGACGATGTCAAATATTCGCTCGACCGCGTCACCAATCCGAAGACGCAGAGCCCCGGCGCCGGCTTCTTCGGCTCGATCAAGGGCTATGAGGATGTCGCCGCCGGCAAGGCCGAAAGCTTAGCCGGTGTCACCGTCGTCGACCCCTACACGGTGAAGTTCGAACTGACCCGCCCGGACGCCACCTTCCTGCATGTCATGGCCATCAACTTCTCGCATGTCGTGCCGAAGGAGGAGGTCGAGAAATACGGCGCCGATTTCGGCAAGCACCCGGTCGGCACCGGCGCCTTCAAGCTGGCCGAGTGGACGCTCGGCCAGCGCATCGTCTTCGAGCGCAACCCGGACTACTGGCACAAGGGCCTGCCGCATCTCGACAAGATCACCTTCGAGATCGGCCAGGAGCCGATCGTGGCGCTGCTGCGCCTGCAGAAGGGCGAGATCGACGTGCCCGGCGACGGCATTCCGCCGGCAAAATTCCAGGAGGTGATGGCCGATCCCGAGCAGAAGGCGCGCGTCGTCGAAGGCGGCCAGCTGCACACCGGCTACGTCACCATGAACACCACCATGGCACCGTTCGACAATGTGAAGGTGCGCCAGGCCGTCAACATGGCGCTCAACAAGGCGCGCATCATCCAGATCATCAACGGTCGCGCCGTGCCGGCCAACCAGCCGCTGCCGCCGTCGATGCCGGGCTACGACACGGAGTACAAGGGCTATCCCTATGATGTCGCCAAGGCCAAGGCGCTGCTGGCCGAGGCCGGCCATCCCGATGGCTTCGAGACGCAATTGTTCGCCATGAACACCGACCCCAACCCGCGCATCGCCCAGGCGATCCAGCAGGACCTGGCGGCGATCGGCATCAAGGCCAGCATCCAGTCGCTGGCGCAGGCCAACGTCATTGCCGCCGGCGGCGACAAGGCCGGCGCGCCTATGATCTGGTCGGGCGGCATGGCCTGGATCGCCGACTTCCCCGATCCGTCCAACTTCTACGGCCCGATCCTCGGCTGCGCCGGCGCGGTTCCCGGCGGCTGGAACTGGTCGTGGTATTGCAACAAGGATCTCGATGCCAAGGCGGCCGAGGCGGACTCGGTGGTCGACCCGGCCAAGGCCCCCGAGCGCGACAAGATGTGGAGCGCCATCTACGACAAGGTGATGGAGGACGCGCCCTGGGCGCCGGTCTTCAACGAGCAGCGCTTCACCATGAAATCGGCCCGCATGGGCGGCGCCGACAATCTCTATGTCGACCCGGTCCATATCCCGATCAACTACGACAATGTGTACGTAAAAGATGTGCAATAACTGCGACTACACCATCCACGGGCGCCATCACCATTTCGGCTGGGATAATTCGTTTGTCCCGGCCGAGCGTGTGGCGCCCGGCTCGACCATCGAGTTCCAGTGCCTGGATGCCGGCGGTGGCCAGCTGAAGCCGGATAGCACCGCCGCCGACATTGCCAAGCTCGACTTTGGCCAGATCAATCCGGTCACCGGTCCGATCTTCGTCGAGGGTGCCGAGCCGGGCGACGCGCTGAAGGTGACGATCGAGGTGTTCAAACCGTCCGGTTTCGGCTGGACGGCGAACATTCCGGGTTTTGGCCTGCTCGCCGACGACTTCAAGGAGCCGGCGCTGAACATCTGGAAATACGACGCCGTCTCGCTCGAGCCGGCATTGTTCGGCAAAAACGCCCGTGTGCCGCTGAAGCCATTCGCCGGCACGATCGGCAATGCGCTGGCTGAGATGGGCCACCACTCGGTGGTGCCGCCGCGCCGCGTCGGCGGCAATCTCGACATCCGCGATCTCGCCGCCGGCACCACGCTCTATCTGCCGGTGGAGGTGGCGGGCGCGCTGTTCTCGGTCGGCGACACCCACGCCGCGCAAGGCGACGGCGAGGTCTGCGGCACGGCCATCGAAAGCCCGATGGATGTCGTGCTGAAACTCGATTTGGTGAAAGATGCGCGGCTGAAGACGCCACGCTTCACCACATCGGGACCGGTGACCAGGCATCTCGATGCCAAGGGTTATGAGGTGACGACGGGGATCGGTCCGGACCTGATGAGTGGCGCGAAGGAAGCGGTTACCCAGATGGTCGACCTGCTCGCCGGCCGCTACCAGATCGACCCGGTCGAAGCCTACATGCTGGCCTCGGTCTGCGGCGATCTCAGGATCAGCGAGATTGTCGACATGCCGAACTGGGTGGTGTCGTTCTATTTTCCCCGTTGCGTGTTTGAATGAAGTTGGGTCAGCGCCAAGGCACCCCCCTCTGCCCTGCCGGGCATCTCCCCCTCAAGGCGGGAGATCGGATGTCACCTCGGTCTTCGCCAACCATCATTGTCATCAAGAAGGCGAGTCGGCGAAGCTGCCAATCTCCCCACTTGAGGGCCTGTTGCGCAATATTGCGGGAGGCGTGTTGTGAGGATTGAGGGCGGCCATTTTCGTTGCTTTGGAGGCTTTTCGGGGTTTGGGAGCCGCGCCTTTGCGGCGTTTGGCGGATTTCGGGCGCAGCTATGGCGTGATCGCCGCCCATCGTCTCATGTTGAAGGCGATGGTGGCGAGCATGATCTGGGCCGTTGCCTTGACGAGGCCGACATAGCGGATGCGGGTGAGACGCATGCGGTTCTTGAGCGTGGCGAATGTGGTTTCCACCGCCGCCCTGCGCCGCGCGATCAAGCGGTTGTAGAGCTTGAGGCGGGGCGGCAGTTCGGGATGGTGTTTGTTGGGCCGGCGGGCGAGCCGCGCGCCTTGAGCCGCGCCTGGCGGGCGTGGGTGTGGTAGGCTGCATCCGCCCATACCACCTTCTCGTCGCCGACGATCAGGCCGTCGGCTGGCTCGGTGTCGTTGACGTTGGCCGGCGTCGTGATCACAGTCCTGATCAGGCCGGAACCCTCGTCCACGCCGACATGGGCCTTGTAGCCGAAGGTGAAGCCGCCCTTCTTCCTGGCCCCGCCAAAAGCAGCGTCCGGATCGAGCGAGGCCCGCTTGCCGGAGCTCGGCGCCGAGGCCGCCTCGATCAGGGTCGCGTCCAGCATCGCGCCGCGCTTCAGCATCACGCCGGCTTTCTCCAACTGCCGGTCGAGTTCGCCAAACAGCCTGTCCAGAAGTCCCTTCTCGATCAAAAGATTGCGGAAGCGGTTGAGCACCGTGTGGTCGGGCACCGTCTCGTCGAGGGCCAGCCCCACGAAGCGGCGGAACGACAGCCGGTCGGCGAGCGCTTCCTCCAACTCGCGGTCCGACAGCCCGTAAAGCGACTGCAAGAGCAGGGCCTTGAAGAGAACCAGCGCTGGCCAGCCGGGATGGCCCGGACCACCATGATTGAGCCCGCCAAGCAGCTTCTCGAAACGGTACCACTTCACCAGCGACTCGATCCGATCCAGGATTCCCGACGAGCCAACCGCCTTGTTCCCAAGGAACGCCTCGACAAAGCTCATCTGTCCCGTCCGCTTCACCGCCATCGCAAATCCCTCCGAGCAATAGTCGAAGTGAATCACAATGCCAGGATTGCGCAACAGGCCCCTTGAGGGGGAGATGTCCGGCAGGACAGAGGGGGGCGTGCCGCACCAAACCTCTCGGAACCCTGCGCCTGCAATGACCTCGACCACCAATCCCATCCTCACCATAACCAACCTCTCCGTCTCCGTGCGCGGCGAGGAGGGCTCCCGCGAGGTCGTCTCCAACCTCTCCCTGACGCTCTCCCGCGGCGAGACGCTGTGCATCGCCGGCGAGTCCGGCTCCGGCAAATCCATGACCGCGCTGGCCATCATGCAGCTTCTGCCGCAGCCCGCCGCGCGCATCTCCGCCGGCACGGTCCATTTGGGCGAGACCGAGCTGACCGCCCTCGACGAACGCCGGATGCGGCGCATTCGCGGCGACCGCATCGCCATGATCTTCCAGGAACCGATGACCTCGCTCAACCCGGTGCTGTCGATCGGCCGCCAGCTCACCGAATCCATCGAGGCGCATACCAGCCTGTCGCCCAGCCAGGCCCGCCAGCGCGCCGTCGAGGCGCTGAAGGCGGTGCGCATTTCGGAAGCCGAAAGCCGGCTAAGGCAATTTCCGCATGAACTGTCGGGCGGCATGCGCCAGCGCGTGATGATCGCCATGGCGCTGGCGCTGGAACCGGACGTGCTGATCGCCGACGAGCCGACCACGGCGCTCGACGTTACCGTACAGGGCGAGGTGCTGGAACTGCTGCGCGACCTGCAGCAAAAGCATGGCACCAGCGTTATCCTGATCACCCACGACATGGGCGTGGTCGCCGAAATGGCCGACCGCGTCATCATCATGCGGCATGGGCGCATGGTCGAGGAAGGCAAGACGTCGGACATTTTCGCCCGCCCGCAAGCCGACTACACACGCGAGCTGCTGGCCGCCGTGCCGCGCATCGGCAAGCGACGGGGTCCTGACTCGGCGCTGGCCCCCTCACCCAGCCTCCGCTCCGCTCGGCTGACCTCTCCCCCAGGGGAGAGGAGTTCTTCGACGTTCGCGCCAGTCTCTTCTGCCCAACGGAAAGATGAGGAACCGGCCGTGACGTCAACTTTCTCTTCTCCCCCACGGGGAGAAGGTGGCCCGCAGGGCCGGATGAGGGGGTTTTCCGCCGAGCACTCGAGCTCCGTTGCCACGGTCAACGACCTCCACGTCCGCTTCGACCTGCGCGGCGGCATTCTCGGCCGGGTCACCCGCCGCGTGCATGCCGTCGAGGGCGTCAGCTTCTCGATCGCGCCCAACGAGACGCTGGCGCTGGTCGGCGAATCCGGTTGCGGCAAGTCGACCACCGCCAAGGCGCTGGCCGGGCTGGTGCCGTATAGCGGCGACATCGTTGTCGGCGGCCGTAATTTGTCCGGTCTCGGCCGCGACGAGCGCAAGGCGGTGCGTCGCGACGTGCAGATGATCTTCCAGGATCCTTTCGCCTCGCTCGACCCGCGCATGCGCGTCGGCGACCTCGTCGCCGAACCGCTGGTCATCCACGGCATCGCCTCGAAGGAAGAGCGTCGCGAGCGGGTGGCGGCCTTGTTCGACCGCGTCGGCCTGTCATCGGACCAGATGGAGCTCTATCCGCACGAATTCTCCGGCGGCCAGCGCCAGCGCGTCTGCATCGCCCGGGCATTGGCGCTCAGGCCAAAACTGATCATCGCCGATGAAAGCGTCTCGGCCCTCGACGTCTCGGTGCAGGCGCGCGTGCTTGACCTGTTGAAGGAATTGCAGCGCGAGTTCGGCGTCGCCTATCTCTTCATTTCGCACGACATGGCCGTGGTCGAGAACATCTCCGACCGTGTCGCCGTCATGTATCTCGGCCAGATCGTCGAGATGGGCACGCGCGACCAGGTTTTTTCGAACCCGCGCCACCCCTACACGAAGCGCCTGATCGAAGCCGTGCCGGTGCCCGATCCCGCGCAGCGCAGAAGCCGTTTTGCCCGCCTCGATCAGGAGATCCCCAGCGCCACCCGCCGGATCGGCGAGGCACCGCTGAAACTGGCGTTGAGCGATGTCGGCAACGGCCATCTCGTCGCCGCCGAGGGCTGAAGCCGTCCAACTTCAACAAGATTGGTGTGCCGGCCGACTTCACATATTCGTGTCACACGCGATCGGGTCGGCCTTGCCGTCATGAAATCCGCGGCCGCCCCTTGCCCTTCCGCCTGATTTTCCTAATGTTTCATACTGCTTGCGGATGACGATCGTAGGGGGCGGCCGGATTCATCCACACTGGGAGGAAGTAGACTCATGAAGCTATGCTATGTCGTTTCCGCCGCGCTCCTTGCGGCCACCACCGCCTCGGCCGCCGAGATTTCCGATGGCAAGGTCAAGATCGGCATCCTCAACGACCAATCCGGTGTCTACGCCGATTTCGGCGGCAAATGGTCGGTCGAGGCGGCCAAGATGGCGGTCGAGGATTTCGGCGGCAAGGTCCAGGGCGCGCCGGTCGAGATCATCAGCGCCGACCACCAGAACAAGCCCGATATCGCCTCCAACATCGCACGGCAGTGGTACGACACCGAACAGGTCGATGCCATCATGGAGCTGACGACCTCTTCGGTCGCGCTCGCCGTGCAGGGGATTTCCAAGGAAAAGAAGAAGATCGACATCGTCACCGGTGCGGCGACCACCGACCTCACCGGCAAGCAGTGCTCGCCCTACGGCTTCCACTGGGCCTATGACACCCATTCGCAGGCGGTGGGCACCGGCGGCTCACTCGTGCAGCAGGGCGGCGACAGCTGGTTCTTCGTCACCGTCGACTATGCGTTCGGCTATTCGCTGAAGGAGCAGACCGCCAAATTCGTCGAGAGCCATGGCGGCAAGGTGCTGGGCGAGGTGCGTTATCCGCTCGGCGCGACCGACTATTCATCCTTCCTGCTGCAGGCGCAATCGTCGGGCGCCAAGGTCATCGGGCTCGCCAATGCCGGCCTCGACACCTCCAATTCCATCAAGCAGGCGGCCGAATTCGGCATCGTGCAGGGCGGCCAGCGCCTGGCAGCACTCCTGTTCACGCTCGCCGAAGTGCATGGGCTCGGCCTGCAGGCGGCGCAAGGCGTCGTGCTGACCGAGGGCTACTACTGGGATCGCGACGACAAGAGCCGCGAATTCGGGCAGCGCTTCTTCAAGCGCACCAACCGCATGCCGAACATGATCCAGGCCGCGACCTATTCGGCGGTGACGCAGTATTTGAAGGCGATCGACAAGGCCGGCACCGACGAGACCGAAGCGGTCGCCAAGCAGCTCCATTCGCTGCCGGTGGACGACGCCGTCATCACCGGCGGCAAGGTCCAGGCCGACGGCAACATGGTCCACGACATGTATCTCTACCAGGTCAAGGCGCCCAGCGAGAGCACCAAGGATTGGGATTATTACAAATACCTCGCCACCATTCCCGGCAAGGAGGCCTTCCTGAGCGAGAAGGACAGCGGCTGTCCGACGGCCGCCCAGTGACCGGCGCGGCCATGGTGCCGCCCGATCTGAACGCGGAAGAGCCGCGGGTGGTGCTTTCCGCCCGCGGCCTGCGGCGTGACTTCGCCGGCTTCGTCGCCGTCAAGAATGTCGACCTCGATGTCCGCCATGGCAACATCCATGCGCTGATCGGACCCAACGGCGCCGGCAAGACCACCGTCTTCAACCTGCTGACCAAATTCCTGGCGCCGACCAGCGGCAGGATCGAGCTGCTTGGGCACGACATCACCCGCACCTCGCCGGCCAGGGTGGCGCGGATGGGGCTGGTGCGCTCGTTCCAGATATCGGCGATCTTTCCGCACCTCAGCGTGCTCGATAATGTGCGCGTCGCGCTGCAGCGGCCGGCCGGGCTTGGCGTCCAGTTCTGGCGCTCGCCGGCGGCGCTCGACCGGTTGACGCCGCGCGCCATGGAGCTGCTGCGTTCCGTCGGCCTCGACGATGCCGCGAACAGGCTGGCAGGCGATCTTTCCTACGGCAGGAAGCGCGTGCTCGAGATTGCCACCACCTTGGCGCTGGACCCGAAAGTGCTGCTGCTGGACGAGCCGATGGCCGGCATGGGCCATGAGGACGTCGCCACGGTGTCCTCCCTCATCCGGTCGGTGGCGAGCGACCGCGCGGTATTGATGGTCGAGCACAATCTGACCGTGGTGGCCGATCTCTGCGACTGGATAACCGTCATGCAGCGCGGCGAGGTGCTCGCGGCCGGCGATTACGCCACCGTCAGCCGCGACGAACGCGTGAAGGTGGCCTATATGGGCACAGCCGATGACTAGTGCTTCGCCCCTGCTCGCGGTCCGCGGCCTCAACGCCTGGTATGGCGAGGGCCATGCGCTGCACGGCGTCGACCTTGAAGTGTTTGCCGGCGAAACGGTCACCTTGCTCGGCCGCAACGGCGTCGGCAAGACGACGACGCTGCGCGCAATCATGGGCCTGGTCCGCCGGCGAACCGGGAAGGTCGTTTTCGACGGCGCAGACCTGATGCGGCTGCCGCTGCACCGCACCGCGCACCAGGGCATCGGCTTCGTGCCGGAGGAACGCGGCATCTTCTCGACGCTGACCGTCGACGAGAACCTGGTGCTGCCGCCCGTCGTTGCCCCGGGCGGCATGAGCGTCGAGGAAATCTTCGATCTCTTCCCCAATCTGAAGGAGCGGCGCAACAGCCCGGGCACGCGGCTGTCCGGCGGCGAACAGCAGATGCTGGCGATAGCGCGCATGCTGCGGACCGGCGTCAAGATGCTGCTCCTGGACGAACCGACCGAGGGTCTCGCGCCGGTCATCGTCCAGCGCATCGGCGAGCTGCTGGCGACGCTGAAGCAGCGCGGCATGACCATCCTGCTGGTCGAGCAGAATTTCCGCTTCGCCAGCCGTGTCGCCGACCGTTTCTACCTGATGGAGCACGGCAAGGTCGTAGCCGGTTTCCCCACCGGCGAACTGGCGGACCGCATGGCGCTGCTCCACGAAATTCTGGGTGTATGATGACGCCATGACGATGATCTTCGGCATCCCCGTCCAGGCATTGCTTGGCCAGTTGCTGGTCGGCCTGATCAACGGCTCCTTCTACGCCATGCTGAGCCTCGGCCTGGCCGTGATTTTCGGCCTGCTGCGCGTCATCAACTTCGCCCATGGCGCGCAATACATGCTGGGCGCCTTCATCGGCTATCTCCTGTTCACCCATCTCGGCATCGGCTATTGGCCGGCGCTGATCCTGGCGCCGCTGATCGTCGGCCTGTTCGGCGTCGTGGTCGAGCGCCTGGCGCTGTCGCGGCTCTACGACACCGATCCGCTCTACGGCCTGCTCTTCACCTTCGGCCTCGCGCTCGTGCTCGAAGGCATCTTCCGCTACTATTACGGCGTGTCGGGAAACCCCTACGCCGTGCCGCCGCTGCTGGCCGGCGGCACCAATCTCGGATTCATGTTCCTGCCCATTTATCGCGGCTGGGTGGTGGTCGCCTCGCTGGTCGTCTGCTTTGGCACCTGGGCGCTGATCGAGAAGACCAGGCTCGGTTCCTATCTGCGCGCAGCAACCGAGAACCCTCGCCTCGTCCAGGCCTTCGGCGTCAACGTGCCGTTGCTTTTGACCCTCACCTACGGCCTCGGCTCAGCGCTCGCCGGCCTCGCCGGCATCCTGGCAGCACCCATCTATCAGGTCAGCCCGCTGATGGGATCGGATCTCATCATCGTCGTCTTCGCGGTCGTTGTGGTCGGCGGCATGGGATCCATCCTCGGCGCCATCGTCGCCGGCTACATGCTTGGCCTCGCCGAAGGCCTGACCAAGGTCTTCTACCCCGAGGCCTCCAACTTGGTGGTCTTCGTCATCATGGCGATCGTGCTTTTGGTCCGGCCGGCCGGCCTGTTCGGAAGGGACGCCTGACATGGCGGAAGAAACATCCGACATGGCAGAGCTTTCGCTCCGCGAGGCATCGGCCAACCCCTCGGCACGGCTTGAATGGGTGCTGGTCGGGCTCGGCATACTGGCGCTGCTGGCAGCCCCGTTCTTCGTCTATCCGATCTTCCTGATGAAGATGCTGTGTTTTGCGCTGTTTGCCTGCGCCTTCAACCTCCTGCTCGGCTACACCGGCCTCCTGTCCTTCGGCCACGCCACCTTCTTCGGCGGCGCCGCCTACTTCACCGCGCATGCCGTCAAGGTCTGGGGCTGGCCGCCGGAAGCCGGCATCCTGCTCGGCATGGCGGGCGCCGCACTGCTCGGCCTCGTCATGGGCTTCTTCGCCATTCGCCGACAAGGCATCTATTTCGCCATGATCACGCTGGCGCTGTCGCAGATGTTCTTCTTCTTCTGCGTGCAGGCGCCGTTCACGCAAGGCGAGGACGGCATCCAGGGCGTGCCGCGCGGCGTCCTGTTCGGCGTCCTCGACCTCAATGCCCCGATGAACATCTATTATTTCGTGCTTGCCGTGGTCCTGCTCGGCGTCTTCGCCATCTGGCGCATCGTCAATTCGCCCTTCGGCATGATCCTGCGCTCGATCCGCGAAAACGAGAACCGCGCCATTTCGCTCGGCTATTCCGTAGCCAGCTACAAACTCGGCGCCTTCGTCATGTCGGCGGCACTGGCCGGGCTCGCAGGCTCGCTCAAGGCGATCGTCTTCCAGTTCGCCACGCTCACCGACGTCACCTGGCAGATGTCGGGCGAGGTCATCCTGATGACGCTTCTCGGCGGCATCGGCACCATGGTCGGCCCGATCATCGGCGCCAGCCTCGTCGTCGGCCTGGAAAACACCCTCGCCACATCAGGTTTCCCGGTGACCATCGCCACCGGCCTGATCTTCATGGTCTGCGTGCTGGTGTTTCGGCGCGGGATTGTCGGGGAGGTTTACGCGCGGGTGCTCGGGCGGGCGGGGAAGGGGTGATCAGCTCCAGATCGGCGCTCCAAAGCTGATAGGTGCCGAGTCGTCTCGGCGCTCGACGTCCCGGTGCAGGCGCGCCTGCTCGACCTGTTGAAGCAGTTTCAGTTCGAATTCGGCGTTGCCTACCTCTTCATCTCGCATGATACGACGGTGGTCGAGATAATGTCATGCCGGCTGATATGCGGCGGAGACCGAGATTGAATCACTTTCTTGCGGAATTTGATGTTGGGCTGCTGCTGACCTTTGATGCCTTGCTCAAGGACAAGAACGTTACCCATGCCGCGACCCGCCTGAATATCACGCAGTCGGCGCTGTCGGCACGGCTGATGCGGCTGCGGCAGTTGTTGGGCGATCCGCTATTCATTCCCTCGACCTCTGGCAGGGGTATGGTTGCCTCGCCACACGCGCTGGCGCTTCAACCCGAACTGGCGCGGCTGCTTGAACAACTGAACGATTTTATCGGTACCGCCCGGGTGTTCGAGCCAGCGACCAGCAAGCGCGTCTTCCGCATCGCCGCCACGGACAACCCGGTGTCGATCCTGGCGCCAGACCTGATCCCGCTTGTCAAATCCGAAGCGCCCGGTGTCAAAGTGGCCTTCACGATGCCTAACAAGGCGAGGATCGCCGAGGACCTGGAACAAGGGGAGATTGACGTGTTCATCGGCGTTGCCGAGGATGGAGCGCAGGGGTTGATTGCGCTCAAGCTGTTCCAGGAGGATTTCGTCACAGCCCAGCGGCGCGGCCATCCACGGGGCAGTGGACCGCTCACCCTCGATGCGTTTTGCGCGCTCGATCACCTTTTGATTTCAACCAGCGGCGGCCATTTCACTGGCATGATCGACAATGCCCTGGCCGATCTTGGGCGTGCGCGCCACGTCAGCGTCTCCGTCCAAAGCTATGCGCTGGCGCCGCTGATCCTGGGCAGCACAGATCTGATTTGTACCCTGCCGCGTCGGTTCTTGCAGCGGTTCGACAAGGTCCTTGACCTCATCGAAGCCCCGCTTGAGCTGGCACCATTCGAGATGAACCTGTTCTGGCACCCGCGCATGAGCGCTGACGCCGCCCATGCCTGGCTGCGCAAGCAGGTTCTGCGGAGCGCGAGATCCGGCCGCGGCTAGAGCATTTCCAGCAAAATTGCGAAGCGGTTTGCGTTCGCACTTCCGCTGGAAATGCTCAGGAAAGGCTGGGCAACGTGCCCGCCCCTGTTGTCCTAAAACTCCTGCAGCAGATAGTCGCCGACCTTGACCGCCTTGGGATCGAACAATGTGTCGAGCCGGGCGTTGAGAACATAGATGGCGTCGCCCGCTGTCGTGGCCGCGGTCGGCATGGAGAGCGCGCTGTTTTTCTCGCGCAGAATGGTCGCGGACCGCCAGCCATCGGTGGAGGTCAGTTCCACCGTGCGGTCGGCACCGAGGTTTTGTACCACCAGCAGGTGTTCTGCGTCGATCAGGTGGATGCCATCGGCGCCGACGAGCGCTTCGGGCAGCCTGACCGGTTTGATATCGGTCGGATCGGTCGTGCTGATCCGGAACAGTTCGCCGCTATTGTACTTGCCGACCAGCAGGTAGCCGTCCCTGTGCCAGGCAATGCCATTCAGGTTGAAACCCTGCGAGGTCAGGAAAAGCGGGCTCTGGGCGAAGATCGAGGCCTTCCCTTTGGTATCGATCTTGTAGATCAACGGGGCGAAGCTGTCGGTTATGTAAGCATTGCCGTCGGCGTCGAGCGCAATGTCATTGGCAAAGTGGCTGCCTTCACGGAGGCTTCCCAGGTCGTAGTAGGCTTTCGATTTGCCCGTGGTGGCGTCGTAGGTGGCAATGGCCGCCAGCGTGCCTTGGCTGGCGGCGGCGGTGCGGTCGCCGGCGCCGGGATCGGAATTGGTAACCCAAAGCGTGTTTCTGGCGTCGTCCACCAGAAGGCCGACCGTTGAGACCAGGCGGTCGTCGGCGATGAAGGGCGTATAGGCCCCGGCTTTGTCGACTTTGGCGACGAGGCCCCGGGTCACCGAACCAACCAGGAAGACGTCCTGCTTGGCCGAGTAGGTGAAGCTCTCGGGATAGGACTGGTCCGAGCGGAAGGCGATATCCTGTGCGAAGGCGGGGCAGGCGAGCGCGACAATGACGGCAGTCGCCACGCTGGCCAGAAGATTGCGATGGTTCATTTCGAGTTCCTTTCGATCATCAATGGCGGTGATCTAGGGGGTCTCCACGCGCTGCGGAAATTCCGATGCCCGATAGGACCCATCGATCGATTTGATACCTTTCGACCTTGCGCCCGGGGCCTCGCGTGTCCACGGCAACGAGGCACTCATCGCATCGATTGCACCAAGTTTCAGGATCGATTTGTGCTGCCGCCATGGCCCCGGCATGTTCAGCGCAGGCCATGATCGCGAACCAAATCCGGCCACGCGACAGGCAAAACCGAGGACAACTGATGATCGATTTCTATTTTCATGCGACGCCCAATTCGATGAAGGTCGCCGTGCTGCTCCAGGAACTGGAACTCCCCTTCGCCTTGAAGCCCGTGGATATTTTCAAGGGTGAACAGCATATGGCGGCATTCAAGGCCATTAACCCGAATGCCAAGGTTCCGGCCATCGTCGATGACGGCACCGTCGTGTTCGACTCGCACGCAATCCTGCTCTATCTGGCCGGCAAGCACGGCGCTTTCTTGCCGGAAGTTCGCACCGAATACGCCACCATGCTGTCCTGGCTGCAACTGGTGGCGACGGGCCTCTCGCCATTCTCGGGCCAGGCGATTCACTTCATGCACTACGCGCCCGAGACGCTTCCCTATGCGATCAACCGCTATAGGAAGGAAGTCGAACGGCATTATGCTGTGCTCGACGAGCATTTGGGCCGATCCCGGTATCTGGCGGGTGAGGCCTACAGCATTGCCGACATGGCGCTCTGGGGCTGGGCCGCTTCGGCTGGTTTCATCTTCGGCGCCGATGGCTTGGCGGTGTACCCCAATGTCGAGCGCTTCATGTCTCAAATGGCGGCCCGCCCAGCCATTCAACGCGCCCTCGAGATGAAGGCTGCTCTCACTTTCAAGCACGAGCTCGATGCCGAGTCCCGCAAGGCAATGTTTCCGCAGAACGAACAGCAGGCCGCCTGAAGGCCGGCGGCGGCATCGAGGTGCCGCCGCTAGGTTATCCATGGTCTGCAGCAGGGAATGATGCGGTCTGGCGGCCGGAGGTAGTCGTAGCGCGGAATAGGAGCGTTCAGCCGTAGTGCCGGCTTAACCACTCGCTCCGGCCATGCTGGATCACTATCCTCACCCGTAACACCCCCGCTCCACCGCCAACCTCTTCACCAGCGCCAGCACCCCATCGATAGCCGGCGTTGGCTTCCCCGTCAGCCGCCCAAGCTCCTGCACCGCGCCCGCCAGCGCGTCGATTTCCATCGGGCGGCCGCGTTCCAGATCCTGCAGCATCGAGGTCTTGTGTTCGCCGACGTCGCCGGCGCCCTTGATGCGGCGGTCGACGTCGATGGGGAAGCGCACGCCCAGGCTTTCGCCGATTGCCTGCGCTTCCAGCATCATGGTGCGGGCGAGCTGGCGGGTGCCCTCGTCGGCGACGATCGCGGCCAGCGTGCTGCCGGTCAGCGCCGAGATCGGGTTGAAGGAGAGATTGCCCCACAGCTTTATCCAGATCTCGCTGCGGATGTCGTCGCGCACCGGCGCCTGCAGCCCGGCCTTGACCATCTCCCCGGCCAGGAGTGTGGCCCGTTCGCTCTTCTCGCCCGAGGGTTCGCCGAGCGAGAAGCGCTTGCCCTCGACATGGCGGATCAGGCCGGGCGCGTCGACCTCGACTGCGGGGTAGACCACCGAGCCGATGACGCGCTGCGGGCCGAGCCGTTCCCAGATCGAGCCGCCGGGGTCGACCTGATGCAGCCTGGTGCCTTCGAGCGCGCCGCCGGCCTTGTAGAAATACCACCAGGGAACGCCGTTCTGCATGGTGACGACCGATGTGTTCTCCCCAAGCAGCGGTGCGATCTGGTCGAGCGCGGGCGCAACGGAATGCGCCTTCAGCGCCAGCACGACATAATCCTGCGCGCCAAGATCTTCCGCCTTGGCGGCGGCGCGGACCGAGGCGGTCGTCTCCTTGCCGTCCTCGATCAGGCGCAGGCCATCTGCCTTGATTGCTTCGAGATGGGCGCCGCGCGCGACGATCGACAGGTCGGTGCGGCCGGCGATCGCCAGCTTGGCGGCGAGATAGCCGCCGATGGCGCCGGCGCCGAATATGGTAATCTTCATCGTACTGAGCCTTTAATTCTATGCGTGTCGTTATCTCGGAACCGAGGACACTTCCAAGCGACATGCATTAGAGTCCGAGTTTGGCGGCCAGCCCAATTCGCTGCAGCTTGCCGGTCGCGCCCTTGGGGATCTCGTCCAGGATCAGCACCTTGCGCGGCACCTTGAAGTCGGCGAGCCGCATCGCGGCGTGGGCGCGGATATCGCCCTCGGTTGCGCTCATGCCTTCGCGCAACACCACGGCCGCCGCCACCTCCTCGCCAAGCTTGTCATGCGGCATGGCGAAGGTGACAACTTGCGCCACCGCCGGGTGGTCCATCAGCACGTCGTCGACCTCGAGCGGCGAGATCTTCTCGCCGCCGCGATTGATGATCTCCTTCAGCCGGCCGGTGACCCTGAGATAGCCGTCATCGTCGAGCACGCCCTGGTCGCCGGTGTGGAACCAGCCATGCGCGAAGGCAGTGGCGTTGGCGTCCGGGTTCTTCTCATAGCCTGAGGTGACGTTGGGGCCGCGAATGACGATCTCGCCCGTCTCGCCGGCTTGCACCAGCCGGCCGTCCGGCGTCATGACGGCCACTTCCGGTCCGCCGGCCGAACCGACGCTGCCCGGCTTGCGCAGGCCCGGCGGCAGCCGGTTCGACGCCATCTGGTGCGCGGCCTCGGTCATGCCGTAGGATTCGATGACAGGGCAGCCGAAGGTCGCCTCGAGTTCGGCCATCACCTGCGCCGGCAGCGATGCCGAGGACGAGCGAATGAAGCGCAGGCGTGCCGCCGCCAGCGCTTCGGCATTGCGCGCCGCGCGCGCCAGGATCGCCTGGTGCATGGTCGGCACGGCGGTGTACCAGCTCGGTTTCGCGTCGCTCAGCCCCTGGAAGAAGCGCAGCGCGTTGAAGCCCGGCGTGCAGTAGATGCTGCCGCCCGATGCCAGCGACGACAGCACCGCCGCGATCAGGCCGTGGATGTGGAACAGCGGCATGATGTTGAGGCAGCGGTCATCCGCCGTCAGCCCAAGCGTCGCGCCGATATGACGGGCGGAGGCCGCGGCATTGGCATGGCTGAGCGGCACCAGCTTGGGGCGTGAGGTGGTGCCCGACGTATGCAGCAGCAGTGCGATGTCTTGGTCCCCGGCCATGGCGGGCGCCGCTTGCTGGCCGACCGCCGCGCCCTTGATGGCAAAACTGCCGGCAGGCGCGTCTGGCGGCACGATGAGCCGCAGCACGCCGATGCCGAGGCGCTCGGCCACCGTCACGGTAGGGCCAGTCTCGTTCTCGGCGACAAGGATCGCCTTGGCACCGATGTCGGTCAGGTAGAAATCGAGCTCGTCGGCCCGGTAGGCGGGGTTGAGCGGCGCCGTCGAGGCGGTGGCCGCCACGGCGACGAAGGCCGTCGCCATCTCAGGCCCGTTCGGCAGCACGATCGCCACCCTGTCGCCCCGGCCGATGCCGAGGGCATGGAGCTGTGTGGCTGTGGCTTTGATCAGCGCGCGCAGGCCGCCATGGGTGAGCGTGGGCCTGTCGGGTGCCAGGATGGCCGGCGCGTCGTCGGCGCCGGCCACGAGGCGGCGGGAGAGGTCTGTGTGGGTCTGGGTCATGGTCACCGGCTATGTTTCAGACGAGTGCTTGTGAAAGTCCAGTCGACGTTGGCGCCGCCCCGCTCCGTCTCGGCTTCGCCGAGCCACCATGCCGGGGCGAGCCACGGGTCTCGCCCGTCCTTCGGACCCCCCACGTTGTGGGGGAGAGGAAACCCCGGCTTTCAAAGGTTGCGACCAATCATCCTGCCGTAAACCTCAATACCCCAGCGCCATCCCGTCCTTGCGCGGATCCGACGCGCCGGTCAGCGTTCCCTTTTCCCAGTCGATCAGCACCGCCTGGCCGCCGCCGAGCGGATGGTGCGGCTCGGTGATGGCGTGGCCGCGCCGGCGCAGGCCTTCGATCGCCTCGGTGGGCACGTTGCGCTCCGCTTCCACCATGCCGTCATTGTAGAACACCCGGGGGGCATCGAGCGCCTGCTGCGGGTCCATGCCGAAATCGATCATGTTGGTCAAAAGATGGACATGGCCGAACGGCTGGTAGCCGCCGCCCATGACGCCGAACGGCATCACCACGCGGCCGTTTCTCGTCGCCATGCCGGGCATGATCGTGTGCATCGGCCGCTTGCCGGGCGCGATGGCGTTGGGGTGCGCCGGATCGAGGCGGAAGCTCGAGCCGCGGTTCTGCAGCACCACGCCGGTCTTCGGACCGACGACGCCGCTGCCAAAGGAGTAATAGGTCGAGTTGATGAAGGAGACCGCGTTGCGGTCGCGGTCGACGATCGAGATGTAGACCGTATCGCTGCCCGGCAACTGGACGTCAGGCAGATGGGTCATGGCGCGCTCGCGGTCGATCTCGGCGCGCAGCCGCTCGGCATAAGCGGCCGACAGAAGCTCCCTCACGGGCACCGGGACACGGTCCTGGTCGCCGACGAAACGGTCGCGGTCGCGATAGGCCAGCCGCCCGGCCTCGATCTCCAGGTGCAGGCGCTCGGCGCCGTTGGGGTCGAGCCCGCCGAGCTTGAAGCCCGACAGCACGTTCAGCATCAAAAGCGCCGTCAGCCCCTGGTTGTTCGGCGGCATCTGGTGAATCTCATGGCCGCCATAGCTAACGCTGACCGGCGCCACATAGTCGCCTCGGGTCGTGGCGAAATCTTCGGCCGTGTGCAGTCCGCCCAATTCCTTGAGCCGGCGCACCATGTCGTCGGCGACCGCACCTTCGTAGAACCCGGCGCGACCCTGTTTGGCGATTATCCGCAAAGTGGCGCCGAGTTCCGGCTGGCGGTGCGCGTCGCCGGCCTTCGGCGCGGTGCCGCCGGGCAGGAAGATGCGCGCCGCATGCTCGTCGGCGGAAAGATCGGTCTCCGGGTCGGCCCAGTCGAAGGCGACGCGGTCGTGCACGACATAGCCGTTCTCGGCATAGTGGATCGCCGGCGCCAGCACTTCGGCCAGGCTCTTGCTGCCATGATCCTCGAGCAGCCGGCACCAGGCGTCGATGGCGCCTGGCACCGTCACCGCGTGCGGCCCCTGCTTCGGAAGCTCGTTAAAACCCTTGTCGCGAAACCAGTCGACGGTCGCGGCCGCCGGCGCCCGGCCGGAGCCGTTGAAAGCCAACACCTCGCTTTGTCCCTTGGGGCAGTAGAGGACAAAGCAATCGCCGCCTATCCCGGTCGATTGCGGCTCGACCACGCCCTGCACGGCGGCCGCACAGATGGCGGCATCCATGGCATTGCCGCCGGCGCGCAGCATCTCGATGGCCGCCAGCGTCGAGAGCGGGTGCGATGTCGCGGCAATCGCTTCCGTGGCACGAACCGGCGAGCGGCCGGGAAACTGGAAATCACGCATCTGGTCTGGATATCCCTAGGGTCACTTGAAGCGAATGGGTCCGATGAAATCAATGCCGGCGGCCGAAGATCTGCGCCAGCGACAACAGCAGGACCGAGAGCACGATCAGGCAAGTCGAGATGGCGGCGATGGTCGGGTCGATCTGGTCGCGCAGCGCGTTGAACATGCGGCGCGTCAAGGTGGTGGTCTCGCCGCCCGAGATGAACAGCGAGACGACAACTTCGTCGAAGGAGGTGATGAAGGCAAACAGCGCCCCCGAGACGATCGAGAAGCGGATCTGCGGCATCGTCACCTGCCAGAAGGCAGCGATGCGTCCCGCGCCCAGGCTGCGCGCCACGCGCTCCTGGTTCATGTCATAGGAGCGCAGGCCCGACAGCACCGTCAGCACCACCAGCGGCAGCGCCTGCACCGTATGGGCGATGACCAGGCCGGTCAGCGTGTTGTTGAGGCCGATGCGCGCATAGAGGAAGAAGGTGCCGATGCCGACCAGGATCACCGGGATGATCAGCGACGCCGTGAGCAGCGCGTTGATGGTGCCGTTGAAGCGCAGCGTGCCCCTGTTGATGGCGTAGGCCGCCGCGGTGCCGAGCGGCGTCGCCACCAGCGCGGTCATGACAGCGACCTTCACTGACACGATGGTGGCGTCACGCCATTCCAGCGACTGGAAATAGCTTTCGTACCAGCGCAGCGACCATTGCTGCGGCGGGAATTGCAGCAGCGTCGAATCCGAAAACGACATGATGACGATGATGACCGACGGCGCGATCAGGAACAACAGCACGAGGCCGCCGAGGCCGTAGAGCCACAGGCGTTGCCGGTGCGAGATCGGCAGGCCGATATCTCCGCTCATCGTGAACTCCATACGCCGGTGGCGCGCGCGCCGAGCAGCCACTGGAATAGGCCGAGAAGCGCCAGCGTGACCACCAGCAGCACCACGCCGAGTGCCGCACCCGCGCCCCAGTTGGAATAGAGGCTGGTGGTCTGTTCCATGCGCATCGCCCACATCACCACCTTGCCGCCGCCCATCAGCGCCGGCGTGACGAAGAAGCCTAGGCACAGCACGAAGACGATGACCACGCCCGAGGCGAGGCCGGGCAGCGACAGCGGAAAGAAGATCTGCCTAAAGGTCGCGGCCGGGCCGGCGCCGAGATTCATGCCGGCGCGCAGGCAGTCGGTGTCGATGGTCTTCATCGAGGCGTAGAGCGGCAAAACGAGAAACGGCAGCAATATGTGCGTCATGCCGATGACCACGCCTGAAAAATTATTGGCCAGCGACAGCGGCTGGCTGATCACGCCGAGGTCGATCAGCCAGCTATTGATCAGGCCCTTGCGCTGCAGGATCACCAGCCAGGCATAGGTGCGCACCAGCACTGACGTCCAGAACGGCAGGATAACGAAGATCAGGCAGATCGAGGCGGCCCGGCGCGGCAACTGCGACAGCATGTAGGCCAGGGGATAGCCCAGCAGCACGCAGGCGCCGGTAACGATGAAGGCGACCTTGAAGGTGGTGATGAAGGTCCTGATGTAGGAGGCCTGCTCGAAAAACCGTGCGTAATTGGCGGCGCTGAAGGCGCCGGTCTCGTCGAACAGCGACAGCCAGAACAGCCAGCCGATCGGCACGATGATGATGGCGCAGACGAGGAACAGGCTCGGCGCCAGCAGCGCCAGCAGCCGCAGTGACTCCCACCGCGCATCGGCGCGTAGCTCTTGCGTGTTCAGGTCCTGCCCCGCCGGGCCGGCGATCTCTTTCAGCAGGGCGGATTGCGCGCTCATCCCTCGGCCGCCACCAGGATCGTGTCCTTCGCATCGAGGCCGAGCGTGATCGGCTGGCCGGGCGCCGGCATTCTGGCCAGCACATCGCTGCGGCAATAATCGCGCAACGTCAGCTGGCGGCCGTCGCTCAGGCTGGCATAGCAGACGAAGCTGTCGCCCTGGTAGATGATGTCGCTGACCGTCGCATCTAGCACATTGATGCCGGTCGACGGCTCGTCCGTGGTGACCAGCCGTAGCTTCTCCGGTCGCACCACCATCAGATGCCGACCCGCCGGCGGTGTCGGTGCGCCGGTCTGGATTCGCCTGTCCTCATACCAGACCGATCCGTTGCGGCACTCGACGGGAATGAAATTCGATTCGCCGATGAAGCCGGCCACGAATTGCGTCTTCGGTGCCGCATAGAGGGTTTCGGGCTTGTCGAGCTGTTCGATGCGGCCAGCGTTCATCACCGCGATACGGTCCGACATGGTGATGGCTTCGCGCTGGTCGTGCGTGACATAGACCGTCGTCATGCCAAGACGGCGATGAAGCGCGCGCAATTCGAGCTGCATATGCTCGCGCAGGCCCTTGTCGAGCGCCGACAGCGGTTCGTCCATCAAGACGATGCGCGGCTCGAAGACGATGGCGCGCGCCAGGGCCACGCGCTGGCGCTGGCCGCCGGAGAGCTGGTCGACGCGGCGCTCGCCCAAGCCCTGCAGCTTCACCAGCTCCAGCGCCTTCTCCACCCGCTGCGCCGTCTCGGCTGCCGCGACGCCGCGCTGCTTCAGTGGAAAGGCGATGTTGTGGAAGACATTCATATGCGGAAACAGCGCATAGTTCTGGAACACCATGCCAATGTTGCGCCTGTGCGGCGGCGTGGTGATGATCTCGTCGCCGCCGACCTTGATGCTCCCGCCATTGGCTCTGACGAAACCGGCCAGGATCATCAGCAGCGTCGTCTTCCCCGATCCGGAAGGCCCGAGCAGCGTCAGGAACTCGCCGGCCTCGACATCGAGGTTCAGGTCGCGCAGCACCGGCACGCTGCCAAATCGTTTCTCGATCCGGCGCATGCTGATCGGCAGCGCGGATTGTGCAATGGACAAGATCGTTTTCTCCTGGGCAGAGACTGAAGGAGCGGGCGGCGTTTGCGCCGCCCGCAATGTCAGGGTTCTGGCCTATTGCTGGATCAGATTGTTGAACTTTTCCGTCGCCTCGACGAGGGTGTCGCGCCAGAACTCGGCATCCTGCAACACCTGCTTCTTGACGTTTTCGGGCGCCGAGTTGATGTCCTTGATCCGCTCGGGCGGGATCTTGCCGGTCTCGAACGCCTTCTCGTTCACCGGCCCATTGTCGACATAGAGCGGCAGATTGGCCTGCAGCTGCGGGCTGACGAACATCGCCAGCGCCTTCATCGCCGCTTCCTTGTTCTTGGCGCCCTTGGGGATGACCATGCAGTCGGCGGTGAGCACGCCCTGGTCGAACGAGAAGCTGACCGGCGCGCCTGCCTTCTTCAGGGTGCCGGCACGGCCGTTCCAGATGCTCGCCATGTCGACTTCCCCATCCTTCACCAGTTGCATGGCCTGGGCGCCGGAGGTCCACCAGGCATCGACATGGCCACGGATCTTGTCGACCGATTTCAGCGCGCCGTCGATGTCGACGGGATAGACCTTGTCGATTGGCAGGCCGGAGGCGAGTGCGGCGACGCTCAGCGTCTCCGTCGCCTGGCTGCTGCTCAGCGCGCGCCGTCCCGGGAATTTTTCCACGTTCCAGAAGTCGGCCCAGGTCTTCGGGCCCTTGTCGCCGAAGACGTCGGTCCGATAGATCAGCACGACGGAGGTGTAGGAAATGCCGACCCAGTCGTCATGCACCAGCTTGGGGTTGATGCCGCTCTTGTCGATGATGCCGTAATCCAGCTTTTCGAACAGCCCTTCCTTGGAGCCGCGCGCGCATTCGTCGGCGCCCAGCTCGGTGATGTCCCATTTGACGGCATTGCCGGTCACCTGCAGGCGCACGTCGTCGAGGCCGTTGGTGGTGTCTTCCTTGATGGTGATGCCGAGCGCATCGGCGGTCGGCTTGAAGAAGGCCTTGGTCTCCGCCTCCTGATAGGTGCCGCCCCATGAGGCGACGGTGATGGTGTCGGCGGCGAGGGCAGGCACTGCCACGGAGGCAATGAGGCCGGCTATCGCGAAAGTTCTAAAGTTCTTGTTCATTTCGGTTCTCCGACCGGTGTTCCCATTTGTTTTTGATTTGGCATGCGATTTTGTATACAATTTCAAATGTAGCCGAGAGATCGGTGTTGTCAACTCCGGCGAGCACGATCAATCCGAAGCGATGGGACGGTGCCGCAGGGCGTGGCAAATTGCGCCGACTGCGACTACAAACGAGGCAATGTCCGGCTAAAGCAGCCGGAGAACTGGGAACGGACCTTGGCCAAGGAAACAAAAAACACGCTGCGCGACTCGGTCTATTCCGCGCTCAAGGCGATGATCGTGACCGGCCAGATTCCGCCGGGCTCGCGCGTCACCGAAAGCGACATCGCGGCCAAACTCAACGTCAGCCGCACTCCGGTGCGCGAAGCCTTCAACCGCTTGGAGCGCGACGGACTGGTCACCGGCCGGCCGCGCCAGGGCTATGCCGTCACCGAGTTCGACATCAACATGTTCCGCGAGGCCTTCGACATCCGCGAACTGCTCGACGGCCATGCGACCGAACTGGCGGCGGCGGCTGCTACGGAGAAGGACAAGGCGCGGCTGCGTGCCATGCTGGCTGAGTGCGAGCGGCTGGCCGCTATTCCCGATCGCACGACGCGCGAAAAATTCCAGGAACTGGAGGTCGGCATCGATCTGCACCGCGTCATTGCCGAAATCAGCGGCAACGCGATGCTGCACGGCATGCTGTGCGGCATCCTCGACAAGTGCCAGCACTATGTCTGGACCGAACTCTTGTGGCTTGACGAATGGAAGATCGCCCGCGACGAGCATGCCGGGATCGTCGAGGCGATCTGCGCAAACGACGCTCGCCGCGCCGGGACGCTGGCGCGCGCCCATGTACGCGGTTCGCGCGAGAACGTGTTGCGCCTGCTGCAGGCGAAATCGGACTATCAGAGTTTCCTGGCCAAGGCCTCCTGAGCGGGACAGCCAGTGCGCCCTACCAGGTCCAGCCGCCATTTCCGAGCGTGACCACCGCATCGACGATGCGGGTGAAGCTCGCGCGGGCACGGCCGACGCTGTGCCGGGCCCTGAGATAGCCGTGCACCAGGCCGGGTTCCTCGAACCAGATGGCGCGCCCGCCTGCCGCGACCATGCGGTCGCGATAAGCCTCTCCATCGGATGACAGCGGGTCGCACTCGGCGGTCATCAGCACGGTCGGCGGCAGGTTGGCGAAATCGGCATCGGCCAGCGGCGACAGCGTGATGTCACCGGTCTGGTCCACGCCCCCGGTGCGGATGTGCTTGTAGAATTCGAGGTCGCGCACCGTCAGCATCGGCGCCTCGGCGTGCGTCACATAAGAGCCGCGCGAGCGATCGCCGCCGAGACCGGGATAGATCAGCACCTGGCCGATCGGCTTTTTCGCATGGCCACGCGTCGCGTGCGCGACGGCGGCGCAAAGGTTGCCGCCGGCGCTGTCGCCGCACAGCACCACCGGGCGGTCGGAGCTCCCCGCGGCCCATTCGAAGGTGGTCATCGCATCGTCGAAAGCGGCTGGATGCAGATGCTCCGGCGCCAGCCGGTAATCGACCGAGACCACCTCATAACCGGTGCGGCCGCAAAGCTCGGCGCAGACATCGTCGTGGCTGTCCAGCCCGCCGAGGATGAAGCCTCCGCCATGGATGTAGAGCACCATGGCGGCATGGTCCGGCGTCGCGTTGCGATAGATGCGGATTGGGATGTTGCTGGCAGGTGTGGCGATGGCGGTCGTCTCGGCCGTCACGCCTTGCGGATAGCCGGCAAAGAACTCCCGGCACATGCGGTCATAGATCTCGCGCTGCCGTGCGATCGTGTAGTCGATCGTATCGGGCGGATAATAGGAATTGGTCCGCTCGATGAAGGCCCAGGTCTCGGCGTCGATGAGTTTGGCGTAATCGGTCATGAACGGAGACCGGACAGCAATGAACGCGCCCAGGCGCCCCCCTCTGGCCTGCCGGCCATCTCCCCCTCAAGGGGGGAGATCGGATGTCGTCTCGGCTTTCGCCAACCGCCAACGTTTCCGGAAGAGCGCTGTTGGCAAGACCGCCGATCTCCCCCCTTGAGGGGGAGATGCCCGGCAGGGCAGAGGGGGGTGCCTGGCGCCATCATCTCCGAGTTATTTCCCCTTCCACACAGGCTCGCGCTTCTCCGCGAAAGCACGGAACCCTTCCATACCGTCCTCCGACCCATAGAGCGCGTCGACGGTCGGCAACTGCCGGCGCGTCACCTTGTTCATCGCATCCTGGAAGGTCAGCGATTCCGCCACCCGCGCCGTCTCCTTGATCGCTGCGAAGACCAGCGGTGGGCCGCTGGCGAGCAGGCGGGCGATCTCCCAGACGCGGTCCTCGAGCTTTTCCTTGGGCAGCACCTCGTTGACCAGGCCCCAGCGATGCGCCTCGGCGACATCCATCCAGCGGCCGGTGAGCAGCAGGTCCATGGCGACATGATAGGGGATGCGCTTCGGCAGCTTGATGGTCGCCGCGTCGGCGAGCGTCCCGGCGCGGATTTCGGGCAGGGCGAAGGAGGAATGATCGGACGCATAGATGAGGTCGCAGGACAGCGCCAGCTCGAAGCCGCCGCCCACCGCCATGCCGTTGACGCAAGCGAGGACCGGCTTGTTCAGGTCGCGCAGTTCCTGCAGGCCGGCAAAGCCGCCGACCCCATAGTCGCCGTCGACCGCGTCGCCGCCGGCGGCGGCCTTCAAGTCCCAGCCGGCACAGAAGAACTTGTCGCCCGCGGTCTTGACGATGGCGACGCGCAGTTCCGGATCGTCGCGGAACGCCTTGAACGTCTCGCCCATCAGCCGCGAGGTTTTCAGGTCGATCGCGTTGGCCTTGGGGCGGTCGAGCGTGACCTCGAGGATGGTGCCTTCGCGGCGGGTCGAAATGACGTCAGACATTCTTGTTCTCTCCCAGCACCAGCAGCGCGTCGGCGATCCAGGCGCCCTTGCCTTCCGTGCAGACGATCAGCGGATTGATGTCGAGTTCCTCGATCTCGCCGGCATTCTCCTGCACGAAGCCGGCAATGCCCGCGATGGCGTCGATGGCGGCCTGGACGTCGGCCTTCGGCCGGCCGCGATAGCCTTCGAGCAGCGGGAACAGTTTCAGCCCGCGCAGCGCGGCTTCTATGTCGTCGCGGGTCGCCGGCAGCATCAGCGTGACGCTGTCGCGCAGCAACTCGACCAGCACGCCGCCGGTGCCCAGCGTCATGACAGCACCGAACATCGGATCCCGGGTGAAGCCGACGATCAGTTCGGCGACGCCGTCGCGCACCATGCGCTCGACATAGAGCCCGGTGCCGAGCGGCAGCAAGTCATGCGCTGCCGTGCTGACCGATTCGGCGTCCTTGAGGTTGAGCCTGACGGCGCCGACCTCGGACTTGTGGGTTACGCCAAGAGCCTTCAGGGCAACCGGAAAGCCAAGCGCCATGGACGAGATCACCGCCTCGACCGCGTTGCCGGCGCGTTCGCCCTTGGGCACGGAAAGGCCGGCCTTGATCAGCCGCGCCTTGGCTTCGGCTTCGTCAGGTGTGACGCGCGGCACGTCGGATGCGCCGGCAGCCCTCGTGTCGACCGGCTGTGCCTGCGGCTCGCGCCAGGCCCAACCGATGAAAGCCGCCGCCTGCGCGGCGTCCATTGCCTCGGAAATGCCGAACAGCGGCACCATGCCCCGCGCCATCAGTTCGGCGGTGTATTCCTCCGGCAGGTTCTCCGGCAGCGAGGAGACGATGGCGCCATGCGCCTTGTTGGTCTTCAGCGCCGATTCGAAGGCGCGCAGCGTCGCCCACCAGTCGGTTACCGAGCAGCGGTCGGGGCGCGGGAAGTCGAGTACCAGCATGTTGAGGTCGAAGCCGCCAGACACCATGGCGGTGAAGGTGGCCGTCATCGCCGGCTCGTTGTTCCAGATGAAGGTGTGGTAGTCCAACGGATTGGCCACCGCGACCAGCGGCCCGAGCGTCGATTTGACATGGGCGCGATGGCTGTCGGTCAGCACCGGGAAGTTGACCCAGCGCCCTTCGGCGCTGTCGGCCATGACCGACGCCTCGCCGCCCGAACAGCTCATCGATGAGAGCCTGTACCCGGGCAACGGGCCGGTGATGTGCAGCAGCTTCAGCGCCTCGATGAAGGCGGGGATGGAATCGACACGCGCGATGCCGAGCCGCTTCAGGAAGGCACCGGAAGCAGCGTCCGAGCCGGCAAGCGAGGCGGTGTGCGAGACGGTTGCCTGCCGCGCCTGTTCGGAGCGGCCGACCTTCATGGCGATGATCGGTTTTTTGAGCTCTCTCGCCCTGGCCGCCAGCCGCTCGAAGCCGGCTACCGAATCAAAAGCCTCGATGTGCAGCCCGAGCGACGTCACCCGCTCGTCCTCGATCAGGCCAAGCGCCATTTCCGACAGGCCGGTCTGCGCCTGGTTGCCGGCGGTCATCAGGAAGGCGATCGGCAGGCCACGCTTCTGCATCGTCATGTTGATGGCGATGTTGGAGGACTGGGTGATGATGGCGACACCCTTGCCGCCCTCGTCCAGCCTGATGCCGCCATGCTGGTCGGGCCACAAAAGCGCACCATCGGCATAGTTGATCAGGCCATAGCAATTCGGCCCTATGATCGGCATCTGGCCGGCGGCGGCGACCAGTTCGGCCTGCAGCCGCTCGCCATCCTCGTCATAGGCTTCGGTTTCGAGGAAACCGGCGGCAAAGCAGACGGCGCCGCCGGCGCCGCGCTCGGCGAGTGCCTTGATCACCTCGATGGTCAGGTGCCGGTTGACGCCGACAAAGGCGGCGTCCGGCGCGCCGGGCAGATCCGCGACCGACCGGTAGGCCTTGCGGCCGGCGACCTCGTCCTTGGTCGGATGCACCGGCCAGATCTCGCCGGCAAACCCCATCTTGATCGATTGCGCCACGACGGCGGCGGCCTGCACGCCACCGAACACGGCGATCGATTTCGGGCGCAGAAGGCGTTCGAGTTTATGCATGGTCATCTTTTCGTTTTGAGCGCGATCTCAGGACAAGCGATCTCGTTTGCCCGACAAAACCGAATGCCGGTTTTGGCTATCATGCTCTAAGCGCCGAAGGGACGCAGCAGCGCCCGCGAAATAATATGTCGCTGAATCTCCGATGTGCCTTCCCAGATGCGTTCGACGCGGGCGTCACGCCAGATGCGTTCCAGCGGCAGGTCGTCCATCAACCCCATGCCACCATGGATCTGGATCGCCTCGTCGGCGACGAAGGCAAGCATTTCGGTGGCCTTCAGCTTGGCCATGGCCATATCCTGGTCGGTGACGGTGCCCTGATCGTACTTCCAGCCGGCCTCGAACACCATCAGGTCGGCGGCCTTCAGTTCCGTCGCCATGTCGGCAAGCTTGAACGACACGCCCTGGAACTTGCCGATCTGCTGGCCGAACTGCTGGCGCTGCGCGGCATATTCGACCGCATGGCCAAGCGCCCGCTCGGCGCGGCCTAGGCAGGTGGCGCCGACCTGCAGGCGCGTCGCGCCGAGCCAGGAATTGGCGACATCGAAGCCCTTGTGCACCTCGCCCAGAACCTGGGATGCCGGCAGGCGGCAGTCGTCGAATTCGAGGATGGCGTTGGTATAGCCACGATGCGAGACGTTGCGATAACCGTCGCGCACCGTAAAACCCTTGGTCCCCTTGTCGACGAAGAAGGCGGTGATCTTCTTGCGTTTTCCACGCGGTGAATCCTCCTCGCCCGAGGCCATGAAGACGATGGCGAAATCGGCGAGATCGGCGTGCGAGATAAAATGCTTGGTGCCGTTCAGCACCCAGTCGTCGCCATCCTGCACCGCGGTCGCCTTCATGCCGCGCAGGTCGGAGCCGGCGCCGGGCTCCGTCATCGCCAGGCAATCCCATTTCTCGCCGCGGATGCAGGGGAAAAGGTACTTTTCACGCTGCTCCGGCGTGCCGGCGAGCAGGATGTTGGAGGGGCGCGCAACGCAGGTCCAGTGCAGCGCGTAATTGGCGCGGCCAAGCTCCTTCTCGTAGAGCAGCCAGGTCACCGTATCGAGCCCCGCGCCGCCGACATCGGCCGGCATGTTGGCGGCGTAGAGCCCGGCCTCGATCGCCTTGGCCTTTATCTCCTCGATCAGCTCGCGGCGCAGCACGCCGGTGCGCTCGACCTCGCGTTCATGCGGATAAAGCTCGTTCTCGACGAAGGCGCGCGTCGTCTCGACAATGAGTTTCTGCTCTTCCGAAAGACCGAAATCCATGGTCTCAGCCCTTCTTCTTTTTCTTCGGCTTTTCAGCCCGCTTCACCGGCTTGGCGGCCCTGGCCTTTTCCGCTGCCTTTGAGGCAGTCGGCTTCTTCGCCGCCAGCTTGGCGAGTTGCTTGGTATAGTCCTTGTGCAGCGCGCCGGCGCCCCAGCCCTTGCCCTTGTTCTGCTTCGACAGCGCGTCCATGATCGCGACCAGATTGTCGTCGCGGATCTTTTCCAGCTCGCGGATCGACAGGCCGTGCGCCTGGTCGTCCGACTGGGTGGCGATCAAGTCGACCAGCTCGTCGTTGAATTCCGGCACGTCCATCAGTTTGGTCCACGGCCATTTCAGGCAGGGTCCGAACTGCGCCATGAAGTGGCGCATGCCGGCCTCGCCGCCGGCGACGCGATAGACCTGGAACATGCCCATCTGCGCCCAGCGAAGGCCGAAGCCATAGCGCATGATGTCGTCGAGTTCCTCGACCGTGCAAATACCGTCCTTGATCAGCCACAGCGCCTCGCGCCAGGCGGCTTCGAGCAGGCGGTCGCCGACAAAAGCCTCGATCTCCTTGCGGATGACGACCGGCTTCATGCCGATCGAAGCGTAAATTTCCTTGGCGACTTCGATCGCTTCGGGGAAGGTCTGGTCGCCGCCGACGATCTCGACCAGCGGCAGCAGATAGACCGGGTTGAACGGATGGCCGACGACCAGCCGCTCCGGATGCTTCTTCATCGCCACCTGCATGTCGGTCGGCTTGATGCCGGAGGTCGAGGAGCCGACAATGGCGTTGGCGGGCGCATGGGTGTCGATCTCGGCCAGCACGCGATGCTTGAGGTCGAGCCGTTCCGGCACGCTCTCCTGGATGAAATCGGCATCGGCTACCGCTTCGGCAATCGTCTTGGCGAAGGTCAGCTTGCCTTCCTTGGGCAGGCCACCGGGAACCATCTGCTTGTAGGCGCGACGCGCGCCCTTCATCACTTCCGAGACCTTGCGCGAGGCCTCCGGATCAGGATCGAAGATTGAGACGTCGATGCCGTTCAACAGCAGGCGCGCCACCCAGCCGGCGCCGATGACGCCGCCGCCAATGGCGGCCGCCTTGTTGATGATGCTCATTGAGAGGCTCCGGTTCTTGTCCTGGCGGTTTCGGGATCGGTGAGAGGCACGCGCTCGCCAGCGCGAATGACTGATGGGTCGTAGGCCTTGCGGGCAAAGACTTCGAGCACGAAGGGCCGGAAGAATTCGATCGGCAGCGTCTCATAGTCGGGGTCGAAGCTCGACTGGTCCCAGCGCTCGCAAAACGCATCGCAATCGTCGAAATAGACATGGCCGGCGAAGCGGTCGCGCGCATGGCGATTGCCGCCGAGATGATGGGCGTAATAGAGGCGCTGGAAATCGCCGTGCTTCTCGACCACCCAGGTGCATTGCTCGCGCACGAAGGGTTTCAGGATCGAAGCGGCGTATTCGTCGTGATTGTAGGGCGCGTAGATGTCGCCGATGTCGTGCAGCAGCGCGCAGGCGATCCAGTCGGTGTCGGCGCCATCGCGCCGGGCGCGCGTCGCCGCCTGCAACGAATGGCCGAGCCGGGTGATCTTGTAGCCGGAAAGGCCCTCGTCGAGCTGCACCAGCGCGTCGAGCAGCCGCTCGCCGGTCTTGGCCGCATAATCGATCTCGTGGGCGGTCAGGAACTCGTAATCTTGCCTGTCGCCATCCTTCATCGCGGTGAATTTGACGGTAGCCATATCGACCCTCCCTGCGAATAATTTATGCCGCTATCGGCGCTCGCTTGGTCAGGTTGAGCTTCTTGCGGACTTCCTCCGGTCCCAGGATCCTGGCGCCGAGATTGGTGACGATCGAGGCGGCGCGCTCGACCAACTGCGCATTGGTCGCCAGAACGCCCTTGTCGAGCCACAGATTGTCCTCGAGCCCGACGCGGACATTGCCGCCGGCAAGCACCGCCGCCGCTGCATAGGCCATCTGGTTGCGGCCGATGGCGAAGGCCGACCAGTTCCATGTCGACGGCACGTTGTTGACCATCGCCATGAAGGTGTTGAGGTCGTCGGGCGCACCCCATGGCACGCCCATGCAGAGCTGCACCAGCGCGTCGGGATTGAGCACCTTTTCCTCGACCAGCTGCTTGGCGAACCAGAGATGCCCGGTGTCGAAAGCTTCGATCTCGGGCTTGACACCGAGCGCCGTCATCATGCCGCCCATGGCGCGCAGCATGCCGGGCGTGTTGGTCATGACATAGTCGGCTTCGGCGAAATTCATGGTGCCGCAGTCGAGCGTGCAGATTTCCGGCAGGCATTGGCGCACATGTTCCATGCGGTTGGTGGCGCCGCCCATGTCGGTGCCCTTTTCGTTGAGCGGCAGCGGCGCTTCCGGCGAGCCGAACACCATGTCGCCGCCCATGCCGGCGGTCAGGTTCAGGATGACGTCGACGTCCGCCGCGCGGATGCGCTCTGTCACTTCGCGGTAGAGATGCACATCGCGCCTGGGCTTGCCGGTTTCGGGGTCGCGAACATGGCAGTGGACGATGGCAGCGCCTGCCTTGGCCGCGTCGATCGCCGAATCGGCGATCTGCTTGGGCGAGCGCGGCACATGCGGGCTGCGGTCCTGCGAGCCGCCGGAACCCGTCACGGCGCAGGTAATGAAGACCTCACGGTTCATTGCAAGCGGCATCGAAACTCTCCTCCCATTCGAAACAGCCGCTAGCATCGCTCGACTTGATCAAAGCTGCTTTGCGTTTTACGAAGGCGATATGATCAAAAGCGAAAAACCGGATATCTTTCGCGCCGAGCGCACGCCGCTCAAGGTGACGTTGCTGGTGTTTTCCGGCTCGTCGATCATGTGCGTGGCCTCCGCCGTCGACCCGCTGCGCGCCGCCAATCGCATTTCCGGCGAGACCCTGTTCGATTTCAAGCTGGTCTCGGTGACAGGCGAGGCGCCGGTCACCACATGCGGCCTCCCGGTGGCGGTCAGCGGCCGTTTCGACGCCAATGAGGCAACCGACGTGCTGGTCGTCGTCGCCGGCTTCGGCACCCAAAACTATGCCACATCGGCTCTCCTCTCAGCTTTGCGGCGGGCGGCGCGAGCGGCCCGTGCGTGCGGCGGCGTCGAGGCCGGCACCTGGCTGGTGGCGCGCGCCGGCCTGCTGGAAGGCCGCAGCGCCACCACCCACTGGGAGGACATGGAAGATTTTGCCTCGGCCTTCCCCGGCGTCGATGTCCGGCCGGACCGCTACGTCATCGACGGGCCTGTGTTCACGTCGGGCGGAGCCTCGCCGACCTTCGACCTGATGCTGCATCTCATTCGCACGCGCCTCGGCATGGCGGTGGCGCTCGATGTCGCCAGCGTCTTCATCTACGACCAGGCCCGGGCCGCGACCGATGCGCAACCGCTGGTCTCGCTTGGCCGGCTCGACGGCTATGATCCGCGGCTGGCGCAGGCGATCCGGCTGATGGAATCGCATGTCGATCAGCCGCTGACCATAGAGGCGGTTGCCAGGCGCGCCGGCGTGACGGCGCGGACGCTGGAAAGCATCTTTCGCAAGTCGATCGGCGAGACGCCGGGCGCCTATTATCTCAGGCTGCGCCTGGGTGCCGCGCGCCGGCTCGTGGTCGACACGCGGATAGCCATGGCGGATATCGCCGGGCGGACGGGGTTCTCGTCTGCCGCGGCCTTTTCCAGGGCCTTTTCAAGAGCTTTTGGCGAAGCCCCTGTCAGGCTTCGCCGGGGGTAGTGCAGGTCGCCCAAAACCGTGTAGCGGTTTTGGGGCAACGACATGCACGAGCTTATGCTGCATTCTGGCGGTCGCTGCCGCCATCGATCTGCGAGCGCATCTGCCGCGCGAGATGGGTCTCGAAGCGGCTGGCAACGGCGCGATCCCATTCATTGGTGCTGCGTGCGCCCTGCTTTGGATGCGGCATTGCCATCAGCCGGTCAATGATCGATCCGGCCTCGCCAGGTGAGAGCAGGGCGTCGATTTCACGTTCGTTCTGCATATCGGTTCGCCTCCTTCTTCCTCTCCCGCCACGAGCAATATCTATACGAGATTCGTGACGGCAGTTTGAAGGCAAGAGCTGGGCGATTGAGGGGCGCTTAGGGGCAAAACCTTGTCGTCGGTTTCAGCATGGCGCGCAAAAGGTTTCCGCGCGCCAAGCTTTCGAATCGCATAGTGCGCCGGCTTGGATTGCCGGCGGTCAGGCAGCGTCAGACGTAGCGGTTGACGATGTTTTCGAGCAGTTCCTGGCGGCCGGAGCGCGGCTGCGGTTCGATCTTCTTCTTCACCACGCGCTCGGCGATCTCTTCCAGCGTGCGCTTGCCCGACAGCATCGCCTTGGCCTCGGCGCCGTTCCAGCCGGCGTAACGTTCGGCGAGCGGACCCGACAGCGCCTTGTCCTCGACCATGCGGGCCGCCGCCTTCAGGCCGCGCGCACAAGAATCCATGCCGCCGATATGACCGATCAGCAGATCCTGCGGGTCGAGCGACTGGCGGCGCAGCTTGGCGTCGAAATTGGTGCCGCCGGTCTTGAAGCCGCCGGCCTGGAGGACCTGGTAATAGGCGAGCGCCATCTCCGGTACATTGTTGGGGAACTGGTCGGTGTCCCAGCCCGACTGGTAATCGTTGCGGTTCATGTCGATCGAGCCGAAGACGCCGAGCGCATTGGCCAGCGCCAGCTCATGCTCGAAGGAATGGCCGGCCAGGATAGCGTGGCCCTGCTCAATGTTGAGCTTGACCTCCTTCTCCAGGCCGAAGCGCTTGAGGAAGCCGTAGACGGTCGCGACGTCGTAGTCATACTGGTGTTTTGTCGGCTCCTGCGGCTTCGGCTCGATCAGGATGGTGCCCTTGAAGCCGATCTTGTGCTTGTAGTCGACGACGAGGTTCAGGAAACGGCCGGCCTGTTCCTGCTCGCGGGCAAGGTCGGTGTTGAGCAGCGTCTCATAGCCCTCGCGCCCGCCCCACAGCACGTAGTTCTCGCCCTTCAGCCGCTTGGTGACGTCGATGCAGCTCTTCACCGTCGCCGCGGCGTAGGCGAACACATCCGGATCGGGATTGGTCGCGGCACCCGACATGAAACGGCGGTTGGAAAACAGGTTCGCCGTACCCCAGAGAAGCTTGACGCCGGTCTGCTTCATCTTAGTGGCGAAATAGTCAGCGATTTCATCGAGGCGGGCCGCACTTTCGGAGAAATCCTTGCCCTCGGGCCGCACATCGGCGTCGTGGAAACAGAAATAAGGCGCGCCGAGCAGCGAGAACATCTCGAAGGCGACATCCGCCTTCAGTTTCGCCAGCTCCATCGTGTCGACGCCGCCGGCCTTGGGGAACCAGGGACGGTCGAAGGTCTGGCCGCCGAACGGGTCGCCGCCGGGCCAGGCGAAGGAATGCCAATAGGCGACGGCAAAGCGCAGATGGTCTTCCAGCCGCTTGCCGGCCACCACTTCGTCGCGATTGTAGAAGCGATAGGCCAGCGGATTGGTCGAATCCGGGCCTTCATATTTGATTTTCTGGATGTCGCCGAAAAAGCCGCTGCTCATGTTCTCTTCCTCTCCACGATAGTTTTGCCTGATTACCTCAGGCGTAATTGGTTTCACGCCGGCGCTGGTCGAAAACGGTCATGTCAAAACCGTCAAACGAAGGAGACAGACCATGACCGACCTCAACACGATCGCCCAGAACTACATCACCGCCTGGAACGAAGCCGATGCCGACCGCCGGGCGGTCTTGCTCAAGACGACTTTCACCGAAGACGTCAGCTATCGCGATCCGCTCATGCAGGGCGACGGCCATAAAGGCGTCGCGGCGCTGATCGACGGTGTGCAGCAACGCTTTGCCGGCTTCCGCTTCTCGCTGAAGGGCACGCCGGACGGCTTTGCCGACAAAATCCGCTTCTCCTGGAACCTCGGGCCCGAGGGAACCCCTTCCGTCATCGAAGGCACCGATATCGGAATCATCGAGAACGGCCGCCTGAAGAGCGTCACCGGTTTCCTCGACAAGGTGCCGGCGCAGTGAGGGCAACCTGGAAAGGGGGATGCGAGGCGCCCCCCTCTGGCCTGCCGGCCATCTCCCCCTCAAGGGGAGAGATTGGCTGATTTTTCCGCCTTCGCCATTCACCAGCATTCCAGGGTTGGCATAGCCATCAACGCTGCCGATCTCCCCCCTTGAGGGGGAGATGCCCGGCAGGGCAGAGGGGGGTGCCTGGCGCCAACTCACGCCGTAGAGCCCTTGATCGCCGGGTAAAGTGCCCGGTAACGGCTATAGGCATCCGCGTAGGCACCGGCCAGACCGGAATCTGGCTCGATCGTGGCGTCGGTCTTCGGCGCGGAGCACACAGCCAGCGGATCGGCGCCCGTCGCGGCTATCAGGCCGAGCCGGGCGGCACCAAAGGCGGCGCCGAAATCGCCGTCGGCGGGAATATCGACGGGCAGTTGCAGCGCGGTGGCGATCGCCTTCAGCCAGTAGCGCGAGCGCGAGCCGCCGCCGATCGCGGTCACGCGCGTCAAGGTCGTGCCGGCCGTCTTCAACGCTTCGAGGCTGTCGCGGAAGGCAAACGCGACGCCTTCGAGCACGGCCTGGGTTAGCGCGGCGCGGCCCGATTCATGCGCGAGGCCAGTGAAGGAACCGCGAACGGCCGAATCATTGTGTGGCGTACGCTCGCCTGAGAGATAGGGCAGGAAGGACACGCCGGTCGGCGCCTTCAGCGCCTCGCCGAGTTCCGATGTCAGCTCGCCGGCGCCCTTGCCCGTGATCTCGCACAGCCAGTTGAGTGAATCGGTTGCCGACAGGATGACGCCCATCTGGTGCCAGGTGTCGGGCAGCGCATGGCAGAAGGTGTGCACCGCGCTTGCCGGGTTCGGCAGGTAGGACGCGTTTGCGGCAAACAGCACGCCCGACGTGCCGAGCGAGACAAAAGCCTGGCCGGCGCCGACCGTGCCCATGCCGCAGGCGGAAGCCGCATTGTCGCCGGCGCCGCCGGCGATCGGGATGCCAGCCTGGATACCCCATTGCGATGCGAGTTCGGCGCGCAGACCGCCAGCCTTCGCGGTGCCCTCGACCAGCGCTGGCATATGGCTCTCGTCAAGCGATGTCGCGGCGAGCAGGTCCGCGGACCAGCAGCGCTTGCCGACGTCGAGCCAGGACGTGCCGGCCGAGTCGGACATTTCGGAAATATGTTCGCCGGTCAGCCAAAGCCGCAGGAAATCCTTCGGCAAAAGCACCTTTGCCACCTTGGCGAAGACAGCGGGCTCGTTGCTCTTCACCCAGGCGAGTTTCGGCGCGGTGAAACCGGGAAATACAATGTTGCCGGTGAGCGCGCGGAAGCGTGGATCGGCATCGAGGGCCGCTGCCTCGAGATGGCTGCGCGTATCGTTCCACAGGATGCAGGGGCGCAGCACATGATCGGCCGCATCGAGCAAGGTCGCGCCATGCATCTGGCCGGACAGGCCGATGCCCTTCACCGCGGCGAACTGCTTGGGATAGGATGCCTTCAGTTCGGCGATCGCGTCCTCGCAGGCGCGTATCCAATGCAGCGGATCCTGTTCGGACCAGCCGGGATGCGGCCGAGAGACATCAAGCGTGCCATGGCCGGAGCCGATGACGCCCTGTCCGGCATCGATCAGCAGCGCCTTGACGCCCGATGTGCCCAGGTCGAGGCCGAGATACATGGTTTCCTCCCACGTCTTTATTTTTTTCGGAGCCCGAAAAATATGCTTGAGCAGTTTTTAAGGCAAGATCCGCTCCGGGTCAATTCTCTGACAAATCGGCGGCACGTCGCGAAAACAGCGCCGACAGCGGACTGTCCGGCCGCGCCGTCGAGCGCTCCGTCGTCAGTGCCTGGGCGAGCGCGCCGTCGCCGTCGCGCAGGGCGGCCTCGATCAACGTGAGATCGATGACGTCGCGCTGCGCGTGGCTGCCGCCAAAGCGATGGGCGATGGCCCGGATCGGACCGATCAGACGGATGGTTTCGGCGTGTTTGCCCTCTCCGAACGCCTTGATGGCAAGCGTCAGGGGATGGCCGACATCCCTGGTGAATGCGGCATTGTCGTCATTGCCGCGCATCGCCTCGCGCTGTGCTTCGAGCAAGATCCGGGCCGGGGCGTCGAACCCGGCGCCGACGAAGGCCATCATCGCATGGGCGTCGTTGAAGGCATAATTGCCGGCGCGGGCCTTGGGCACCCAATTGGCGGCCAGTGTTGCCCAGCGGTCACCGACATCGACGCCGCCAAGATGGAGCCGCCACAGGATCGCCGACGCATCGACCATGTTGAGCGCCAGCGTCGATCTGGCGCCGTAGATCGGCCCGTCATAGATCTCCAGCACCTCGCCGGTCTCGCCGAGATCGTAGTGGAACAGCGCCAGATGCCACCAATTGTGGACCTGGAGGAAGCTCTCCTTCGTCCAGGCTTCGGGATCGGCACGCATCCAGGCGATGCCATCCCTTTGCCGGCTTTGCATCTCCATCACATGGGCGACCGCATGTTGCGCCCAGCCGTCGCGCGGTTCGATATCGACCGCTGTACGACCGAGCCTTTCTGCCTGCGTATACTCGCCCATCTCTTCGAGCCCAAAAGCCTGCATGCCGAGGATGGCGTGGTAACCCGGCATGTCGGTCCGCCATGATGACAGGGCACGGCCGATGCGGTCGCGCAGCATGCGGGCGTTGCCGGTGAAGAAATCGACCTGGTGTCCGACCTGGAGCGCCACGGCGTCGAGCGGGAAGTCGATCGCTATGTCCTGCAGGATGCCGGAGGCCTGATGCCAGCGCCCGTTGGCAAGGTGGCCGAGGGCCGAGACATGCGCCCGCTCGCGCGTTGTCGCGGCAAGCGGCAGCGCCGCCTCGTGGCAGGTCTTGGCCATGGCCGTCGCCTCCGGTTCGGTGGCAAGGCCGAAAAGGTAGCCCTTGAAGACATGCGCCATGACGAAACCGGGATCCTGCGCGATGGCGCGGTCGACGGAGTTCACCGGATCGCCAACGAAACACTGCAATTCGCGCACGGCCTGGCCGTAGGGTGCGAATCCCGCGTCCGTCGCGCCCGAAAATGCCAAGCCGAATGCATCCCGGATAGTCATGCGAGAGTCCTTGGTCGGCGCCCGACGGGCTTGATGCCCCTCGGTCCAACATGATCTTAAAGCATGGGCCACGGCGACGCCAAATCACGGGCACATCCGCACCATGTCAGCTGTTTTTGCAGTTCATCAACCATGAGAGGCAGATTAGGCTTTGTAAAAGCGAACGAATTGTGGCTTCATTGCGGCGCGGGTAAGGGGCTTAAAATCGCGATCTGAGAGGGGACGCGATGCGGTGCTTTGAAATACAGCTTCCGAACAGCGGCTCGGAGCACATCGGCAAGGCTATTTCTTTGGCGCGGCGAAGGCCCAGGCGAATCAATCCTGGGTTTATTAGCTTACTTGCAACTACATCGCTGATGTTGCTGCCTGGTTCCGCGGCCTTCGCGGCATGCGTGCTGGTTCCGTCTCCGGGCAATGACACCTTCACTTGCGATAGTGGCGATTCGGGCGGCAGCCTCAACGATATCAACGGCAACAACACGCTGACCTTTCCCGCCGGCGGTACCGGCCAGGTGAGCGGCAACGTCACTTTCGGCGCCGGCACGGACCGCATCGACATGCAGTCCGGCACCATCACCGGCACGGTCGATCAGGGTGACGGCACGGATTTCTTCACCATCGGCGGCGGCACCATCACCGGCAATGTCCAGCAGGGCGCCGGCATCGACGATTTCAACATGAGCGGCGGCCTGATCGGTTCGCTGAACCAGGGCGACGGGCTGGACACCTTCACCATGACCGGCGGGCGCATCATCGATTTCTTCGACGACGGCGACCGTGCCGTGATGACCGGCGGCCGCATCGGCCGTGTCAACATGAAGCTCGACAAGAACTATTTCAACATGTCGGGCGGCATCATCGACCGCAACCTCGTCACCGGCTTCGATCAGGACACCATCATTCTCTCCGGGGGCACGATCGGCGGCAACATCAGCGTCAGCGGCGGCAACGACAGCGTGACGATAACAGGCGGCACGGTAGGTGGCGATGTGCTGATGAGCTTCGGCGCCGACAATTTCGTCTGGAACGGCGGCGGCATCATCTATGGCTCGGTCGACCTCGGCGCCGACAACGATACCGCCAAGCTCAGCAATCTCACCAAGGCCAATCTTGGCGGAGCCGATGCGCTGAATGGCGGCCTGGGCACCGATGCGCTCACCTTCGACAACGTCAAGCTGGACGGCATCGCCAGGGTCCAGAACTGGGAAACCATCGACGCCACCAACGACACCCAGTTGATCCTGGACGGCAATCTCGTGCTGGGCGACAGCGGCACGGGCACCGGAAAGCTCAGCGTCGACCAGGCAAGCACGCTCTATGGCGGCGGCTTCAACAGCTCCATCCAGGCCTTTACCGCGGGACAGCTGGCCGAAGTGGTCAATGCCGGCCGCATCGACCTGACCAACGGCAGCACCGGCGCCACCGATCGCCTGACCATATCGGGCAATTATGTCGGGATGGGCGGGTTGCTCCTCCTCCAGACCGAGCTTGGCGACGACAGCTCTGCTTCCGACCGGCTGGTGCTGTCCGGCGGCACGGCCTCGGGCTCGACCGGCATTGCCGTGGTCAATGTCGGCGGCGCCGGGGCGCAGACCACGTCCGACGGCATCATGCTGGTCCAGGCGGTCAACGGCGCCACGTCGAGCGCCGGCGCCTTTGCCCTTGATGCGCCGGTCGCTGCCGGCGCCTTCGAATATTATCTCTTCAAGGGCGGCGTCAGCGCCGGGAGCGAGCAGAACTGGTATCTGCGCTCGACCCTGAACACACCGGCAACACCGGCCGCTGGGCCGTCGGCGCTCGAACCGCCGCCGCAGCCAGAGCCGGAGCCGCCGCGGACCGAGCCGCCGCCACCACCGTCCGAGCTGCCGCCGGTGCCGGTGCCGACCGATGGCGACATCAACAACCCGCCGGTCGATCCGACACCGCCGGTGCAGGCGAGCGACCCCGAGCCCGAGGCGCCACCGGCACCGCCGCCAGCGCCGCCAGCGGATCCGCCACCGCCGCCGCCGGTGGTGCCGACCGCGGTGCCGGACCTGCCGACGCCGGCAGCCGGCGAGACGATCCTGCTCTACCGCGTCGAGGTGCCCACCTACTCGGCCTTGCCGCCGGTGGCCGAGCATCTGGCGATGACGACACTCGGTACCTTCCACGAGCGGCGCGGCGAACAGAGCCTGTTGTCGAACGCGGAGCTGTCGCCGGTCTGGGGCCGCATCTACGGCCAGGACGCCAAGATGGGCTGGTCGGGAACGGTGTCGCCGTCCTTCGACGGCACCTTGTTCGGCCTGCAGGCGGGCTTCGACGTCTTCGGACGCGAAACCGCGTCGGGGGCGATCGATCGCGCCGGCCTGTTCGTCGCCTATGCCAGCATGAAGGGCGATGTGCGCGGCCAGGCACTGGGGCAGAATGATCTGTCCGTCGGCAAGCTCGACGCCAACGGCACCAGTGTCGGCGGCTACTGGACCCGCATCGGCCAGGGCGGCTGGTACCTCGACGGCGTCCTCATGGCCACCTTCTTCGGCGGCGACGCCACGTCGTCGCGCGACGTCGGCATCGACATTGGCGGAACAGGTGTCACCGCCTCACTGGAGGGCGGCTATCCCATAGCGCTGGCGCAGGGCTGGACGCTCGAACCGCAGGCGCAACTGATCTGGCAGCATCTGTCGCTCGACGATACCAAGGATCGTTTCTCGTCGGTTTCCTTCGACAGCGACGGCAGCGTCACCGGCCGGCTGGGCGCTCGCCTGCAAGGCGAGACCACTGTCAACGGCATAGCGCTGCAGCCTTACCTCAAGGCCAATATCTGGCATGATTTCGGCGGCACCGACCGTGTCAGCTTCGACACCACCGACATCTCGACCGAGGGCAGGTCGACCTCGTTCGAGTTCGGCGGCGGTATCGTCGCCAAAGTGACCGACAAGGTCAGCATCTTCGCCACCGGCGATTACACCACCAACCTCGGCGGCGACAAACGCCGCATCCTCGAGGGCAATCTGGGCTTCAGCGTCAAATGGTGAAGCAAGCAGCTGTGACGAGGTTCAGCCTGCCTGCAAATGGCCTGACCTGAATCTCAACCCTTGGATGCGTTAATTGCTGGACCGCATCGCCACCGTGGCGATGCCGGCGCCGACCAGCAGCGTGCCGCCGGTGCGGTTGAAGATGCGGATCGCCTTGGGATTGCGCACCACGTTGCGGGCGCGTGCCGCGATCAGCGCGTAACCGAAGGCGTTGGCGAAGGCGAGCGCCAGGAAAGTCGTCTCGAAAATCAGCATCTGCGTCCAGAAATTGGCATGCCGGTCGAGAAACTGCGGCAGAAAGGCGACGAAGAAGGTGATGCTCTTCGGGTTGAGCGCGGTGACCAGCCAGGCATGCGCCATCATCTTGGCCGACGACACCGTGTCGGTGCGCGGTTCGGCCTTCAGCGTACCGCCGGCGCGGAACAGTTTCACGCCGAGATAGATCAGATAGCCGGCGCCGATCAGCTTCAGGATGGTGAAGACAGTGGCGGAAGCCGCAAGCAGCGCGCCGATGCCCAGCATCGACAGGGTCATGGCGGTGAAGTCGCCGAGCGCCACGCCGACGGCCATCGGCAAGGCGGTGCGCCAGCCCTGGCCCAGCGCATAGGACACGACCAGAAGGATGGTCGGGCCCGGGATGATGAGAAGGATGCTCGACGCGGCAGCGAAGGCGGCCCAGTTTTCGAAGGACATGCTCGTCTCCCTTGAGCTTAAAGAAGAGGATAAATCCTTGGGTCCCGAAGAATGTAAAGGGCCGAATCTTTGTTTTCGCGCATTCCGGCCGGCAACCGGCACAATTGCGCCAGCGGCAACTCGGTGTCAGTTCGCGCCGCTCAGCAAACGCAAGCAGCACAAGGCATTCACGCTTTATCAACCATGAATGATGAAAATGCCCGCTATCCGGCCGGACCGTGCTTCCCGCCGAAAGCGTAGGGTTTGGGTATATGCGTGAGTTGCCGCAAGGTCCGACGCCGCCACGAAACGGCGACGCAATCGAAACCGATCTTCTTCTCTCCCGCCGCGCCGTCCTGTCCGGGGCGGGCGCTTTGGCGCTGCTCGGTGTCGCCGGCTGCTCGACCTCGGGTGGTGGCGACCTGCCGGCGCTCCAGCTCGACGATACGGTCACGGGTTCGGTGCCGATCCGGCCCTCGATCAGCGTCGACAAGAACATCACCGGTCCCGACGTCATGTACGCCTCCTTGACTGACAACGGCTTCAACGTGCCCGAGGTGCCCTATCTCAAGGTCAAGCCGGAATTCCGCCGCCAGATCGTCGTCGACACCACCGGCGAGGCGCCCGGCACCATCGTCGTGCATCTCAAGGAACGCATGCTCTATCTCGTCCAGCCGGGCGGCGACGCCATCCGCTACGGGGTCGGCATCGGCAAGGACGGCTTCCGTTGGTCCGGTCGCGCCAACATCCAGTACGGCCGGGAATGGCCGACCTGGACGCCGCCGCCCGAAATGATCCAGCGCAAGCCCGAACTGGTGAAGTGGCAGGGCGGCCAGCCCGGCGGCCTCACCAATCCGCTCGGCGCCCGCGCGCTCTATATCTACCAGGACGGCAAGGACACCGGCTACCGCATCCATGGCTCGCCCGAATGGTGGAGCATCGGCCAGGCGATGTCGTCGGGCTGCGTGCGCCTGATCAACCAGGACATCATCGACCTCTACAGCCGGGTGTCGAAGAAAAACCCGGTCGTCGTCGTCTGATCGTCCATCCGTCGGACACTCCCCGTTGCACGATGCCGCAAGACAGGCGAAGGTGACCTGAAAACCATCGCCCGGGGAGAAATCAAGCATGGCCGGAACCTTCGTCATCGCGCAGGGCGGCGGCCCGACCGCCGTCATCAACCAGACGGTTGTGGGCGCCACGCTGGAGATACGCAAGCGCCATCCCGGCGCCAAGGTGCTGGGCTCCATCCACGGCGTGCGCGGCATCCGTGACGGCAACTATGTCGACCTTTCCGCCATCCCGGAGGACCGGCTGCGGCTGATCGCCGGAACGCCGAGCGCCGCGCTCGGCTCGACGCGCGACAAGCCGGATGCCGCCTATTGCGAGGTCATCCTGAAGGGCCTGCAGAAGGCTGGCGCCGACGCCTTCATCTATATCGGCGGCAACGACACCTCGGGCACGCAGCAAATCCTGACCGATGCCGCCGGCGGCAAGATCGCCTTCGTCCATGCGCCGAAGACCATCGACAACGATCTCGAGGAAAACGACCATACGCCGGGCTTCATTTCGGCGGCCGAATTCGTCGCCGGCGCCTTCCTGTCCGTCGACCTCGATTTCCGCGCGCTGCCCGGCATCTATGTCGGCATCGTCATGGGCCGGCATGCCGGTTTCCTGACCGCGGCGGCGGCTGCCTGGCAACTCGATCCCGACAGCGGCCCGCATCTCGTCTATGTGCCGGAGCGGCCGTTCTCCGCCGCCGGCTTCATCGACGACGTGCGCGCCACGCTCGACCGCCACAAGCGCTGCATCGTCGCCGTGTCGGAAGGCGTCAGCACCGCCGACGGCAAGGCGCTGGTCGAAAGCCTGGTGCCGGCGGATAAGCTCGAGCGCGACCAGCACGGCAACGTCAAACTATCGGGCAGCGACCTGCCGGCGGCGCTCGAACGGGCATTGGCCGAGGGGCTGCCGGGCAAGCGGGCACGCGTCGACGCGCTCGGCTACATGCCACGCGGCTATGTCGGCGCCATCAGCGCGGTCGACGCGCAGGAGGCCTTCGATGCCGGCGCCTTCGCCGTCGGCGTCGCCGAACAGGGCGGCGGCTCGGTGGCGCTGCAATATGATGGCAGCAAGATAGTGCTGAAGAAGGTGCCGCTGAAAAACGTCGCCGGCAAGACCCGCCACATGCCCGACGGTTTCATGAAACCCGACGCCAACCAGCTTTCCGAGACCGGCATGGCCTATCTCAAGCGGCTGGTGCCGGAAAAATACAAGGTCGGAAAGCCGTTCGTCTGATGCCCCGGCTCATACCTGATGCCCCGGCTCATACCTGATGCCCCGGCTCATACCTGATGCCCTGGCTCATACCTGATGCCCGGCCTGCACATTATCCGGATTCTCACGTGAACTCAGGCTGGTTCTCCAGGCGCATCGTCGACGACAGGACGACGATGCTGACCGAGCCGTTCGTGCACGACTATGTGCGCGCCAACATCTGGCATCTGACCGGTCGCGATGCCGACCTTCTGGTTGATACCGGCATGGGCATCTGTCCGCTGGCGCCGCAAATAAGGACGCCCGAAGGCAAGCCGCTTCTGGTCGTCGCCACCCATATCCACCTCGACCATGTCGGCTCGCTGCACGAATTCCCGCTGCGGGCCGGGCCAAGGATGAGCGCGGCGCAATTCGAGAGCATGGATGAGGCCGCGACCTACGCCTACATGTTCCATGATCTCGAGGGCGCGGTCTCGAAACTGCCGGTGCCAGGCTGGAAATCGGCCGACTATGCGATACCGCCGGCGCCGTTGACGCGCACGCTCGACGAAGGCGACGTGGTCGATCTCGGCGATCGCCGGTTTCGGGTGCTGCATCTGCCCGGGCATTCGCCGGATTCGATCGCGCTGTTCGACGAGGCCGACGGCCTGTTCTTCAGCGGCGACGCCATCTATGACGACAGGTTGATCGACGATTTGCCGGATTCCGACCGGGAAGCCTATCGCAACACGATGCGGCGCCTGCTCGACCTGCAGATCCGCGTCGGCCATGGCGGCCACGGCCCGAGTTTCGACGGCAAGCGCATGCGCGAAATCGCGTCGGCCTATCTGCGGTCCGTAAGCGCGCTCTGAATTAAATCTTCGTAAGGTCGGGCAAAAACCTAAATTGGGCCATTCCGGACCCTAAATACCTGGTTGTCGATCCGGCCGGCCGCCATGTACGGCGAGACAGGCCACCCGGTCGTCGACACGCTGACGGGTGCTTTCTCCCACGAGCCGCCCGCGGCGCCGGATCAACTCTCGCCCGGACAGAACGACCATGTCACCCCTAGGTATTCTTCGTAGGCATCGCGTCGCCGCCCTGCTGGGCGCCGCGCTGATCATCTCCCCCGCCGTCGTCTCCCTCGCTCAAAATGCCGGCAATGGCGGCTTGAGCAATGTCGTCGCGACGACCCAGACGCCTGTCGCCGGAATAACGGCTCCGAACGGATCGTTCGCGCCAACCGTGGCCGCGACCAAGCCCGCTGTCGTCACCGTCACGACAGTCATGAAAGCGCAGCCGGAAGTTATGAGCGAAGGTTCGCCTGACGGTTCGCCCTTTGGCGGCAACTCGCCTTTCGATGATTATTTCCACCAGTTCTTCGGTGATCAGGGCATGCCTGCTCCCAAGACGCCTCCGCAACAGCAGTCGCCGCGCGCCGAGGCGCTCGGCTCGGGCTTCATCGTCAGTGCCGACGGCACCATCGTCACCAACAACCACGTCGTCGACGGCGCGACCTCGATCAAGGTGACGCTCGACGACGGCACGGAGCTTCCGGCCAAGCTGGTCGGTCACGATGCCAAGAACGATCTCGCCGTGCTGAAAATCAAGGCCAACAAGGCCTTGCCGACCATCAAGTGGGGCGACTCCGACAAGCTCATGACAGGCGACCAGGTGCTGGCGATCGGCAATCCGTTCGGCATTGGCACCACGGTAACGGCCGGTATCGTCTCGGCGCGTGGCCGCGACCTGCATAGCGGGCCGTTCGACGATTTCATCCAGATCGACGCGCCGATCAATCACGGCAATTCCGGTGGCCCGCTGGTGGATGTCAGCGGAAATGTCGTCGGCATCAACACCGCGATCTATTCGCCGAACGGCGGCAGCGTCGGGGTCGGCTTCGCCATTCCGTCGGACCAGGCTGAGAAGGTGGTCGCCAAGCTGATGAAGGGTGGCGACATCGAATACGGCTATCTCGGCGTCGAGATCCAGCCCGTCACCCCGGACGTGGCCAACGCCATCGGGCTCGATCATCCCGGCGGCGCCCTGGTCTCGCAGGTCAATGACGGGTCGCCCGCGGCCAAGGCCGGCATCGAAAGCGGCGATGTCATCACCGGCTTCGCCGGGCAGGATGTCAAGGATCCCAAGGATCTTTCGCGGGCTGTCGCCGACGTCGCGCCAGGTGCCAGGGAGACACTGGATGTCTGGCGCAAGGGCAAGGCCGCACAGATTTCCGTCGATGTCGGACGCAACAGCGACGATGTGAAGACGGCATCGACTGGCAACTCCAGCGCGCCGGGCACCGAGCAGGGGTCCCGCGCGCCGGCCATCGGCCTCGGCCTGATGGACATCACGTCCGACATCCGCCAGCAGATGAACCTCCCCGAGACCGAACACGGCGCGGTGGTTGCCAGCGTCAATCCCGACAAGCCGGCAGCGACTGCCGGCATCCAGCCGGGCGATGTCATCGTCGCCGTCAACCAGGCCCCGGTGAAGAGCGCGAAGCAGGTGACCCAAGCGATTTCCCAAGCCGGCAAATCCGGACGCAAGTCGGTGCTGCTTCTGGTGGAGCGTGGCGACACGCAGATTTATGTCGCCGTGCCGTTCGCCAATGGCTGACACGTAACACCGGCGTGGCGGGCTTGTCGACGAGCCCGCCACGCCGGGTTCTACCGGCTATAATTTGCGCAGCGCCACTTCCTGGACCAGGTGGTCGGCGCCCTTGCGCAGGATCAAGTCGGCGCGGGCGCGCGTCGGCAGGATGTTTTCGCGCAGGTTCTTCAGGTTGATGTTGGTCCACAGGCCTTCGGCGATCGCCTTGGCCGCATCCTCCGACAGCTGCGAATAGCGGTGGAAGAAGGAGTCCGGATTGCGGAAGGCGGTCTCGCGCAGCCGCATGAAGCGGGAAATATACCAATTGTGGATCAGCTTCTCGTCGGCATCGATATAGATGGCGAAGTCGAAGAAGTCCGACAGGAAAGGGACGATCTTGCCGTCCTGCGGCAGCTTGCCCGGCTGCAGCACGTTGATGCCTTCGAAGATCAGGATGTCGGGCCGGTCGATGGTTACGAACTCGCCGGGGATGACGTCATAGGTCAGGTGCGAATAGACTGGCGCGCGGACGTCGGGCAATGCCGACTTGATGCCCGACAGGAAACGCAGCAGCGCGCCGACATCGTAGCTGTCGGGGAAACCCTTGCGCTCCATCAGGTTTTCGCGGCGCAGCACCTCGTTGGGCAGCAGGAAGCCATCCGTGGTGATGAGATCGACCTTGGGGCTCGACGGCCAGCGCGCCAGAAGTTCCTTGAGCACGCGCGCCGTGGTCGATTTACCGACCGCGACCGAACCGGCGATGCCGATGATGAACGGCGTCTTGGCCACGTCGACGGCGTTGAAGAAGGCCTGGCGCTGCCTGAACAGAAGCTGGCTCGCCTCGACATGCGCCGACAAAAGCCGCGACAGCGACAGATAGATGCGCTTGACCTCTTCGAGGTCGACCGGGTCGTTGAGCGAACGCAGGCGGCGGAACTCGTCCTCGCTCAGCGTCAGCGGCGTATCGGCGCGGAACCGCGACCATTGCTCGGCCGAGAAGAAGCGAAACGGGGAATATTTCTCGGTTGGCGCGAGCTGATCCATCGAGATACCTGCCCTCCCTCCCGGTCAGCCCTTGGGCCGTGACGCCTTCTCGGCGATGCCCGAACGCCCGGTGCGGCCTTCGAGCTCCTTGAGCACGTCATCCAGCGGAACGCCCGCTATGCTGAGGACGACGAGCCAATGATATATGAGATCGGCGCTTTCCGAAACGAGGCCCTGTTTGTCGCCCTTGACGGCGGCGATGACCGTCTCGACCGCCTCCTCGCCGAGCTTCTGCGCCGCCTTGTCCATGCCGCGCGCGAACAGTTTGGCCGTCCACGAGTCCGGATCGCCGGAATGGGCGCGGTCGCTGACGATTTTTTCCAGGTCGAAGAACGAAAACTCGGCCATATCAGTCTATCTTCTTGTTTAAGCCGGATTTTTCCTAGAAGCCGGCTTCGGGAACATGCTCTAGGACCTGTTACCGAGCCAGTCCAGCCGCATCGGCAGGCCGGCCTCGGCCATATGCGCCTTGGCTTGCGCGATGGTGTAGGTGCCGAAATGGAAGATGGAGGCCGCCAGCACGGCACTTGCATGGCCGTCACGAATGCCTTCGACCAAGTGGTCGAGCGTGCCGACGCCCCCCGATGCGATGACTGGCGCGCGCACCGCGTCCGATACCGCGCGGGTCAGCGCGATGTCGTAGCCGGCCTTGGTGCCGTCGCGGTCCATCGAGGTCAACAGGATCTCGCCGGCGCCGCGATCGACCATTTGGCGCGCGAATTCGACGGCGTCGATGCCGGTCTTCTCGCGCCCGCCATGGGTGAAGATCTCCCAGCGCTCGGCCTCACCGGGGCCGGACACTCTCTTGGCATCGATGGCGACGACGATGCATTGGTTGCCGAATTTGTCGGCGGCTTCGGCGACGAAATCCGGGTTCTTCACCGCGGCCGTGTTGATCGACACCTTGTCGGCGCCGGCCAGCAGCAATTTCCTGATGTCGGAGACCTGGCGCACGCCGCCGCCGACGGTCAGCGGCATGAAGCATTGTTCGGCGGTGCGGGCGATGACGTCGAAGATGGTCTCGCGATTATCCGACGAAGCGGTGATGTCGAGAAAGCAGAGTTCGTCGGCGCCGGCGGCATCATAGGCCTTGGCTGCCTCCACCGGGTCGCCGGCGTCGATGAGATCGACGAAATTGACGCCCTTGACGACACGGCCGTCCTTGACGTCGAGGCAAGGGATGACGCGGGCTTTCAGCATCAGCGGCCCTCTATCGTGGCAAGCAGATCGTTGAGCAGTTGGCCGACCAGCGGCGGCACATCGGCCTGGGCATCGAAGGCCGGATCGTAAGCGGAAACGGTGATGCCGACGACCGGCACCGCAAGCGCCACGGCGCAGGCCGCGTCGCGCATCTGCTCCGGGTTTGGCCCGCCAGGGGTGACGTAGCGGTTGGCCTGCAGCGCCTTGGGATCATGCACGTCGAGATCGAGATGCATGTGCACGCTGTTGGCGCCGGCTGCTTTCAGTCTTTCCGTCGCTTGCGCCACGCCGGGACATTCCGTCCGGATGACCGGCAACGTTTCGAGAAGTTTTTCCTCCGCCGGATCGAGATCGCGGGCGTTGACAAGCACGCAGCGCGCGGGATCGATCGGCCTGAAGCCGGGAATGGCCGCCGCCATCGGGCGCCAGCACAGGCCGAGCACCGTCGACAGCGCCATGCCATCGAGAAAACCGTATACGGACGTCTCGGGCGTGTTGAGGTCGCCATGCTGGTCGGCCCAGATGATCGCATCGGCGCCTTCGCCAGCGACCGCGCCGGCACTGGTCAGGCAGTTTCCGGCCAGCACGATGGGAAACCGCCCCCTGTCGCGGGCAATGCGGACCTCGCCCGAGACGGCGTTGCAGACGGCAAAACCCGTGGCGATCTCGCGCTCCTGGTCGGCGCCGACCCTGCCGATGTCCTCGACCGTGACGTCGTGACCGGCAAGGGTCAGGGCATCGACGAGCCCGCCTGATATCAGCGCGTCGGGTCCCTGGCCCATGCCGCCATGATAGTGGCCGCTGTCATAGGAGGCCAGGATGAGCGAAACCTTCACGATCGCGCCTCCGCCGCCGGCCGGCCCTGCAGGATCGCCAGCGCCTCGGCCGGGTCGATGCGGCCATCATAGAGGGCCCGGCCCGAGATCGCGCCTTCGAGTTTTTGCGCGTCGGGCATGGTCATGCGCACGATGTCGGCGATCGAGGCCAGCCCGCCGGAAGCAATGACCGGGATCGACACGGCGTCGGCGAGGTCGATGGTGGCGTCCCAGTTGATGCCGGTCAGCACGCCGTCGCGGTCGATGTCGGTGTAGATGATGGCGGCGACGCCGGCGCCTTCGAATTTCCTGGCCAGTTCGATGACGCCGAGGCTCGAGGCCTCGGCCCAGCCTTCGACGGCTACCTTGCCGCCCTTGGCGTCGATGCCGACGGCAACCTTGCCCGGAAACGCCTTGCAGGCCTGCCTGACCAGATCGGGATCGCGCACCGCCACCGTGCCGAGGATGACGCGGGCCAATCCACGGTCGAGCCAATCCTCGATCTGCTCCAGCGTGCGGATGCCGCCGCCGAGCTGCACGGGGTTCCTTGTCGCTTTGAGGATGGCGCCGACCGCGGCGCTGTTGACGCTCTGACCCTGGAAGGCGCCGTTCAAGTCGACGACGTGCAGCCACTCAAAACCTTGCTCTTCAAAGGCTTTGGCCTGTGCTGCCGGATCGTCATTGTAGATGGTCGCGGTCGCCATGTCGCCGTGCTTCAGCCGCACGCACTGGCCGTCCTTGAGATCGATGGCTGGAAACAGGATCATACGTTCAGGCGCCTTCAACGATGACGAAATGACCTGATGAAGCGGCAAGCCGGAATTTGGAGGCATGCTGATATTCAGGCGAATGGTAGCATTCGACCGCCTTGTCGAAAGACTCGAACTCGACCAGCACATGGCGGTTGCCGGTAGGTCCTTCCGGATTTTCGTGGCGGCCGGCCCGCACGGCGAATTTCGCGCCATACTTCGCGAACGCCACGGCATTGGCCTCGATGTACTGTTTATATGTCTCGGGGTCGCGGACATCGATCATCGCCATCCAGTAGCCCTTCTTGCTCATGGTGTTCAGGGCCTCCAGCGCAGGAAATTCGTGATCAGCGCCAGGCCCAGCGCCTGGCTCTTCTCCGGATGGAACTGCGTGCCGGCGAGATTGTCGCGGGCGACCGTGGCCGTCACCGGGCCGCCATAGTCGGCGACCGCAACGACCTCGTCCGGGTTCTGTGCGTCGAGATGATAGGAGTGGACGAAATAGGCATGCAGGCCCGTCGCGCCGGTCGGAATGCCGGAAAACAGCGGGTGCTGGCGCCCCAATTCGATCGTGTTCCAGCCGATCTGCGGGATCTTCAGCGCCGGATCGGAAGGCGTGATCTCCTTGACGTCGCCCGATATCCAGCCGAAGCCATTGGTGATGGTCTTTTCGAGGCCGCGCTGCGACATCAGCTGCATGCCGACGCAAATGCCCAGGAAAGGCCGGCCCTTGGCGATGGCGACGTCCTCGACCGCCTCCCACATGCCCTCGACGGCCCGCAGGCCGGCCGCGCAGTCGGCGTAAGCGCCGACGCCGGGCAGGACGATGCGGTCCGCGGTGCGTACACGGTCGGCATCGGCCGTCAGGTCGATCCGCGCCGATATGCCGGCCTCGCGCGCGGCGCGCTCGAAAGCCTTCGTTGCCGAGCGCAGATTGCCCGAACCGTAATCGATGATCGCAACCCGCATCTCAGCGCCGTCCCGGAATGTGGGTCAGCCCCAGCGCTATGCCGGGCTGCGCCGGGCGCGCCAAAGCGGCATCCGGAACGATGCGCGGCGCGGGGGCTGCTTCGTCCGAAAGACCTTCGACTTCCAGGACATAGCGCATATCGGCGTCCGCGAGCCAACCGGCCTCGACGACGCCCCATTCATGCCAGCCGCGGCGGCGCAGCGCCGCGATGCGCAACCCCTGGCCCTCCAGCCCGACATAAAGCGAGACGAGCAGCGACAGCAGCGAGCCGGCGACACCGAGGCCAAGTTTCTGGCCAAGCATCGAAAGCACGCCCATGACGACAAAGGCGAGCGCCGCTTCGACCCACAGCCGGTGCCAGGCAAGCCACAGCGGCGGCACGAGCAGGCCGAGCCAGGTGAAGCCGTCGCGGACCAACGTCGTCGTGTCGACTTTCTCGCTACGGCCAGGTGGCTCCATCACGACATAGGCGGTCATGAGGCTATCCCTTCAAAGAACCCTTGGTGGAGGGGACCGCGTCAGGCTGGCGCGGATCACGCTCGAGCGCGGCGCGCAGCGCGCGCGCCACCGCCTTGAAGCAGGTCTCGGCGATATGATGGTTGTTGGCGCCATAATGGTTGGTGACATGCAGCGTGATGCCGGCATTCTGCGCCAGCGCCTGGAAGAATTCGCGCACCAGTTCGGTGTCGAAGGTGCCGATCTTGGGCGACGAGAACGAAACGTTCCAGACCAGGAAGGGCCGGCCTGACACGTCGATCGCCGCACGCGTCAGCGTCTCGTCCATGGCAAGGTCGATCGAAGCGTAGCGCATGATGCCGCGCCGCTCGCCCAGCGCCTTGGTCAAGGCCTGGCCGAGCGCAATGCCGGTGTCCTCGACCGTGTGGTGGTCGTCTATGTGCAGGTCGCCATTGGCCTTGACGGTCATGTCGATCAGCGAATGGCGGGAAAGCTGATCCAGCATATGGTCGAAGAAGCCGACGCCCGTGGCGATGTCCGATTTGCCGGAGCCGTCGACAAGGATCGAGACCGAGATGTCGGTTTCCGCGGTCTTTCGGCTTGCATCGGCGGAACGAGGCGCCATCACTCTATCCTTGTGCCAGTGGTTCAGATCGTGACCGGTTCACGGGCCTCAAGCGCTCGCTGGCTTGAAAACGAGAGCCTTCTAGCAGCATGATCCGGCGATTGCCAGTTGCGATCCCGGCCGCTATCGAGCGGTTTGCAATCATTGGCCCCGTGCATACATATGGCCGATCAAAGTTACTCGTACCGCGCCAATCGCCTTTTGGGGTGGCGCTGCTCGGAGCCAGGAAATGTCTGATAATCTGACCATGCACGCCACGACGATCGTGACCGTGCGCAAGGGTAACAAGGTGGTGATCGCCGGCGACGGCCAGGTCAGCCTTGGCCAGACCATCATGAAGGGCAATGCCCGCAAAGTGCGCCGCATCGGCAAGGGCGGCAATGTGATTGCCGGTTTCGCGGGTGCCACAGCCGACGCCTTCACGCTTTTGGAACGCCTCGAAGCAAAGCTCGAACAATATCCCGACCAACTGACGCGCGCCTGCGTCGAGCTTGCCAAGGACTGGCGCACCGACCGTTATCTGCGCCGGCTTGAGGCGATGATGCTGGTTGCCGACAAATCGGTCTCGCTGGCGCTGACCGGCAACGGCGACGTGCTGGAGCCCGAACATGGCGTCATGGCCATCGGTTCGGGCGGCAATTACGCGCTGGCCGCGGCGCGCGCGCTGATGGACAGCGACAAGGACGCCGAGGAGATCGCCCGCAAGGCGATGCAGATCGCGTCCGACATCTGCGTCTACACCAACAATAATTTCGTTGTCGAAACGCTCGATGCGGCTTGATCAGGCCGACCATGGTCCCGAACCGCAGGACCGCGTAAGCGAAAAGTGGACGCCGGTTTTCGGAAAAGACCATGATCCAACCAGAAAATAGCTACGACTTTCGGCCGGTGACCAAAAAGGACCTGCCGATGATCGCAGGCTGGTTGGCCGAGCCGCATGTTGCAGAGTGGTGGGACGATCCCGAGGCGGGAATCGCGGAGATTGCCGATCATATAGACTCGATTTCCGTCGAGCCGCTGATCGTTGAGTTCGACGGCAAACCGATCGCCTATCTGCAGAGCTACGATCCGCATCTGGAAGACGGCCATCCCTATGCCGATCAGCCGTTCGGCACGCTCGGCATCGATATCTCGATCGGCCGGCCGGAACTCATCGGCATCGGCCATGGCTCGGCGATCGTGCGCCAGTTCGTCGAAGACCTGTTCGAGGAAGGCGTGCCGCGTGTCATCATCGACCCCGACCCAGCCAACATCAGGGCCATCCGGGCCTATGAAAAGGCGGGATTTCGGGCCATTGATCGCAGGCAGTCGATCTATGGCGACGCCGTGCTGATGGCGATCGATGCCGAAGACGCGCAAGAGGGGTAATTCAGGACATGGTCACGGCCAGCGAGGACAAGAGCCTTTCCGCTTACGAGGATAGCTGGCGGATGGGGCTGCTGATCGTCGCCGGCCTGCTCGTCGCCCAGGCCGTCACGCTCTACCTGATGGGCCATCCGCCGATCTGTACCTGCGGCTATGTCAAGCCGTGGCATGGCGTGGTGAACAGTTCGGAGAATTCCCAGCACATTTCGGACTGGTACACCTTTTCGCACATCATCCACGGCTTCCTGTTCTACGCGCTGGCCCGGTTCCTGTTCCCGCGCTCGCCGATCGGCTTGCGGCTGGCATTCGCCGTCCTCGTCGAGGGAGGCTGGGAAATCCTCGAAAATAGCCCGGTCATCATCGAGCGCTACCGCGCCGGCACCATTTCGCTCGATTATTACGGCGACAGCATCATCAATTCGGTGTCCGACACACTGGCCATGGTGCTGGGATTTGTCATGGCGCGAAGGCTACCTATATGGGTGATCGTCAGCCTCGCCATCCTCTTCGAACTGGGTACCGGCTATCTCATCCGGGACAATCTTACACTCAACGTGATCATGCTGCTGCATCCGTTCGAGACCATCAAGCAGTGGCAAAGTGGAATTTAGTGATATGAGCACATTTTCTCCCCGCGAAATCGTTTCGGAACTCGACCGCTTCATCATTGGCCAGAAGGACGCCAAGCGCGCCGTGGCCATCGCTCTGCGCAACCGCTGGCGCCGCCAGCAGCTCGAAGGCCAGATGCGCGAAGAGGTGATGCCGAAGAACATCCTGATGATCGGCCCGACCGGTGTCGGCAAGACCGAGATTTCGCGCCGCCTGGCGCGGCTCGCCGGCGCGCCGTTCGTCAAGGTCGAGGCGACCAAGTTCACCGAGGTCGGCTATGTCGGCCGCGACGTCGAGCAGATCATCCGCGACCTGGTCGAGATCGCCATCGGCCTGATGCGCGAGAAGATGCGCGAGGACGTGAAGGCGCGCGCCCATGTCAACGCCGAGGAACGGGTGCTGGAAGCGCTGGTTGGCAAGACGGCGAGCCCGGCGACGCGCGATAGCTTCCGCAAGAAGCTGCGCGAGGGTGAGCTCGACGACAAGGAAATCGAGATCGAAGTGGCCGACACCGGCAATGGCGGCATGCCCGGCTTCGAAATCCCCGGCATGCCGGGCGCCAATATCGGCGTGCTCAACATCAACGACATGCTGTCGAAGGCAATGGGCGGCAAGAAGACCAAGCTGCGCAAGACCACGGTGAAGGAGTCCTACGACCTGCTGGTCGGCGACGAGTCCGACAAGCTGCTCGACCAGGACGAGGTGGTGCGCCGGGCGCTCGACGCAACGGAGAATGACGGCATCGTCTTCCTCGACGAAATCGACAAGATCGCCGCCCGGTCGGACATTTCGGGCGGCCCTTCGCGTGAAGGCGTGCAGCGCGACCTGCTGCCGCTGGTCGAAGGCACGACGGTGGCGACCAAATACGGGCCGGTGAAGACGGACCACATCCTGTTCATCGCTTCCGGCGCCTTCCATGTCTCCAAGCCGTCCGACCTGCTGCCGGAACTGCAGGGCCGCCTGCCGATCCGCGTCGAGCTGCGCGCGCTTGAGAAGGAGGACTTCGTCCGCATCCTGACCGAGACCGAGGCGAGCCTGATCAAGCAGTATATCGCGCTGATGAAGACCGAAGGCGTTGAGCTCACCTTCACCGACGACGCCATCGATTCGCTCGCCGGCGTCGCCGTCGATCTCAACGCCAGCATCGAGAACATCGGCGCGAGGCGGCTGCAGACTGTGATGGAGCGGGTGCTGGACGACATCTCCTATGATGCGCCGGACCGCAACGGCACGGCGGTCACCATCGACGCCGCCTATGTCCAGAAGCATGTCGGCGACCTCTCCAGAAACACGGATTTGTCGCGGTTCATCCTTTGAACGAGGGCGCCGGAGCAGTCCGGCGCGGTCATGCAACAACGTCCGGCAGGAGCCATGTGTGGCCAGATGGTACCATCTGGCCACCTTTCGTCTCGCCGGATGATGGGGCGCTCTCGACTCGACCAGGTGCTTTACCTAGTTTGCGCCGCAATTCTCTAGGCGGCGGCGCATGAAAAAACTCATCTTGGTCATTCTCGGCTTGACGCTGGCGGCGACGCTGTTCGCTGCCGACGCGGCGACATTGGTGCCGGCGGGAAACCGCAATACCGAGCAGCCAGACATTCCCGGCGCCTCGAGCCGCCGCACGCAGGCGACCAACACCACCTTCCAGGCGAAGTACCGCAAGGTCTACGCGCTGCTGCAGAACGACGCCGATCTGCGCGCCAAGATCAAGAAGGCAGCGAGCGCCTATGGCATCGACCCCATGCACATCGTCGGCGCCATCGTCGGCGAGCACACCTACAATGTCGACGCCTACGACCGGCTGCAGACCTATTACGTCAAGGCGATTTCCTACCTCTCGAGCAAGCTCTCCTTCGCCTATGACGGCGAGGACATCACCGATTTCGTGCAGCGGCCGGAATTCAAGAAATGCGCCGCGATTTCGGACAGCTACGATCTGTGGGAATGCCGCGAACAGGTCTGGAACCGCTCGTTTCGCGGCAAGACTGTCGGCGGCGAGGATTTCCCCGACAACCGTTTCGGCGCCACCTTCTTCCAGCCCTACTATGCCGGCCAGACCTTCGGCCTCGGCCAGCTCAATCCCCTGACCGCCCTGCAGATGAGCGACCTCGTGCACAAGGTGTCGGGCCTGCCGAAGCTCGACGTCTCCGATCCCAATTCGGTCTACAAGACCATCATGGATCCGGACCTGACGCTGCCCTATGTCGCGGCGACGATCAAAAAGTCGATCGACGCCTATAAGAGCATCGCCGGCTTCGACATCTCTGGCAATCCGGGCGTGACAGCCACACTCTACAATGTCGGCAATCCGGAGCAGCGGGCCTATGCGCTGAAGGCGGAAAACGACAGACGCCACGCCACCGGTGAGCCGGAGAAGCTGCCGGAAGAGAATTATTACGGCTGGCTGGTCAACGACAAGCTGGCGGAGCTCAAGGCGCTGTTCTAAGGACTTCTACCTCCCCTTCGTGGCGAGATCGGACCGAAAGATCCGGGTAGGGGGCCGGTGCAGTCATACGCAATTGCCCTGCAACAAGGGAGAGGGCGGCCAACTTCGCTCAGGCCGCCAGCAACGCCTTCAGCTTGACTTCAGGCGATCTCAGCGCCTCCGGCGCGGGTTTGGCACGCTTGCCGATCAGCATTTCGGCTAGCCTTATGTCGCGGGCGACCGCATTGCCCGGGCCGATGCCGCTCGCCGCCACCAGCCTGCCATCCTCGGCAAGATGGAAGAGGATGAAGGCGCCGTCACCGAGATCGCGGCGCACAAGGCTGCGGCCTTCGTCGGAGAGGCCGGCGATCTGCAAGCTCAGCCCATACTGATCCGACCAGAACCACGGCACCGCCGCATGCGCCTCGCCGGCGCCAAGCATGTTCTTTGCGGCAAGAGCGCCCTGTTCCTGTGCATTGCGCCAGGCCTCCAGCCGCACGCGGCGGCCGCCATAGACGGCGAGCGGAAACGAGCAGCAATCGCCAGCGGCGAAGATGTCGGGATCAGCGGTTTGCAGGCAGGCATCGACTGATATGCCGTTTTCAAGGGTCAGGCCGGCTTCGGCCGCGAGCCTGGTCACCGGCACGGCGCCGATGCCGATGACGGCGAGGTCGGCCGATATTTCGCGCCCGCCGGCAAGCGTCACCCGCACCTCCTTGCCCTCGTCGGCGATGGAGGCGATGCCTTCCCCGCAGACCACGTCGACACCCTCGGCGACATGCGCTTCATGGATGATTTCGGCGATCTCGGCCGGAACGCCGCGCATCAGGATACGTGGCTGCGCCTCGATGACGGTGACCGAGGCGCCGAGCTTGCGCGCGGCTGCCGCAAGTTCAAGGCCGATGAACCCGCCGCCAATGATGGCGATGCGGTTGCCGGCACGAAGATGGGCGCGAATGGCCAGCGCGTCGGCGAAGGTTCTGAGATAGACGCAGCGCGCGCCAAGGCCAGGCATCGGCAGCTTGCGCGGCGTCGAACCGGTGGCCAGCAGCAGCTTGTCGTAGGCCAGCACCGAGCCGTCCGACAGGCGCACCGTGCGCGCCGCCCGATCGATCGCCACGGCCTGGACGGAATGGACGTGCCGGATCGATTTCTCGGTCAGGATCTTGTCGCTGGCGATCGCCTTGATTGCGGGCGCATCGCTGGCCATCGCCTCCTTGGACAGAGGCGGACGTTCATAGGGCAAATGCGGCTCGTCGCCGACCAGCGTCACCGGCCCGTCATAGCCGAGATCGCGCAAGGCGAGCGCCGCCCGTCCGCCGCATTCGCCGGCTCCGATGATCACCATTCCCCGCGCCATGCCGGTCATCCGATCTGAACCAGGACCTTGCCGGCGTCGACCTTGACCGGATAGGTCCTGAGGTTGACGCAAACCGGCGCGCCCCTGGCCGCGCCGGTCTTGTAGTTGAAGCGGCCATTGTGCTTGGGGCATTCGATGATGTCGTCCATCACCAGCCCATCGGCGAGATGCACCTTCTCATGCGTGCAAAGTCCGTCGGTGGCGAAATATTCGTCGTCCGGGCTGCGATAGATGGCGAAGGTGCGCCCGCCATGATCGAAGCGCATCACGTCCTCTTCGTCGATGTCGTCTGCGGCGCAGGCCTCGACCCAATCGCTCATTCAGTCCTCCCCTGGGATCGCACGGCGGCGCGTGATTATTCAGCCGCGACCGCGACGGCGTCGTTGTGGAATTCCTCGCGGTACGGCCTGGCGGTCGGCGGCAGCTCGCGCTTGAGGAAATAATCCTCGTTGCGCAGCTGGCGGCGGAAGACCGGGATCATCTCGCGGTAGCCGGCCAGGATCGACGGCGTCGGTGCCGGCAAATCGTGCTTGATCAGCGCGTGCAGCTTCGGCAGCGCATGATAGGGCACCATCGGGAACATGTGATGCTCGACGTGGTAATTCATGTTCCAGTAGATGAAGCGGCTGATCGGGTTCATGTAGACGGTGCGGCTGTTCAGCCGATGGTCGGTGACATTGTCGGCGAGACCGCCATGCTGCAGCAGGCCGACCATCACGTGATGCCAGGCGCCATAAAGCCTGGGCAGGCCGACCAGCATCAAGGGCAGGAAAGATCCGGTGTAGAGCGCCAGCGCGATGGTCGCGGCATAGATCGCCGTCCAGATGCGGGCAGCACGGATCGCTTTGGGCTGCTCCTGTTCGGGAATGAAGGTCTTCTCCGCCGCGCTGATGTTGCCGGCGGCATTGCGCAGCATGTCTGATATCGCATGCCAGGCGTCGAGCACGCCGACAAAAGCGAGAACGAGGCGCACCAGGTCCGGCGGCCGCATGACCGAAATCTCAGGATCTCGGCCGACGATGATGGTATCGGTGTGATGGCGCGTGTGGCTCCAGCGCCAGGTCACCGGATTGCGCATGATCATGAAGCAGGCGATCTGATAGACTGCGTCATTCATCCACTGCGTGCGGAACGCCGTGCCGTGGCCGCATTCGTGCCAGCGGGAATCGGTGGATGAGCCGTAGAGCACGCCATAGGCGAAGAAGAACGGCACGCACCACCAGCTGCCCCAGAACCAGGCGCCGCCGGCACCGCTGATGATGAGGGCGGCCAGCCAGATCGCCGTGTCGCGGATCGCCGGGCCATCGGAGCGCTGCATCAGCTCCTTCATCTGCTTGCGAGGAATGTCGGTATGATACCACTCGGCCGCCGACAGCCCGTGTTCGACCGCAAGCCGGGCGTCGCGGCCGATCAGGCTGTAATCACGCCGGGACGGCGCTGCGGTCATGATTGCCTCCCAAGGCAGGGCATTCGCCATGCGAATGCCGATCACCAACGAACTCCTTGCTCAGAAATAACGCCGAGCCATGATAGACTCAACATCATAAAGATAGTTTCTATCATTTCCTATCAAAGTGATGTATCGATATCAGGCAATCGAACGAGGGCGATCATGGCGAAACGGCCGACCATCACTGATCTGGCGCGCGTCTCCGGCGTCAGCGTTGCCACGGTGGACCGCGTGCTCAACAATCGCCTCCCGGTGCGCGAGGAAACCGCGCGCCGCGTCTACGAAACCGCGACCGAGATCGGCTATCACGCCGCTGGGCTGATCAAGCAGCGGATGCGCCAGGAACTGCCCGAGTATCGTCTGGGCTTTCTGCTGCTTCGGGGCAATGACGTTTTCTATGGTGATTTCGCTCGGGAACTCGAGCTGGCGGTCGCGCAATCGCAGCGCTTCCGCGGCGTCGCAACCGTCGATTTCGCCAGCTCCCTGGCCCCGGACGACATCGCCGCCCAGATGCGCAGGCTGGCGGCGAGATCGCGGGCCATTGCCGTGGTCGGCCCGGACCATCCGACGCTGACCGCGGTCGTGGAGGCGCTCAAGGCCAGGGGGCTGCCGGTCTTCTCCCTGCTGTCCGACTTCGCCGCCGGCGTCCGTGAGGGCTATGTCGGCCTCGACAACCGCAAGGTCGGCCGCACCGCGGCCTGGATGATCGCCAGGACGGCGAGGGCGCCTGGGAACGTCGCCCTTTTCGTCGGCAGCCATCGCTTCCATGGCCATGAGCTGCGGGAGATCGGCTTCCGCTCCTTCTTCCGCGAGCATGCGCCGGATTTCAGCGTGCTGGAGACGTTGGTCAATCTCGAGGCCAATCAGGTAACCCATGACGCGATGATCGATCTTCTGGCGCGGTATCCGGATCTCGTCGGCTGCTACGTCGCCGGCGGCGGCATGGAGGGCGCCGTCTCGGCGCTGCGCGCAGCGAAGCCTGGCAACATGCCGGTGGTCGTCTGCAACGAGATCAACGCCGAATCGCGCGCCGCGCTCGCCGACAACATTCTTACCATGGTGATCTCGACGCCGCTTGCCGCGCTCTGTCGTGAGCTCGTCGATCGGATGGCGCATGCCATCGAAGCCGGCGCGGCCAATGCGCCGGGTCAGATCTTCCTGCCCTTCGACATCTATTTGCCGGAAAACATCTGAAGCAATTTCGGGAAAATGCGCAGCGGCTTTCCGTCCGGGACGCGCCAGGACGAGAGATAGGGCGTTTCGATGAAGCGACAGAGCGCTCCTGCAGTCCGCCGCCGTGAACCGCCCGCCAGAAATGATAGAATCTATCAGGGCAGGCCGAAAAATCGCGCGCCCGAATTTGGAATCGCCCTTGACGCCTCAACCTCAAATGGAATAAATATTTCACTAGATGTATGTTTTGGTTCTTTCGTTCCGGAACATCCGTTTCAAGAGGCTGTTCGGCGTCCGGCGGTGGCGGAGCGCCGCGGAACGAAATGGATATCAGGGAGAGATTCCCCAGGCAGATTGGGGATTCCGGAGACATCGGTGCAACCGGACACCAAAAGTGGAGGAGAGATACAATGAAGAAACTGCTTTTGGGCGTCGCCTTCGCGGCGCTGATGAGTTCATCGGCCATGGCCGCCAAGATCGGCGTCTCGATGGCCAAGTTCGACGACAATTTTCTCACCGTGCTGCGCAACGGCATGATCGAGCAGACCAAGGGCATGAGCGGCGTCGAGCTGCAGGTCGAGGACGCGCAGAACGACGTTGCCAAACAGCTCGACCAGATCAAGAATTTCGCCGCTTCGGGCGTCGATGCCATCATCGTCAACCCGGTCGACACCTCGGCCACCCAGGCGATGTCGGATGCGGCCGCCGCGGCCAAGATTCCGCTGGTCTATGTCAACCGCGAACCGGTCAACGTCGACAAGCTGCCCGACAACCAGGCCTTTGTCGCGTCCAACGAAGCTGATTCCGGCACGCTCGAAACCAAGGAAATCTGCCGCCTGTTCAAGGAAGCCGGCAAGAAGGAAGCCAACGTCTATGTGATCATGGGCGAGCTTTCCAACCAGGCCGCCGTGCAGCGCACCAAGGACATTGAAGAGGTGATCGCCACGCCGGACTGCAGCTTCATCAAGATCATCGACAAGCAGACCTCGAACTGGGATCGCGACCAGGCCCAGAACCTGATGACCAACTGGCTGTCGACCGGCAAGAAGTTCGACGGCGTCATCGCCAACAATGACGAAAGCGCCATCGGCGCCATCCAGGCGATGAAGGCTGCCAACATCGACATGAAGTCGGTTGTCGTCGGCGGCGTCGACGCCACCCAGGACGCGCTTGCCGCCATGCAGGCCGGCGACCTCGACGCCACCGTGTTCCAGGACGCGGCCGGCCAGGGCGCCGGCGCGCTGGACGCAGCGCTCAAGCTGGCCAAGGGCGAGAAGGTCGAGCACAAGGTCTATGTGCCCTTCCAGCTCGTCACCCCGGCAAACATCGACAAGTTCCTGAAGAAGAACTGAGCCGCGGACATACGGAGCGGCGCTCTCGCGCAAAGACAGCGCCGCTCCTCTTTCCCTCGGCGCCTGACAGCTGCTCGAGGAACGGCCGCGGCTGACGGAGGATAGAAGATTGGCACAGACATCTCACGGCGTCGGCGGGGTCAGCTATGACGCCAAGAAGCGCACATGGCCGGCCGAATTCAACGTCTTCCTGGCGCTCGTCATCCTCGTCGTCATCTTCGAACTGATCGGCCGGATTTTCCTCGGCGACAGCTTCCTATTCAACACCCGCAGCGACGTCTCCGGCATCTTCAACGAGGCGCGCCTGCAGATCATCATCCTGCAGGTGTCGATCGTCGGCATCATCGCCATCGGCGTCACGCAGGTGATCATTACAGGTGGCATCGACCTGTCGTCGGGCTCGATCGTCGGCGCGACCGCCATGATCGCCATGAGCTTCGCCCAAGTGGCGACCGTCAACGGCAATCCGAATCCCAAGGCGATGTTCCTGGCGCAGGGCTGGACCGACCTGCCGGTGATCGTGCCGGTGCTGGTGGCGATCGGCTGCGGCCTGCTCGCCGGCTTCGTCAACGGCGCGCTGATCGCCTACACGCGCATTCCGCCCTTCATCGCCACGCTCGGCATGATGGTGACCGCGCGCGGCATCGCCAAATGGTGGTCCAAGGGCCAGCCGATCTCGTTCCCTACAGACAGTTTCGCCGCGATCGGCAAGGGCCTGATGCCCGTCATCATCTTCTTGTCGCTGGCCGTGCTGTTCCAGCTGATCATGACCTACACCAGATACGGCAAGCATTGCTACGCGATCGGCTCCAATGAGGATGCCGCACGCATGTCCGGCATCAAGATCGCCAACCACAAGATCCTGGTCTACGTCATCGCCGGCATTCTCGCCGCGCTCGCCGCCGTGGTGTTGTCCTCCAAGAACCTTACCGCCCAGGCCGGCATGGGCGTGATGTACGAACTCGACGCCATCGCCATGGCGGTCATCGGCGGCGTCTCACTGTCGGGCGGCCGTGGCTCCATCATCGGCACGGTGATCGGCGCGCTAATCTTCGGCGTCATCATCTCCGGCTTTACCTTCCTGCGCCTCGACGCCTACTACCAGGAGATGGTCAAGGGTGTGATCATCGTCGGCGCGGTCGTTCTCGACCAGTGGCGCCAGCGCATGCGGGCATTGAGGGCTTGACCATGTCAGATATCGTCTTGAAGACCGAAAACCTGACCAAGCGCTATGGCGGCGTGCATGCGCTCGAAGGCGCCAACTTCGAGCTGCGCAAGGGCGAGCATGTCGCCATCATGGGCGACAACGGCGCCGGCAAGTCGACCTTCGTGCGCCAGATCACCGCCGTCGAGCAGCGGACCAGCGGCCAGGTCTGGTTCGACGGCAAGGAAGTGAATTTCGCCGGCCCGATCGAGGCGCGCGAGGCGGGCATCGAGACGGTGTTCCAGAATCTGGCGCTGGCCGACGATCTCGACGTGCCGTCGAACCTGTTTCTCGGCCGCGAAAAAGTACTGTTCAATCTCGGGCCGTTCTCGATCCTCGACCGCAAATACATGCGCAAGGCGACCGAGGCGGCGCTGGTCCGCACGGCGGTGAAGATCCCCAATCTTTCCAACACCATCCGCCATATGTCGGGCGGCCAGCGCCAGTGCGTGGCGATCGCCAGGACGGCGACCTTCGCCTCCAAGCTGATCATCATGGACGAGCCGACGGCAGCGCTTGGCGTGCAGGAGACCGCGCAGGTCGAAAACATCATCCGCACGCTGAAGGACAATGGCGAGCCGTTGATCCTGATCAGCCACAACATGCGCCAGGTGTTCGACCTTTGCGACCGCATCGTCGTGTTCCGGCGCGGCCGCATCGTCGCCAATCTGCGCAAGGAGAATACCGACGGGCAGGACATCGTATCGTACATCACCGGCGCCAAGACCGGCGAGGCGGAACTCGCGGCCTGAGGCCGGGCGCGGAGGCGACGGTCATCGCCTTCCCGTCGATTTGTCTTGACCGGAAAATCATCTAGCGCCCATGACCGGCGCCCCGCTTCGAACCATCCCCAGAGGAAATTTCCATGACTGTTCGCTTCGCCCTCCTTGGTGCCGGCCGCATCGGCAAGGTCCACGCCCGCGCCGTCGGTTCCAACCCCCAGGCAAAACTGGTCGCCGTTGCCGACGCCTTCGAGAAGGCGGCGAGCGAATTGGCGAGCGCTTATGGCGCCGAGGTGCGGACCATCGACGCCATCGAAAAATCGAAAGACATCGACGCGGTCGTCATCTGCACGCCGACCGACACGCATGCCGATCTGATCGAGCGCTTCGCCAAGGCCGGCAAGGCGATCTTCTGCGAGAAGCCGATCGACCTCGACGTCAAGCGGGTGGAGAAGTGCCTGGCCGTGGTCGACAAGGCCAAGGCGACGCTGATGGTCGGCTTCAACAGGCGCTTCGATCCGCATTTCGCCGCCGTGCGCAAGGCGATCGACGACGGCGCCATCGGCACCGTCGAGATGGTCACCATCACGTCGCGCGATCCCGGCGCCCCGCCACTCGATTATATCGCCCGCTCCGGCGGCATTTTCCGCGACATGACCATCCATGATTTCGACATGGCGCGCTTCCTGCTCGGCGAGGAGCCCGTCGCGGTGAGCGCGCATGCCTCGGTGCTGGTCGACAAGAAAATCGGCGAAGCCGGCGATTTCGACTCGGTCAGCGTCATCCTTGAAACCGCATCGGGCAAGCAGGCCGTCATCTCCAATTCGCGCCGCGCCACCTATGGCTACGACCAGCGCATCGAGGTGCATGGCTCCAAGGGCATGGTGGCGGCCGAGAATCAGCGGCCGGTGTCGATCGAGCTGGCCAACGAGAAGGGCTATACGCGCCCGCCGCTGCACGATTTCTTCATGACCCGCTACCTCGACGCCTACGCCAACGAGATCGCCGCCTTCATCACCGCGGCGACTTCAGGCAAGAAGGCGGCGCCGAGCGGCGCGGACGGCCTCGTGGCGCTCAGGCTGGCCGATGCGGCGCTGAAGTCTGCGACCACGGGCAAGACCGTCCGCCTGGACAAGTAAGAACGCATCCGGACCCAACGCACAGGAGCAGAGCGATGAGTGCATCCGCCGATCGCAATTCGAACACACGCGCCATCGTCACCGGCGGTGCGCAAGGCATCGGCTTTGCCGTTGCCGAAGCCCTGGCCGACGAGGGCTGCCGGGCGCTGGCGCTCATCGGCCGCTCGCAGGAGAAGGGTGACAAGGCAGTCGCCCATTTCAAGAAATCAGGCGTCGACGCCATCTTCATCAGCGCCGACGTTTCGAAGGTTGCCGACTGCAAGCGCGCGGTCGCCACCGCGCTCTCGCATTTCGGCAGCATCAACGCGCTGGTCAACGCCGCGGCCACCTCCGCGCGCGGCTCGCTGGTCGAGACATCGGAAGAGCTCTTCGACCAGATCTTCGACACCAATGTGCGCGGCCCGTTTTTCCTGATGCAGGGCGTGGTGGCGCATCTGCTGGAGAAGAAGGCGCCCGGCTCGATCGTCAACGTGCTGTCGATGTCGGCGCATACCGGGCAGTCGTTCCTGACGCCCTATTCGACCAGCAAGGGCGCGCTGATGACGCTGACCAAGAACGTCGCCAACGCCTATCGCTTCAACCGCATCCGCTGCAACGCCGTACTGCCCGGATGGATGGACACCGAAGGCGAGGACATCGTGCAGAAGAAATGGCACGATGCGCCCGACGACTGGCTGGCGAAGGCCGAGGCCGCGCAGCCGATGGGCCAGTTGGTCAAGCCGGACCAACTCGCGCGGCTGATCAGCTACATGATCAGCCCGCAATCGGGCGTTATGACCGGATCGCTGGTCGACTACGACCAGAGCGTCGCGGGATCGTCGCCGGAATAGCGACAACCGAGTAGTCCACGTCCAGAAGCAGTTCTGCCAAGCGCCGGCCCCTGTTGCCGGCGCGTCGCTATTCCCATATAGTCAAGATAGTCAGAATGGTCACGGGGATCGAAATGCTGTCTGCGCCCAAAGAAGGCACCAACTGGACAGTCGCCGGTGCAAAAGCCCGGCTCTCGGAGGTTATCGAGCGCGCGCAGTCGTCGCCTCAGACAATCACCAGAAATGGCAAACCAAGCGTGGTTGTGGTCTCGGCCGAGGAATGGCAGCGGAAGACCGCGCGCAAGGGTACGCTTGCGGAGTTTCTGCTGGAGTCGCCGCTGCGCGGCGCCGATCTCGACCTTGAACGTCAACGCGACGAACCGCGTGATCTGCCGTTGTGAGATTGCTGCTCGACACGAATGTCCTGTCCGAGGTGACAAGGCCGTCGCCGGACGCACGCGTTCTGGATTGGCTGGACGGGCTTGATGAGGACCGCTCGTTCATCAGCGTCGTGTCGATCGCCGAGATCCGGCGCGGCGTCGCCCTCATGGATGAGGGCCGCAAACGCGAGGCGTTGGCCGAATGGCTCGCTCGGGACTTGCCGCAGCGCTTCGAGCAGAGGGTTCTTCCGGTGGACGAGCTGGTTGCCTTGGCTTGGGGCGACCTGATGGGCCTTGCGAAACGTCGGGGTCGCGGTCTGTCGTCGATGGACGGACTGATCGCAGCCACCGCGGTTGCGCAGGAGCTGACTTTGGCAACGCGCAACACCAGGGATTTCGAAGGCTTTGGAATTGAACTCTTCGATCCCTGGACCGCATGAGCCGTTCGGCCTTTGCATGTCGGTCCTCGAAAGCGACCAATGTCCCCTTGTTACAGGAGGACGTCTCGATGCACCCGTACTGGATCACGATAAGTGGTCATCTCGGTGTCGGCGTCACCGCACGGTCGAAAGCAGACGCCCTGCACCTCTTCGAGCTTGCCTTCGGATCCGCCCAGAAAATCGTCAGCATCGAGATCATCAAGGGCATGAACGATCTCGACCAAAATCACGTCCTGCCAAATTTGGGCAGCACCAACTGGCTCCGGCGCGGCATCTGGTTCCCCCAGGGCCAGGAGCACATCGCAAACTGAGGCAATGCGTTGCCTCATCAAGCCGCGTGACAAACGCCCCCGCTTCCACTATATGAGCCGCATGATCAACCTGACCGCCACGTATTGGTACTTTAGGAGCTCGCTGGCGGCGGGAGGATTGCGCTCGATCTGAAGATTGCAGCAACAAGATCCGAACAGCCGCCAGACCTGGCGGCTTTTTTGTGTCAGCCGGCAGGTTCCCAAACATAGTTTTACGCAATTCCGGACGGAAAACCGCTACGCACTTTTCCTGGAATTGCTCTAACAGGAGCAGAAAGCCGTGTTGACCACCACAGACGACCTTCGGGTCAACGAACTTAGACTGCTGAGCACGCCGGAAGAGGTGATGCGCGAGATACCGCGCTCGCTGACGGCGACACGCACCGTTGCCGCCTCGCGCAACGCCATCCATTCCATCCTGGCAGGGGCCGACGATCGACTTGTTGTCATCGTCGGCCCTTGTTCCATCCACGATCCGGTCGCGGCCGTTGACTATGCCAGCCGTCTGGCGGCGCTGCGCGAGGCCCTGGCCGACCGGCTCGAGATCGTGATGCGGGTCTATTTCGAAAAGCCACGCACGACGGTCGGCTGGAAGGGCCTGATCAACGATCCCGACCTCGACGGCAGCTTCAACATCGACAAGGGGCTGCGGATGGCGCGCAACGTGCTTTCCGCCGTCAACAATCTCGGCCTGCCGGCGGCGACCGAATTCCTCGACATGACGACGCCGCAATACATTGCCGACCTTGTCGCCTGGGGCGCCATCGGCGCACGCACGACCGAGAGCCAGATCCATCGTGAGCTGGCCTCGGGCCTCTCCTGCCCGGTCGGCTTCAAGAACGGCACCGACGGCAATCTCAGGATCGCCGGCGAGGCGGTGAAGTCGGCCGCCCAGCCGCATCATTTCATGGCGGTGACCAAGGGCGGACGCAGCGCCATCGCGGCGACGACGGGCAACGAGGATTGCCATGTCATCCTGCGCGGCGGTGTTCAGCCCAACTATGACGCGGCAAGCGTCGAGGCCGCATCCGTGGAACTCGCCCGCATCGGCATCGCGCCCCGTCTGATGATCGACGTCAGCCACGCCAACTCGAGCAAGAAGCCCGAGAATCAGCCGAAAGTGGCGGCCGATGTCGCTGGCCAGGTGGCGGCGGGCGACGAGCGCATCATCGGCGTCATGATCGAGAGCAATCTCGTCGCCGGCCGGCAGGACGTCGTGGCCGGCAAGCCGCTGGTCTACGGCCAGAGCATCACTGATGGCTGCATCGACTGGGCGACAACCGAGACCGTGCTGCACGGTCTTGCCGGCGCCGTCGAATGGCGCCGCTCGGCCCGCCGCGCCATGCTGGACAGCCGGCAAGGGGCAGCCTGATACGATGGAGATGCGGGAGGGGCGGCGCCAACCGGAATTACGCCGCCCTCAAGCCTTCCCATGCAGTGAACACGGAGACCGCAAACAGCAGCAGCCCGGCCGCCCGGCCGGCGAATGCTGTCGCTCGCGGATTGGCGACCAGCAGCTTGCGGCTGCGGCCGGCTGATATGGCGAGCCCGCCATAGATCGCGGCCTGCGTCAGCACGGTCAGCAGGCCCATGATTGTCGCCTGCATCCAGATCGGACCGTAGTGCGGTTTCAGGAACTGCGGGTAGACAGCCAGGACGAAGAGATAGGCTTTGGGATTGATCAGGCAGGTCACGAAACCCTGGCGAAACGCCTTCCATGCGGAACGGCTGCCGGCAGGTCCGTCATGGCCGACGGTAATCGAGCTGCGCATCAGAGTGAGGCCGATGAATGCCATGTAGGCGGCGCCGGCAAGCAGCAGTGGCTTGAACAGGATCGGCACGAAATGCATGAGCAGGCCGACGCCGACAGCGCCGTTCAGCGTGTGCACCATGCCGCCGACCATGATGCCGCCTGTCGCCGCCAGGCCCCTGTCGCGCCCACCGGTCAGCGCATTGGCAAGCACGAACAGCATGTCCATGCCTGGAACGGCGATGATGCCGAACAGGAGAAGAAAGAAAAGCCAGAGATTTTCCGCGTAGCTCATGTCAGTTGCCTGTCGCCTCCTGCGTGCGTGCCGCCAAGGAATTTGTTGATTTTCAAGCCGATGGGCGATCCTATAGATCGAGCCAACTGACGATGGTGTGTCAGTTGTGATCGCAGCCGGTGAGAAAAATGCGCAAGGCATCGCGCCTGTTCGAGATCATTCAGATCCTGCGGCTGGCCAGCCGGCCGGTGACGGCGGCAATGATTGCCGGGCAGCTGGAAGTGACGATACGTTCGATCTACCGCGACATCGCGGCACTGCAGGCCATGCGTGTCCCGATCGAGGGTGGCCGTGGCATCGGCTACATACTGCGCCCCGGCTTCGACCTGCCGCCGCTGATGTTCTCGATCGAGGAGATGGAGGCGATCGTGCTGTCGCTGGCGCTGCTGGAGCGCACCGGAGACGACGAACTCAAGCAGGCGGCCAAGCGCGTCAGCGCCAAGATCGCCGGCGCGGTGCCGCCGCCCTTGCGTCAGACGCTCGAGGCCAATGCGTTGCACGCCTGGGGCTTCGCCGCGCCCTCCGCCGGCACGATCGACCTTGCGCTGGTGCGCCGCGCCATCCGCGACGAGGAGAAGCTCGATCTTTCCTACCGAGACGAGCTGGGCCGTGCCTCCGAGCGCCTGATCCGCCCGATCGCGCTGATCTATTACGCCGAGACCGCCAACATCGTCGCCTGGTGCGAATTGCGCCAGGCAATCCGCAATTTCCGCAGCGACCGCATCGAGGATTGCCAGCCGACCGGGTTAAGCTTCAAGGGCGAAGGCGATAGGTTGCGGAAGGTGTGGGTCGATGGATGGGAAACGCCGGCGGTGATTACCGCCCATTGATGACGAAATCGAGAAAGCTTCGGCCGACAGCGAATGGACCGTCGGCAACCTCCCATGTCGGCGAGCTACATGCCTCTACCGAACATCCACCCAGCGCTTTTCCTCGTAAGAACGCGCCATCGCATGCACGGTGCGCTCGATTTCCAGCCCTTCGGCGAACTCGATGAGCCGGGCCGGCTTGCCGGCAAGCCGCGTCAGCAATTCGTGGCATTCGATGATCTTGAGGTCGTTGAAGCCGAGGCTGTGGCCGGGCGCCGGCACGAAAAGGTCGTAGGGCTTGTGCTGCGGCGCCACCAATATGGTGCGATAGCCCTGTTCGGTCGGCCGGTCCGACGTCAGGTAGAGCTGGAATTCGTTCATCCGCTCCTGGTCGAACAGGATCGACCCCTTGGAGCCGAAGATCTGGATGGCGATGCGGCCCTTGCGGCCCCAGGCCGAGCGGTTGACCTGCAGCGTGCCGGCAATGCCGTTTTCCAGATGCATCAGCACGCTGGCGATATCGTAGGTCTCGACCGCGCGGCGCCCGCCGGCCGCCAGCTTGCGGTCGGCATAGGGCTTGGCCATGTCGCAGATGACGCTGGCGACGCGGCCAAACAGCGCCGTGACCAGCGACAGCGGATGCACGGCGAAATCGTCGAGCGCGCCGTAGCCGGAAGTCGCCTCGTGCTTCCAGAAGAACAGCGCCTCGGGATCGGCCATGAAATCCTCATCCATCTCGATGCGCAGATGGTTGACCTCGCCGATGATCTTCTCGTCGAGCAGCGCGCCGATGTGACGGATGGCCGGGCTCTGGATGTAGTTGTAGCCAAGCGCCGCGACCTTGCCTGATTTCTTGGCCGCGGCTGCCATCGCCTCGGCTTCGGCAAAGCTCGGGGCCATCGGCTTTTCGCACCACAGATGCTTGCCGGCTTCGAGGACGGCGATGGCCATCTCCGGATGAAACTGGTTGGGCGTGGTGAGCGAGACGATATCGACTTCGGGATCATTGACCACGGCGCGCCAGTCGCCGGAGGCCTTGGCGAAGCCGAACTCGCCGGCCTTGCGCCTGGCGAGATCCTCATTGATCTCGCCGAGATGGACGAGCCTTGGCTTGGTCGCGTCGGGAAAGACCGCACCGACCGCGCTCCACGCGATGGCGTGGCATTTGCCCATGAAGCCCGTGCCGATAAGACCTACGCCGACCATTTTTTCGTTCCTCCGCTGCCATGAATGCTGCGTGGATGAATTAGTCCATTTTCCCCAGGAATGGAATGTCTGCCTCATTTTTTATGGCGTTCTTGCGCAGGCCCGCTATGATGGGGCAGAGAGAGCTTCCAGACAGCCTGAACAGAGCGACGATGGACGAACAGGTACCTCGCGACTTCGAGACACTGCGCGCCACCATTCTGGATCGGCGCGAGAGCTTGCCCAAGCGCATCGCCCAGATCGCCGCCTACGCGCTCGATAATCCCGACGATATCGCCTTCGGCACCGCCGCCAGCATCGCCGCTTCGGCCGGTGTGCAGCCCTCGACCCTGATCCGCTTTGCCCAGCAACTCGGTTTCGACGGTTTTACCAGCCTGCAGCAGGTGTTCCGCGAGCGGCTGCGCGAGCGCAACTCCTCCTATGACGAGCGGCTGCAGGCGCTGCGCGCCAAGGCCGAGGGCGGCGCCGGTCACCGGGCGATCTTCGACGGCTTCATCGCCGCCGCCAGCACCTCGCTCAACGATATTTCCCGCACGCTGGATGACGCGCATCTGGAAGACGCGATTTCGCTGCTGGCAAAGGCGCAGACCATCTATGTCTTGGCCAAGCGGCGCTCCTATCCGGTGGCTTCCTACATTGCCTATGCGCTTGGCAAGCTGAAAATCCGCAACCAGCTGATCGAATCGGCCGCCGGCCTGAATGCCGAGATGGTCGGCTTCGCCACGCCGGCGGACGCCGTCATCGCCATCAGCTTCTCGCCTTACGCGCCGGCCACGATCGAGGAGGCGCGCGCCATTGCCGAGCAAGGGGTGCCGATCGTTGCAATCACCGACAGCTCATTCTCGCCGCTCGCCCAGTTCGCCAGGGTCTGGTTCGAGGTTGCCGAGGCGGATTTTGCCGGCTTCCGCTCGCTGTCGGCGACAATGGCGCTGGCCATGGCACTGACCGTCGGCGTCGGCGAGAAGCGGCGCGACGCTGTTCGCAAGCGCAAGGCTTGATCGAGCATCCCATCAAGGCAATTTTAGCCTAGGGAATGCTCATTCCATATTGACTATGGATTGGAATTATTATTTCATATTGTCGGCGCCACGCTGCCGCTCGCGCGTGTTACCCAAACAATGTTGTCCATGACGACAAGACCGACGGGAGGTTCCAATGAGCGAAGCCGTGGACGCAAGACAGGCGCCGCTCGACGTCATCACCATCGGCCGCGCGTCCGTCGACCTCTATGGCCAGCAGATCGGCTCGCGGCTTGAGGACATTACCTCATTCGCCAAGTCGGTCGGCGGCTGCCCGGCCAACATTTCCGTCGGCACGGCGCGGCTCGGCCTGCGCTCGGCACTGCTGACGCGTGTCGGCGACGAGCAGATGGGCCGCTTCATCCGCGAACAGCTGAAGCGCGAAGGCGTCAATGTCGACGGGCTGAAGACCGACAAGGAGCGGCTGACCGCGCTGGTGCTGCTTTCGGTCGAGAGCGAAGGCGTTTCGCCGATGATCTTCTACCGTTCGGACTGCGCCGACATGGCGCTGGCCGAAGAGGACATCGACGAGGCGTTTATTTCCTCGGCCCGCGCGATCGTCGTCACCGGAACGCACTTTTCCCGCCCCAACAGCGACGCCGCCCAGCGCAAGGCCATCCGCATCATGAAGGCCAGGGGCGGCAAGGTGGTCTTCGACATCGACTACCGGCCGAACCTGTGGGGTCTCGCCGGCCACGCCGAAGGTTTTGAACGCTATGTCAAATCGGACCGGGTCTCGGCCCAGTTGAAGACGGTGCTGCCCGATTGCGACCTCATCGTCGGCACCGAGGAAGAGATCATGATCGCGTCCGGCGCCGACGACTGCCTGAGCGCGCTGAAGGCGATCCGCGCCCTGTCCTCGGCCACCATCGTCTTGAAGCGCGGCGCCATGGGCTGCATCGTCTATGACGGGCCGATCAGCGACGATCTCGAGGACGGCATTGTCGGCGAGGGTTTCCCGATCGAGATCTACAACGTGCTGGGCGCCGGTGATGCCTTCATGTCGGGCTTGCTGCGTGGCTGGCTCGGCGGCGAAAGCCTTGCCACGGCGGCGACCTGGGCCAATGCGTGCGGCGCCTTTGCCGTGTCTCGGCTGCTCTGCGCGCCGGAATATCCGACCTTCGAGGAGCTGCAGTTCTTCCTCAAGAACGGCAGCAAGCATCGCGCGCTGCGCAAGGACGAGGCGATCAACCACATCCATTGGGCGACGACACGCCGGCGCGACATCCCCTCGCTGATGGCGCTCGCCTGCGATCACCGTGTGCAGCTCGAGGATGTAGCGGCCAAGACCGGCGCCGATCCGGCCCGCATACGTGACTTCAAGGTGCTGGCGGTCAAGGCAGCGGCCAAGGTCGCCGCCGGTCGCGACGGCTATGGTATGCTGATCGACGAGAAACATGGCCGCGAGGCGATGTTCGAGTTCGCCCGGCATCCCTTCGCCTGGCTCGGACGCCCGGTGGAACTGCCGGGCTCGCGGCCGCTGCGCTTTGAATTCTCGCAGGACATCGGCTCGCAGCTCACCGAATGGCCGGTCGATCACTGCATCAAGTGCCTGTGCTTCTACCATCCGGACGATCCGGCGGCCTTGAAGGAAGAACAGCAGCAGAAGCTGCGCGCGCTGTTCGAGGCCGCGCGCAAAGTCGGCCGGGAACTTCTCATCGAGATCATCGCCGGCAAGCATGGCAAGCTCGACGATACCACGATCCCGCGCGCACTTGAGGAACTCTATGCGCTCGGCATCAAACCGGACTGGTGGAAGCTCGAACCGCAGGCGTCGAGCGGCGCCTGGGCCAGGATCGAGGCGGTGATCCTGAAGCACGATCCCTGGTGCCGAGGCATCGTACTGCTTGGCCTGGAAGCGCCGCAGGACGAACTGGAAGCGGCGTTCGCCGCCACCGCCAAGGCGCCCATCGTGAAAGGCTTTGCCGTCGGCCGCACCATCTTCGTCCATGCCGCCGAACAATGGCTGGCCGGCAAGATGTCGGATGAGGAGGCTGTCGCCGACATGGCGTCGCGCTTCGAACAACTGACCGAAGCGTGGCTTGCCGCGCGCGGGCGCAAGGCGGCATAACAAGGCGCTGCATAAGGACTGCGGAGGAAAACACCATGAGCAAGACAATCCGCCTGACGATGGCGCAGGCGCTGACCCGCTTCCTGTCCCGTCAGATGACCGAGATCGACGGCAAAAAAGTGCCGATTTTTGGTGGCGTCTGGGCGATCTTCGGCCATGGCAATGTCGCCGGCATCGGTGAGGCGCTCTATCAGGTGCGCGACGAACTGCCGACCTTCCGCGCCCATAACGAACAGGCGATGGCGCATGCGGCGATCGCCTATGGCAAGGCCAATTTCCGCCGTCGCTTCATGGCCGCGACCTCTTCGATCGGCCCCGGCGCGCTGAACATGGTGACGGCGGCGGCACTTGCCCACGTAAACAGGTTGCCCGTCCTGTTTTTGCCGGGCGATGTCTTCGCCAACCGCATTCCCGACCCCGTGCTGCAGCAGGCCGAGGATTTTTCTGACGGCACGGCGACGGTCAACGACTGCTTCCGGCCGGTGTCGCGCTATTTCGACCGCATCACCCGGCCGGAACAGATCATCCCGGCGCTCAGCCGTGCCATGCAGGTGCTGACCGACCCGGCCGATTGCGGCCCGGTGACGCTGTCGCTCTGCCAGGATGTACAGGCCGAGGCCTATGACTATCCCGAGAGCTTCTTTGCCGAGCGGGTCTGGCGCCAGCGGCGGCCGCGTCCGGACCGTGGCGAACTGGCGGCCGCCGTCGCGGCACTCAAGGGCGCCAGGAAGCCATTGATCATTGCCGGCGGCGGCGTTCTCTATTCACAGGCCTCCGATGAACTGGCCAAATTCGCGCAAGGCGCGGGCATTCCGGTCTGCGAGACCCAAGGCGGCAAGTCCTCGCTGCCGGACGATCACAAGCTCAACATGGCGGCGGTCGGCGTCACCGGCACCTCGGCCGCCAACCGGCTGGCGGAAGAGGCCGATGTCGTGCTCGCCATCGGCACGCGGCTGCAGGACTTCACCACCGGCTCGTGGGCGCTGTTCAAGAAGTCCGGCAAGACCATCATCGGGCTCAACGTGCAGCCTTTCGACGCCGGCAAACACCGGGCGCTGCCGCTGGTCGCCGACGCGGGGGAAGGGCTCGCCGAACTCGGCGCCGCGCTGCAAGGCTGGAAGGCGCCTGCCGCCTGGACCGACAATGCGGCCACCGGCAAGAAAGCCTGGCAGGCCGACGCGGCCAAGGTGACGGCCTCGACCAACGCCGCTTTCCCCTCCGACGCGCAGGTGATCGGCGCCGTGCAGCGCGCGATGGGCTCCGGCGTGACGCTGCTGCATGCGGCAGGCGGCCTTCCCGGCGAATTGCACAAGCTCTGGCAAGCGGGCGCGCCCGGCTCCTACCATGCCGAATACGGCTTCTCGACCATGGGCTACGAAATCGCCGGCGGGCTCGGCACCAAGATGGCCAAGCCCGACGATGAGGTCGTGGTCATGATCGGCGACGGCTCCTATCTGATGCTGAACTCCGAGATCGCCACCTCGGTGATGCTCGGTTTGAAACTGACCATCGTGCTGCTCGACAACAGGGGTTTTGGCTGCATCAACCGGCTGCAGATGGCGACCGGCAGCGCGAACTTCAACAATCTCCTGAAGGACTCGCGCCACGATATCTTGCCCGACATCGACTTCGCCGCGCACGCGGCGAGCATGGGGGCGATCGCCGAGAAGGTGCCGTCGATCGCCGAGCTGGAAAACGCGCTGCGGAAGGCCAAGAAGAACGACCGCACCACCGTGCTGGTCATCGACACCGATCCGCTGGTTTCCACCGATGCCGGCGGCCATTGGTGGGACGTGGCGGTGCCGGAAGTGTCCGCCCGCAGCCAGGTGAACGCGGCGCGCAAGGCCTATGATGAGAAACGGCGGATGCAGACCATCGGCGATTGATGTCGGCGCCGAGGCTCCGCCCTTCTCCCCTTTACAGGGAGAAGGTGCCGGCAGGCGGGGGCGACTCCAACGAACAAGAATTGAACTGTTTTTAGCACCGGAGTGACGACTTGAAAGCCAAACTGGGCATGTCCCCCATTGCATGGTGGAACGACGATCTTGCCGAACTCAGCGATGACGTGTCGCTGGAGGAATGTCTGCGCCAGTCGCGCTCTGCCGGCTTCACCGGCATGGAGATGGGCCGCCGCTTCCCCAACGACCCAAAGGTGATGCTGCCGATCCTGAAGGCCGCCGACGTGACGCTCTGCGGCGGCTGGTTCTCGGGCACGCTGGTCGACGAGGAGATGGCTGCCAACAAGGACCGCATCCAGCCGATGATCGACCTGTTCAAGGCAGTCGACGCGCCTTGCATCGTCTATGGCGAGGTCGGCCGCTCGATCCAGGGTGACCGCTCCAAGCCGCTCGCCACCAAGCCGAAGCTCACCAGTGATGAGATGAAAGCCTACGCGCGGCGCCTGACGGAATTCGGAGAATGGTGTGCCGAGCAAGGTATGTCGCTTTCCTATCACCATCATATGGCGGCCGTGGTCGAGACCGAGCCGGAGCTCGATGCCTTCATGCGCCATTCCGGCGAAGGCATCCCGCTGCTGCTCGATGCCGGACACCTCGCGTTTGCCGGCGGCGACGTGCTGCGCGCAATCGACAACCATCACAAGCGCATCAGCCATGTCCATGTGAAGGACGTGCGCATGGATGTGATCGACAAGCTCGACCGTACGAAGCAGTCCTTCCTCGACGCCGTGGCCCTCGGCGCCTTCACCGTGCCGGGCGACGGTTCGCTCGATTTTGGCGCCATCGTGCAGCGCTTCGCCGACCATGGCTATGAAGGCTGGTTCGTGGTCGAGGCCGAGCAGGATCCCAGGAAGAACCCGCCGCTCAAGATGGCGCAGGTAGGCTACAAGGAGCTGATGCGGGTGATGACGGATGCCGGCTACACCGTCGAGACACAAGGCTTTCCGAGTGCCTGAAGGCTGGATTCACGGTGACGCGCGGTCTATCTGAGGACAGATTGCTGAGTTACGGATGGCACGATGAAAGATTATGAACACCCGTTCTTCCGGCCGCTTTGGCGGCGCATCGCCGTCGTCGCCGTCTGCCTGATCTGGTCGATCATCGAATTCGCGTCCGGCACGCCGTTCTGGGGCGTGATCGCGCTCGGTTTCGCCGGCTACGGCGCCTGGCAGTTTTTTTATCTCTATAAGCCGGCTGAAGAAAAAGAGGCCGAGCCCGAACCGAAGGAGTGACTGGTCGCGTAGGCGATTAGCTTGCAGCGCCTCTCGCTTCGTCATCCTGGGGTCTCCGCGATGGAGCTTCGCTCCTGCTTCGCTCCAGGATGACGAAGTTGAGAGGACCTCGACCAATCTGAGGCGTCTGCGATGATCCTTTTGAACAACCGGTGAAATCGTCGGCTTGGACAAGCTGCAACCCGTCAAGCCACTGGAATAGGAGAGACAAAATGTCCAAACTGCTCGTCAAAGCCGACAAGGGCCATGGCCGCGTCGCGCATGTGACGCCGAAAAGCGCCGGCTGGACTTATGTCGGTTTCGACCTGCATCGGCTGAAACCAGGCGAAAGCGCCTCGGGAAAGACGGAAGACCGTGAGGTCTGCCTGGTGTTCGTGACCGGCAAGGGTACCGCGACAGCCGCCGGCAACGATCTCGGCCTGCTCGGCGAGCGCATGTCGCCTTTCGAGGGCAAGCCATGGTCCGTCTACGTGCCGCAGGGATCGGAATGGTCGGTGACGGCCGATACCGAGCTGGAACTTGGCGTGTGCTCGGCGCCCGGCCTTGGCGGTGGCCTGCCGGTCCGGGTGATCGGACCGGACGATCTCGGCCAGGAGGTGCGCGGCAAGGGCACCAACACGCGCTACGTCACCAACATACTGCCGGAAGGCCAGCCCGCCGACTCATTGCTGGTGGTCGAGGTCATCACGCCCGGCGGCCACACGTCGAGCTACCCGCCGCACAAGCACGACCAGGACAACCTGCCTGCTGAATCCTATCTCGAGGAGACCTATTACCATCGCCTCAACCCGCCGCAGGGCTTTGCCTTCCAGCGCGTCTATACCGACGCCGACAAGGATGGCGATCGCGCGCTGGACGAGGCCATGGCGATCGAGGACGGCGACGTGGTGCTGGTGCCCAAGGGCTATCACCCCTGTGCCGCCTGCCATGGCTATGACCTCTATTATCTTAATGTGATGGCCGGGCCGAAGCGGACGTGGAAATTCCACAATGCGCCCGAGCACGAATGGTTGATGAAGGCCTGACCGTCCTGCGTTTCCGGCTGAACCTATTGGTCCAGCTTTGAAAAATCGTCGGCTAACGACCCTGAGGGTCGATCTGCCTTCGAAAACCCTTCAAAGCTTCGTCAATCCGTCATGGAAATCACCTATGGCAACGGTTCCAGTGCATGTCGCTCAAAAGTGCGTAGCGGTTTTGGGACGACGATATGAACCAATGAAGACTTAAAGCGCATCGCACCCTCGCTTCAAACGCGGCGCGCTTTAACGAGGACTTCCCATGCGTTATGCCATTTATTTCACTCCCCGGCAGGACGAGCCGCTGGCGCGAATCGCCGCCAACTGGCTGGGCCGCGACCCGTTCGGTGCCGCGACCAGGCCTGTTGAGGCCGTTTCCGAGTTGTCTGCGGCGGAAGTGGCCTTCCACACCGCTTCGGCGCGCCGCTATGGTTTCCACGCCACGCTGAAAGCGCCCTTCCACCTGGCTGCCACCGAGACCGAGGCTTCGCTGCGCGCGGCGCTAGACCGTTTTGCCGAAGCAACGCCTGTCGTGACGATCCCACGCTTGGTCGTCAGCCAGATCGACGGCTTCTTCGCGCTGGTGCCGGATGGTCCGCTGCCCCCGCTCAACCGCTTCGCCGACGACGTCGTGCGCGATTTCGACCGGTTTCGGGCGCCGTTGAGCGAGGCCGAGATCGAGCGGCGCAGTCCGGATTCGCTGAAGCCGGCCGAGTTTCGCAATCTCTGCCAATGGGGTTACCCGTATGTCTTCGAGACCTTCCGCTTCCACATGACCCTGTCCGGCCGGGCCGGACCGCAGGAAAGCCCTCGTCTGCGCGCGGCGATCGACAGCCTTTTCGCCGATGTGTTGCGCCAGCCCGTGCTGGTGGATGCGCTGACATTGTTTGTCGAACCCGAACCCGGTGCGCCGTTCATGGCGCTTTCCCAGCACGGGCTCGGACGCCGTCCGGCCCGGAAAATCGCCTGAACGAACCCGACTGCCAGAACCAAGGACTACCCGCAATGACCGCCGAAACTGTTCTTTCCAACGCCCGCATCGTTCTTGCCGACGAGATCGTCGAAGGTTCGCTGGTGCTGCGCGACGGCTTTATCGCCGGCATCGATGCTGGCACTGGCCGCATCGGCGAGGACATGGGCGGCGACTATATCATTCCCGGGCTGGTCGAACTCCACACCGATCATCTCGAAGGCCATTACGCGCCGCGGCCGAAAGTGCGCTGGAACCCGATCGCGGCGGTGCTTGCCCATGACGCGCAGGTCGCGACCGCCGGCATTACCACCGTGCTCGACGCGCTCCGCGTCGGCATGGACGAAGACGCCGACCTGACATTGGACGACATCCGCAAGCTGGCCGATGCGATCGAGGACAGCGTCGCGCAGGATCGTCTGCGGGCCGATCACTTCCTGCATCTTCGCTGCGAGGTTTCAGCGCCGGATTGCCTCAAGGCATTCGCCAATTTCAACGGCGACGAGCGGGTCAGACTGGCATCGCTGATGGACCATGCGCCGGGCCAGCGCCAGTTCGTCAATCTGGAAACCTATGCCTACTACTACCAGCGCAAGCTGAAACTCTCGGATCGCGACTTCCAGAAATTCTGCGAGAAGCGGATGGACGAATCGGCACGCAACTCCGGACCGAACCGCGTCTTCATCGCCGCCGCCTGCCAGGAGCGCGGCATCGTGCTCGCCAGCCACGACGACGCCACGTCGGCCCATGTCGACGAGGCCATCGAGCAGGGCGTGCGGGTGGCCGAGTTCCCGACCACCGAGGAAGCGGCGCGGGCCTCGAAGGCCGCCGGGCTCGGCGTGCTGATGGGCGCGCCCAATGTCATGCGCGGCGCCTCGCACTCGGGCAATGTTTCGGCCCGCACCTTGGCCAGCGACGGCCTGCTCGACATCCTGTCCTCCGATTACATCCCCTTCAGCCTGATCCAGTCGGCCTTCTTCCTCGGTGACATGGTCGAAGGCATTTCGCTGCCGCAGGCCGTCGCCATGGTTTCGAAGAACCCGGCGCAGGCCGTCGGCCTTGACGACCGCGGTGTCATCGAGCAGGGACGCCGCGCCGATCTGGTGCGCGTGCGCGTCGACGATCATGTTCCGGTCGTACGCACCGTCTGGCGGCAGGGACGCAGGGTGGCATGATGGTGTCGGCCTCGATCGAGCGCGAACTGTCCGCCGAGACCTTTCCGATCCGTCACGGCGTCTTTGTCGCTGTCGTGGGCCCGAGCGGTGCCGGCAAGGACACGGTGATCGGCTATGCCAAGGCGCTTTTCGCCGCCGAGACGCAGCTGGAGTTCGTGCGCCGCGTCATCACCAGGCCGAGCGACGCGGCGAGCGAGGATCACGATACGCTGGCCGATGCCGCCTTCGCCGAGGCCGATGCCGACGGCGCCTTCGCCATCTCCTGGGAAGCGCATGGCCTGCACTATGGCCTGCCCGCCGATGTCGACTGGTCCGTCTCCAATGGCCACGTCGCCGTGGCCAACGTGTCGCGCGCGATCATCCCCACCTTGCGCGAACGCTATGCCAATCTGGCGATCGTCGAGATCACCGCTTCGCCCGAGGTGCTGGCGGAACGGCTGGCGATGCGCGGCCGCGAGTCGCGCGGCGAAGTGCTGGCGCGGCTGGCGCGCAGCGCCAATGTGACCTTGTCCGGCCCTGGCGTCACGTCGATCGACAATAGCGGCCCGCGCGAGGTGGCCGGCGAGCGCTTCGCCGAGCTGCTGCGCAAGGCAATGGCCTTTTCCGACATGTCGGGCCTGATCTGATCGAGGCCAGCTTCACCCGCCTGCTTGCGCTGCCACTGGAACGCTTGGGGATGCTGGCCGCATAGGGTGATTCTGGGTTACGATCCGGGAATTCGCCCCGGGAATCAGGGTCGAGCCAGACAGGAAGCCTTGATGCAGGCACTGACACCCATCCTCTCGACAGTCACGGCGGCATTTCTCGCCTCCCTGGTCGAGGTCGTCGAAGCCTTCACCATCGTGCTGGCGGTCGGGGTGACACGCAGCTGGCGTCCGGCACTGACTGGCGCCGCGCTGGCGCTGGCGCTGCTGGCGGCCCTGGTGCTGGCGTTCGGGCCGCTGCTGGCGCTGGTGCCGATCACGACGCTGCAGTTCGCCGTCGGGGTGCTGCTGATCCTGTTCGGCATGCGCTGGCTGCGAAAGGCCATCCTGCGCAGCGTCGGCGTCATCGCCCTGCATGACGAAGAGGCAGCCTTCGCCAAGGAAACCGCGGCGCTGCACCGGCAGGCCGCCGATCGGCGCGCCGACTACCTCGCCGGACTGGCCTCCTTCAAGGCGGTGCTGCTCGAGGGCGTCGAGGTGGTGTTCATCGTCATTGCCGTCGGCGCCGCGCATGGGCAGACATTTTACGCCAGCATGGGCGCGTTGGCCGCTTTCATCCTGGTGATGCTTGTCGGTCTGGCGGTTCACCGGCCGCTGGCGCGCGTGCCCGAGAATGCGCTGAAATTCGTGGTCGGCCTGATGCTGACCAGCTTTGGCATCTTCTGGACCGGCGAGGGGATCGGCGCCGACTGGCCGGGCGCCGATCTTGCCCTGCTCGCCATCTTCGCCATAGTCGCGCTGGCGTCCTTCGCCATGGTGCGCTGGTTGCGCGGCACCCGTCCGACAGCAGCCGGAGGGCTCGCCCGATGAACGTCCATCGTCTCGTCGCCAGGGAATTCTTCGGCATGTTCGTCGATGACGGCAATCTGGCGCTGCTGGCGCTGGTCCTGGTGGCCGCCGTTACCGCGGGGGTGAAGCTGCTCGCACTGCCACCGCTGCTTGGCGGTGGGCTGCTGCTGGTCGGCTGCCTTGCCATCCTTTTGCAAAGCGTTCGCCGCGCCGTACGTGAGGGCGGTAGGTAGTTAAGTCAAGGCTGCATGGGCGGATGACCCGACGGTGGCCATGAAAGCACGCCAGCCCCTCGGCTCCCCGCAGCGCGGGTATGCTACTTCTTCCGCAAGGACAAGCACTTGCGGGCGGGCGGGACTTATTCCGCCGGCGCGCCGACCGCGCCCTTGCGGGCGGCATCGACCATCCGCCGCCGCGCCCGGAACACGCCCCATTGCTGGTCGACCAGCACGCCGATGAGGATGACGCCACCCATCACCGCGAAGTTGAGCGAGGAGGGAATGCCGAGCAGGTTGACCAGGTTCTGCAATTCCTGCAGCAGCACCGTGCCGAGGATGACGCCGATCAGCGAGCCCTCGCCGCCGCGCAGCGAGAAGCCGCCGAGCACGGCGGCCGCAATGGCGTAGAGCTCGTAGAACTGGCCATGGCTGGCCGGCGAGATCGAGCGCGTATACATGGCGAAATAGATCGCTGACAGCGCCGTCAGCACACCGCAGATGACGTAAGCCGCCATGACGACGCGGCCGGTGCGAATACCGGAATATTTCGCCGCCTCCTCGTTCTTGCCGATGGCGTAGAGATAGCGCCCGAACACCGAGCGGTGCAGCACCACCCACATGACGATGGCGATGACGATCAGCGCGAAGAAGGAGTTCGGCACGCCATACGAGCGGCCGGCGGTCAGGAATTCGAGCGTTGGGAAATTCTGGCCGAAGGCGAAGCCCGCCGTGCCGTCGGCGGTGTAGAAGCGCGCGACGCCACGGTAGATCAACAGGCCGCACAAGGTGACGACGAAGGGCTGCAGCTTGAGCCGCGTGATCAGCCAGCCATGCGCCAGCCCGATGATGGCGCCGAGCACCAGGATCAGCACGATGGCGATCGGCCATCCCATGCCGCGCACGGCGATGAAGTCGATGAACAGCGTCCCGAGCAACGCGACGACGGAGCCGACGGACAACTCGATGCCGCCGGTGATGATGACGAAGGCCTGCCCTATCGACAGGATGCCAAACAGACCGATGAGGTTCGAGGTGTTGGCGAGATTGATCGGCAGGAGGAAGCGCGGATTGATGATGGCAACGATCGCCCCGACCACCAGGATCAGGATCAGCAGGCCGAGATCTTTCTTTGTCATCGTCGTCTCCGCTTAGCTAAAGCGCGTCGCGCGCTTCAGCTCTTTGTTTATGCATGCCGTTGCCGCAAAACCGAGGGTCACTTTTGCGCGCGGCATGCATTAGTTTGCCGGCTTGCCCACCGCCAGCAAAAGCACGTTTTCCTGGCTGAACTGATCCTTGTCGAGAATGCCCGAGATCTGGCCCTCATGCATGACGGCGATGCGATCGGAGACGCCGATCACCTCTTCCATGTCGCTGGAGATCATCAGCACGGCGACGCCGGCGTCCGCCAGCGCCCGCATCAGCCCGTAAATCTCCGCCTTGGCGCCGATGTCGATGCCGCGCGTCGGCTCGTCGAGGATCATCACCTTCGGGTTCATGGCGAGCCATTTGCCGAGCACGACTTTTTGCTGGTTGCCGCCCGACAGCGTGCCGGTGCGCGTCTGCACCGAAGGCGCCTTGATGCCGAGATTCTTCTTTTGCTTCTCGGCGGTAGCGACTTCCGCGCTGTTGGAGACCAGCGAGCGCCTGGCATGCGCCGGCAAATTGGGGAGTGAAATATTCTGGGCGATCGACAGGTCGAGCAGGATGCCGGTCAGCTTGCGGTCTTCCGGCACGAGGAAAATGCCTTGCGCGACGGCATCGGCGGCACTCGCCAGCGCCAGCGGCTTGCCGTTGAGTTCCAGCGTGCCGCCAAGGCTGGCTTCGATGCCGAAGAACACCCGCGCCAGTTCGGTGCGGCCGGAGCCGACGAGGCCGGCAAGGCCGAGGATTTCGCCACGCCTGACGTCGAGATCGACCGGCCGGCTGGGATAGGTGGGGGTGCGGACGGCCTTGGCCGAGAGCGCCACGGCGCCCGGCGCCCGCCCCGCCTCGGAGGCCTTTTCACGTTCCTTCAGCATACGGCCGATCATCAGCTTGACCATCTGGTCGTGGTTGATGTCGCGCTTGCCCAGCGTGCCGGCCAGCATGCCGTCGCGCAGCACGACGACCCGGTCGGCGACGCGCTCGATCTCGTGCAGGCGGTGCGAGATGAAGATGACGCTGATGCCGTCGGCCTTCAGCGCCTTGATGACGTCGAGCAGCTTGTCGGTCTCGGCGAGCGGCAGGCTCGATGTCGGCTCGTCGAGGATCACCAGTCTTGCCTTGATCGACAGCGCCTTGGCGATCTCGACCATCTGCTGCTGCGCGAGCGACAGGTCCGCGACCTGTGTGTCGGCGGAGAAATTGGCGCCGACGCGCTTCAGCAGCGGCGCCACCATTTCGCGCAGTTTCGCGCGGTCGACCAGCCTCAGCGGCCCGGCGCGCAGCGGTTCGCGGCCGAAGAAGATGTTGGCGGCGACGTCGAGGTTTTCGAACAGGTTGAGTTCCTGGTGAACGAAGGCGATGCCTGAACCCAGGCTGCCTTCGACCGTCAGGTCCTTATGGGCGGTGCCGTCGACGGTGATGGTGCCGGTATCCGGCGTGGTGACGCCGCCGAGGATCTTCATCAGCGTCGACTTGCCCGCGCCGTTCTCGCCGACCAGGCCGATGACCTCGCCCGGCCTGACCTCCATGGAAAACCCGTCGAGCGCCACGACGCCCGGATAGGTCTTGCGCACGTTCTCCAGGCTGAGGAACGGAGTGGTCGCCGCGATGGATGTGTCGGAATAATTCATCATGCCTGACAGCAGCCGGTGGGCCAAAACGGCCCGATCTGCAGACTGACGATCCCGGCAGGGTTCGTCAATGCGAACAGCCGGCTCAAGCGAGTTGAGCCGGCTGAACTCGCTTGTAGCCTTAGTTTCCAGACATCGCCTTGAGATTGGCGGCATAGGCGTCGACATCATCCTTGCCGATGATCTTGGTCGGGATGATGATCAGATTGCCGGCCGGGATGCCCGACTTGTCGCCCTTGAGATAGGCGGCCATCAGCTTCATGCCCTGATAGGCCCATTCGAAGGGCTGCTGCACGACGGTGGCGGCAATGGTGCCTTCCTTGACGCCGCCCAGCGTGATCGGATCATCATCGAAGCCGACGACGGTGATCGAGCCGAGCTTGCCGGCATCGCGCAGCGCCTCATAGATGCGCGGCGTGTTGTAGGAGTAGAAGCCGACCATGCAGGTGACGTCGGGGCTGGCGACAAGCGCGTCCTCGACATTCTTCTTGGCGCGCGCCTGGTCGATGTCGTCGCCGCGCACGTCGACGAGCTCGATCTTGGTGCCGGCGAGGCCGTCCTTCATGCCCTGAATGCGTTCCTTGGCATTGTCGGCGCCGAGCAAGCCGACGAAGCCCAGGCACTTGCCGCCGTCCGGCATCGCCTTCTTGGCGATTTCGGCCGCCTGCTTGCCGGCGTCGACATTGGACGAGCCGATATAGGCGACGCGCTTGGTCTGCGGAGCGTCCGAGTCCGTGGTGAACAGCGCCGTTTGCGAGGCGATCTTGTTCAGGCCATCGGTCGAGGTCTTGGGATCGACGGCCGAGACCATGATGCCCTTGACGCCGGCGGTCACCAGATCGTCCATCAGCCGCTGCTGGATGGCGACCGAGGATTGTTCGGGATATTTGAGTTCGAGCGTGTAGTCGGGCAGTTCGCCCTGCGCCTTCTTGACGCCGGCTTCGGCCGCTTTCCAGAAATCGGAAGCGCCGTTGACGACGAAGGCCAGCGTCGGCTTGTCGTCGGCGCGCGCGATGGCCGTCGCCGTCAGGCCGACAACCAGGGCCGCGGCGGCCACGGATGCATTGCGTATCAAGGATTTCATGTTCAACCTCCCGTTTTGGTCAGTCGCAGGACTGACCGGACTAGCTCACTAGAATGTCTTGCTCACTGGATTGTCTTGCACATTGGAATTGCCGCTTGCGGCTTGGACGCCCCTCCTCCCCAAGGGTTCCCGGCACTGAAAAGACTGGCGTCGGTCCCAGCCACGGCCACGGACTTTAGACAACCATTCTTCATTCGTAAATAGTCCGATTTGTCTGACATATCACATATGCGAGACAAAGTTAGCGGAGGCAAATACCGCTCGCCATCGGGCCATTCACAGACGCTCCCACCACACCTGGACCCGACCGGGCCGGATGCGATGGATTGACGGTACAGCGCATCCTTGTATTAGTAAACACTATTAGCAAGGACCGATTTGCCGACTCGTCGCTTCCTTGATCGCACGGAGCCGAAGCCGCACGATCTTCGGATTTTGCGAGGCTTGAGCTTGCAGACGGGATGGGCCGCGAGGATGATAATAGTTATTAGTTCGGCCGATGTCCCCTTGGACTGGAAGCATCACGTCATCTTGTCGGCCCGGCGGGCCGCGGCTGGACAGGCCGGGGAGTTGGGGGCGGCATGAGCGAGACGATGGACCGAGCCATTGGGAAGCGCCGCAAGGCGGCGGCAAGGCCCAAGGGCCGCGTCACCATGACCGACATTGCGCGCGCCGCCGGCTGCTCGCAGGCGACGGTCTCCTTCGTGCTCAACAATTCGCCGGGCATTCGCCTGTCGCAGCAGACCCGCGAGCGGGTGATCGAGGCGGCGCGGGCGCTCGGCTACAGCGCTCCCGCCTTTTCGGCGCTGAAGCAACCGGTTGCAGCTTTCGAGGGCGGCGCCGTCGATGGACCCGCCTTTGATGGGCTCGACGGGGTGATCGGCTTTGCCGTCGACCAACTCGCCACCAGCCCGGAGGCGGTCGTGGCCATCGAGGGCGCGCGGCAGGCGTCGTGGAATGCCGGCAACGTGCTTTTGGTGGCGCAGACCATGGGCGACGCCGTGATGGAGCCGCGCGCCATTTCAGCGCTGACCAGGCGGGGCATTTCAGCGCTGATCTACATGACCATCTTCACCCGCGAGATCACGGCGCCCGACTTCCTCTACGGCCTCGACATCCCGGTCATCCTGCTCAACTGCTACACGTCGGACTATGCCTTCCCGGCCGTGGTGCCTTCCGAGATCGCCGGCGGCCAGAGCTCGACACGGCACCTGATCAGCCACGGCCACCGCCGCATCGCCACCATCACGGGCGAACCCTGGATGCAGGCCGCGCAGGACCGCCTGAAAGGCTACCGCCGCGCGCTCGCCACCGCCGACATCCCGTTCGACCCGGAGCTGGTCGTCGAGGGCGACTGGTCGGCCAGCGCCGGCTACGCCGCGACGGTGAAGCTCTTGGCCCTGAAGGAGCGCCCGACCGCCATCTTCTGCCAGAACGACCGCACCGCGATCGGCTGCTACGAAGCGCTGAAGGAAGCCGGCCTGCACATTCCCGCCGACATCTCGGTGGTCGGCTACGACGACGAGGAAATCGCCAGGCATCTGTTCCCGCCGCTGACCACCTCGATCCTGCCGCATATGGCGATGGGCCAATGGGCGATCGAGCAGCTGGAAGCGCCGGCGCAGGTGGGCAGGGGGCGCTATCCCATCACCAAGCTGGAATGCCCGCTGGTGGAGCGGGAGAGCGTGGCGACGTTCAAAGGGATCGCATAAAGCGCCGGCCGTTTCTCCGTCCCACCGTGCTCCCCGCGTCTTGGCTTCATCCTGATTGCGGTCTAGCCTGCGCTCACAGCTAGGAGAGGGGCATATGACATCGACTTTCACCGTTCATGACGCATCCGGCTATGAGCAGCTAATGGGCCGATGGAGCCGAAAGCTCGCGCCCGGCTTCATCGGCTTCGCCGGGCTTGCCCCCGGCGAACAGATCCTTGACGTCGGCTGCGGCACCGGCAGCCTGACCTTCGAGCTGGCGAAATCCGCCGAGCTCGCGGCGATCACGGCAATCGACTTTTCGCCTGTTTTCGTCGAGGCGGCAAAGCGGCGCAACACCGATCCGCGCATCGAAATCAAGCAGGCGGACGCCACCGCCTTGCCGTTCGCCGACAATGCGTTCGACCGCGCGCTGGCGCTGCTGGTGCTTCACTTCGTGCCGGAAGCCGGCAAGGCGGTTGCCGAAATGCGCCGGGTAACGCGGCCGGGCGGCGTGATCGCGGCCGTGGTGTGGGACCATCTCGGCGGCATGGCGGGCATGCGCATGATGATCGACACGGTGGCGGCGCTCAGCGAAGGCGGCCGCCAGCTGCGCAGCCGCTATTGCTTCCAGCCGATGATGCAGCCCGGCGAAATGAAGCGGACCTTCGTCGAACAGGGGCTGGCCGACGTGACCGAAACCGAGCTGATGATCCGCATGGATTACCAGGACTTCGCCGACTATTGGGCGCCGATATCGGCCGGCGAGGGCCCGCTCGGCAAATACATGACCACGCTGGAGGCAGCCGAGCGGGTGCGCACCGAGGCTGCCGTCCGCGATGCCTATCAGTCCGGGCGACCGGACGGGCCGAGGTCGTTCGCCAATGTGGCCTGGGCGTGCAGGGGCGTGGTGCCCTGACCGCCCATGCGGCGAAGCGCCTACAAAGCCGCTATCAGGCCTGCCGAGCGACCAGCTCGGCATAGCGCTGCAGGTAGAGCGGCCAGCCCTGATCGCCGGCGACGCCGTCGCGGACGCCTTCCCAGCCCTGGCCATGGCGCTCAAGGTTGCGGTGCTCGATCTCGACGTGGGTGCGCTCAGCCGTTTCGGCGGTGAACCGCACCTCCCACTCGCTGGTCTTGGCCGGGTCGGTCTCGATGCGCCATTGCGGGCTGATGTCCCAGCTCAGGAGCACGCGGTTGGGCGGCTCATAGGCCAGTACGCGTGCCCAGCGGCACTCGCTGCCATCGACGCCGCGGTCATAGACATGGCCGCCGACCCGGGGCTCGAACACCGTCTCGGCGATCTGGGCTGCAAGCAGATTGTGCTCCGGTGGTTTGAAACTGCCGAAATCCTCGGTGAAAACCTTGAAGGCGCGCTCGATCGGCGCCTCGACCACCACGGATTGTTTTACCGACGCGATGGGGATCTGGGTGTTCATGGTCACTCCTCTGGTGGGGCCTCGACGGCCAGCTTGTAGGCCGCGAGCGTCTTGCTCCAGAACCGGTCGAGCCAGGCGCGCATCTGGCCAAGCCCGTGCGGATCGATGTGGTAGACGTTGCTGGCGCCCTTCGGCTCCGCGCGCACCAGCCGCGAATCCCGAAGCACCTTGAGATGCTGCGACACCGCGGACTGCGACACGCTGACCTGCCGCGTGACCTCCGCCACCGAGCGCGGCCGCTCCGCGATCAGCTCGAAAATCTGCCTTCGGGTCGGATCCCCCAGGGCGGCAAGCTGTGCGCTATCAACAGTCATGACTTATGATTAGTGCAGACTGATGATTGAGTCAAGCGGCGCGTGGCGGGCCCTGTTTGGCAGCGCGGAAATTGACTCCCGAGAGAGATCTCGGTTCAGTCGGGGTGGAAGGAACTACGAAGCTTGAAGTCCACCCGGGCATAGGGCTGGCCGCGCGGCTATCCCTTGCGTTCTTCAAGGCTGTTGCCGCCGTCGACCACCAGCAAGGCGCCGTTGATATAGCTGGCGCTCTCGGAGGCCAGGAACACGACCGCCGCCGCGACCTCATCGGGCCGGCCGGCGCGGCCCGGCGGTGCATGCAGGCCCGCTACCCGCTCCGCCTCGCTCGACGCGCCTGTCTCGATCCAGCCAGGCGCCACGGCATTGGCGGTGACGCCGTGGCGCGCCACTTCCAGCGCCAATGTACGGGTCAGGCCGACCATCCCGGCCTTCGCCGCGGAATAGGCGGCGGTGCCCTGGTAGGAGACCAGCGGCCCGGTCACCGATGCGACATTGACGATGCGCCCATAGCCCGCTTCGACCATCGCCGGCAGAAACGCCCTGGTGACGAGAAACGCGGTCTTCAGGCTGGTCTCGATGCCCTGATCCCACTCGGCCTCGCTCATCGTCAGGATCGTCTTGTCGACGGACGGCAAGGCCAGCGATCCCATGCCGGCATTGTTGACCAGGATATCGACAGCGCCGACCTCGGCCCGCAGCCGCTCCACCTCCGCCGCAATGGTGAGATCGGCGATCGCGGCCGTGGCATCGATGCCCTCGCCCCGAAGCTCGCCAGCGCGCCCCAGCACCCGCGCACTGGCGCCGGTGAGGAAAACCGTATGCCCGGCCTGGCCAAACTGGCGAGCAATGGCAAAGCCGATCCCGTCAAGAGCGCCGGCGCCGGTGATGAGGACGCGGCTGGTGGTGGTGGTTGTGGCCAAGTTAGGCTCCAAAACCCGTTCGGCCGTTCTTCTGCGCAAACGAATCTTTCCATATGGCAGCAAACGGCGCTCGAGTTAGGTCTTCAAACTTATCCCAAGACTTTGGCGGAGCGATCTGCTTATCCAGGAAATTCATGGCTCAGCGTAAGGCGCGCCGGTTCAAAACGGAAAGAAAAATTGTCCCCAAAATGAGTGCCAATTCATAACAATCCCAGCCCATCCTAATGTCTAGGCGGAACCGCACGTGGCTGCCATTTGGTCTTGAATAATTCATCTACCTTGCGGGAATTTTCGGCTAGATCAGCATTCTCACGCCACTTCTCGACCAGCGGCAAGGCAGCATCGATAGGTGCTGATGTACTTATGTCGTCCACGATGACGTACCATCGATCGCGCTTCGAATCGTACTTGTGTTTTTGGCCGATTGCCTCAGCGGCCAGCCATATTTTGTCGTTCAGAGTCCTGCAAACCAAATAGGTAAGGCCGCCCGTTTCTGTTAAAATTGAGAACGATTTTATCTCCTTACCCGCCGCAACTTCTTCTCGGATTGCCAGCACGGTCCTAGATAAATCCGTCAGCGAGCCATAGGAAAAATCGTAGAGGTCGATGACTACCGATGCCAGTTCGGGAGGTGCCGTCTTCAGGCTCTTAAACATTTCGGAGATAACTGGAATGTCCAACTGCTCAAGGATGCTAACTGGGCGAACCGTCTTCACCCCGACATCCTGCGGCATCATAAAGTCCTCGACGATTTCGGCGAAATCCTTTTCAAGATTCATGGAGTCATATTGAGGATCCATCGCCAGTTTGTATTTCAAATGATAGCCGAGAAAATTATATTCACTATCCGAATGCATCTTATCGAACACGTCCGAGCGGCACTTAAGGTAGTAAAGAAACTCGATGGGCGTTGGCAGCATGCGCGCCACGCAATCGAGAACGCCTAGGTCCCAAATGATAGGCGCGATCCTGTCGCTTCGCTTCAGCATAATGTTTGAAAGAAACGTCGCGGCAGGAAAAGCGTCGCTCAGTATGACGGCAGGGAACGCCCGCACCGTTGGCGGGAACGTCAGTGCTTTGCCGTCTTTCGTTTTGCATTCCGCTCCGGCCTGGATTAGCTCGGCAAACTCGTAGGCTTGGCGGTATGGAGCTTGAATGGCGCCTTCGAAATCCTTGGTCAATGCCTCTTCATCACCCGCTCTGGCCGTTAACGTTACACGCTTGGATTTCGCTTGCACGACGATCACGAACTCGCCGTAAACTATGAGCGCGTCGGCCTCGCCGGCGGTCTTCTGTTTGCTTGGCTGGATCGTGACGTTCTCATACACATTCGCCGCGCCGAATACCGATCGAAAGAGGTCAGCAGCTGCTTTCTCCAGAAAGGCACCCCGATGCTTGGCTGCCATGTCGACATATGTCTTATCGGCTATCATCCAATAGGTAGGGCTCTCGTAGACGCTCTCAGCCAGCCTGTATGCGTTTGGTGCATAGAGATGCTCCCCAATATCGATCAGCGGTGCAAGATTGGCTTGATTCACAACAAACGCAGACGTGAAGTTCGCATTGGTGTTTGTGGCAGGGGTTGCGAACTTGGCGATAAAGGCCTTCGCCTTGCTGGCACCGAATTTCTTGATCAATTCGGCTTTGGCGATCAAGAGGCTGTCCGTTAAGTCTGCCTTGGTCGGAACAGTTCCATCCTCTTTCATCGCGTTGATCGCTGACATCTGCCGCGATGTATACTCCATGATGAACCGTGCGATTTCGATCATTGGACGTGCTGAGAGCCCAGCATTGCGGATCAACCATTCAAAATCATCGCGATACCGATCTCGGGCAAAACGCTCCAGCTGATGGAGAAAGAAGGTGTCAGCACCGTAGTAAATGGCTTCTCGTGCAGCGGCACCGAGAGCCCTTTCGATCTTTCCAGGATCACTGAATTCCGGCATCGAATCCAGTGTGAGCCGGTCGTGGAATTCCGTGAGAAGTCTGTCAGCTTTGTCTGCAAAATCGCTCTCAGGATCGACGATGGAGTAAGTGCAACCCGACGCGGACTGAACCATCAGCCCGAGCAAGAACATGAACTCATTGCTGTTTAGCTTTGTGGTAGACCAGCGCTTTTCTGGATCGTCGGCGACCTTACCTTCTCGCAAATCAATAGCAACGATCCAATCGCGATACATGATGGCAGAAATATCATGCAAGGCCCCGGCGCTCTGCGCGAGAACACGCAAGTCGTCGAATATATTTTCGTGAGAACGCGCCTTTGGTCGCTCTGGGTTCTCCAATTCCATGTTTGTCATGTTGCGCTTATTCTTATGTCGGGCTAGAGCTATCGGGCCAAAGAATCGACTCTCCTCGCGCACCACTTAACATCGAGCTCGTCGTCGTAGAGCATATCTGGCAACATACCCATCATCACACGGTCGGGCAGGATGCGGGTAGCCCGTTTCTTATGGACTTCGAACCCGGGATATGCATCCCCAATGACCTGGTTGAAGAATGCCTGCGTGCGAGGCTTCAGGCATTCCGTAATCTCCCACAGAAATGAGTGAACGGCCTCGTAGTCGGACACGAGCTCTTCGGGCCGATGAATCGCTTCGAGATGCTCGAAGAACCTTTCGACATGATTTCCCGGCGTATTGAAGAGCGGGCGTCTGCCGTCGAAATAGACCACCTCGATCTGCTCGCGGATAGGATCGACATTACCGTGCAATGCGAAATTTCTCTTGTCGATGACGCGCATGAAACGCGCATAGGCGTTGGTGCTTTTGTCGATATCGCGTGCAAAGCCATCGCAATGCTGGCTGAGCAGCGCGAGGCGGTCGGGAATCTTGGCCCGGATAAAGGCCTGATAGGCCTCCGGGGCATTTCGGATTTCATCGCGCGTGAACATGAGGATCACCATATTGATGAAGGCCTCGGCCATAACCGGCATTAGAAGGTGAAGCTTTAGACAGTTGCCGAAGAGATCGTTTGCGCGTGCGGATTCGCCTTGCATGGCTTTTTCCAAAGTTTTCAGCCGCGATTTGGCAGCCGGCGATCTTTTCGGAAAAGCCGTCTTTGCTGGAGCATCGATAATAGCTGCGTGCAAGTCGGCGCACAGGCCTGCGATACTGACAAACTTGTTCTGGAAGACGACGAATTTTTCCAGGCTCTGTAGTATGGCAGATTTCTGCGGACCGATCCTCGCATAATCCGTTCTGATACCGACAATCAGGTTCCGCCACTGCTGGTGCGTGAGCGCCTCGCCGACCATGATATGAATCTCTCGCGACATGCCGCAGATATACACGTCGGTCCCGCCGGCCTTGAGGCTGTAGTCCCAGTGTATCCAGTTATCGCTGTCGTCCTTGCGCAGGAAGTTTTGAAAACCATTCGGTTCGCCAAAGCGAGCTTTCAGATAACAATAGATGTCTACCGGCTTGAGCCGTGACCTGACCGCAAGAATGGCACCGCCATCTCTTTTCTTACGCTTCCGGTCGCGGGTAACCCATTCCACGACCTCCTGCCGGGTAGCTGCCCGCCACTCACCGATATTGAGACAACCCGGCTCTTTAACGGCCTGTCCCTTCGTTCGCTGATGGGATTTACGCACGATCGTCACGAATATTCAGCGTGTAGCGTGTGTGTCGGAGTTCACCAGTTCTTGTCAGCGCACCCTTGGCAACCAGATCCTGCAGGTCCCTCGTCGCCGTAGCGCGCGACGCCTGGGTGATGGCGATGTAATTCTCGGCGCTGAGACCACCCTTGAAACCGTCGATACCTTCGCGGAACATTCGAGCGATGACTTTTTCTTGGCGCTCGTTGAACTGACCCCGATGGCGCCCATAGAATTTGGCCTTGGCGACGGAGAATTCGACACGAGCAAGCGTTACACGCTGCGCTTCGAGGATCGTATTGGCGAAGTACAGTAGCCAGTCGGTAATCGCGTTGCTGTTGTTGCTGGCTTCCAGGCTATCGTAGTAGGCCTTGCGATGACGTTCGATCGTATAGGCCAGAGCGATGAGGCTCGGCTCGCCCAGATTTTGCGCCAGCGCCTTTTCGCAAAGGGCGCGCCCTATGCGGCCATTGCCGTCTTCGAATGGATGGATGCTCTCGAAATGAAGGTGCGCTATACCGGCGCGCGTCAACGCGGGAAGCGGAGACTTGCTCTTGGGCGCGGTACCGTTGAACCAGATGGTGAAGGTGTCCATTTCGGCCTTCACGCGCGATGAAGGCGGCGCCTCGAAATGTACTTTGGGCTTGTCCAGCCGATTGGAGACGATCTGCATAGCATCGGCATGCTGGCGATACTTGCCGATAGTCTCGATCCTCCGTTCACCGGACATCACCATCTTGTGCCAAGCGTAGAGGGTGCGATGCGAAAGCGGCTCCGCAAAATGAAAGTACACGTCGGCCATCATTTCGGAGACGCCTCGCTCCGCTGGAGGAATGCGTCTGTTTTCACCTCCAAGCCCAAGTTGCTGGCGTAAGGACGATTGCAGGCTCTCGCGGTTGAGGTATTCCCCTTCGATAGCGGATGTCTTCAAGGCCTCTTCGCTGATAAGCTCGATGCGGATCTGATCGCGATCCTCGGAACCGACGTGACGAAAGACGCCGAGGAACTCGCCCGACCGCAATAGGAACTCGCTTTCCAGCGGGTCCAATGCCATCTTGTCGTAGGTAAAATGCGGCCAGTCGGCCTGCTCCCAATTCCATGCCATGAGCTATAGAGCGCCTTTCTATAACTCATGATAGCGAAAAAGGTGAGCTATAGCAATCTTATCTATGCCTCAGCCGGCACCCAATAGATGGCCGTAAATACCAATATCTGGGGGCATTCGCCAAAGCCGGCCGGGCTCTCGTGAATCGAGCTCAAGCTAGTATCGCGCAGTACCGTCCTTCTCCAGCCGCCCCCTGCTCCGAAAGACTGTCACCCGAACCCGTTGAGCACGAAAATCAGGCCGAGCCGGTCGCCGAACGGAAAGACGCGGCGGCGATGCCGAATACAGGCTGAAGATACTGGACGCTGGCGGCAACGCGGGCAGGTACGCCCGCAGGACATAAAGCCACAGCAGCCAGGCCCGCCACTGTGACCAGAACACCGAGATACACGATGGCCCAGAACGCCTGAGCCCCAAGCTGAACCGGCCGACGGGGAACGGTCTTATGACTCGACAGTGATCGGTCTTAGGGCACCCCGAACGCAGGTCCGATTGCTTCCAGGGTGCTTCCGCAACATATTTCCCGACTCTTGTCGCGGGAAAAAGGGCTTGTTAACCTACTGTTTTCACAGTATAAAAGTGGCGCACCCGACAGGATTCGAACCTGTGACCTCTGCCTTCGGAGGGCAGCGCTCTATCCAGCTGAGCTACGGGTGCTTTCAGGACGAAAAGTCCGGAAAACGAACCAGCCGGTGAACCGGCAAGTCACGGCTTCTTAGCGGAAGCGGGCGCGGGCTTCAACGGGCAATTGAGGATTGGAGATTCCCCTCGTAAGGCGAGGACCTTGTCGCGTATGGCGCTCGCCTCTCCGTGTCCGCTTCGCCGTGCCACCTGCCGGCGAGCCACGGGTGTCGCCCGTCCTTCGGAAGGCGAGGAACCCGAGCCTTTCCGCGTGCGCCGCGGCCCGCTTCTTGCGGTCAATCCGCGCTGTCCCTCACTGCCCCGCCTCGCTCTTCACCGTCCGCCGCGCGCGCGTCGCCCCTGCGAAGGTTGACGTTCCTCCCGCCAGCCACCTCCCCTAGTATTTCCGAAGTAAGTCGCGCATAATGAGCGCGGCCTTCCTGCGGGATAGACTCCCTCGGAACGCCGGGAGGAACCGAGGATGGCCGTTGTGCTCGTACTCGTTCTGATTGTCGTCGGCTCGGTGCTGTTCCATGTGCTGAGCCCTTGGTGGTGGACGCCGATAGCCTCCAACTGGGGCTATATCGACAGCACTCTCGTCATCACGTTCTGGATCACCGGGACGGTCTTCTCCGCTGTCGTGCTGTTCATGGCATATTGCGTGTACCGCTTCCGGCACAAGGAAGGGCAGAAGGCGCACTACGAGCCCGAAAGCAGGAAGCTCGAATCCTGGCTGACCGTGGTCACCGCTGTCGGCGTCGCGGCATTGCTGGCGCCTGGGCTGTTCGTGTGGAGCCAGTTCGTCACCGTTCCCAAGGACGCGACCGAGATCGAGGTCGTTGCGCAGCAATGGCAATGGAGCTTCCGCCTGCCTGGCGCGGACGGCAAGCTTGGCACCTCGAACGCCCGGCTCATCGGTTCCGAGAACCCGCTTGGCATCAACCCACAGGACCCGAACGGTCAGGACGATGTCGTCGTCGTGGCGACCGATCTGCATCTGCCGATCGGCAAGCCGGTCAAGGTGTTGCTGCGCTCGATCGACGTGCTGCACGATTTTTACGTGCCGGAGTTCCGCGCCAAGATGGACATGGTTCCGGGCACCGTCACCTATTTCTGGTTCACCCCCACCAAGACAGGGAGTTTCGAAGTTCTTTGCGCCGAGCTTTGCGGCGTCGGTCACGCCTTCATGCGTGGCGTCGTGAAGGTCGACACCCAAGAGGATTATCTGGCCTGGCTGCAGCAGCAGTCGACCTTCGCCCAGATGTCGGCACCCGCCAAGGTGGGCGTGCTTGCCGCACCGGCGACGGCACAGGCGAAGGCGGAGTAAGGCATTGATGAAACCGGCCCCAAGGAGGACCGGAAAGAGCGGAGAGGTTCAGGGATGGTTGACGTCACGCCTCATGGAGCAGACTTCATTCCGGCCGCGGAAGTGGCGGAGGTGGAACTCTATCACCCGCACAGCTGGTGGACGAGATACGTCTTTTCACAAGACGCCAAGGTCATCGCCATCCAATATGCAGGCACCGCGCTGTCCATCGGGCTCGTCGCGCTGGTGCTGTCCTGGCTGATGCGCCTGAAGCTTGGTTTTCCCGACACTTTCGCCTCCATCTCGCCGGACATGTATTATCAATTCATGACCATGCACGGCATGATCATGGTGATCTACCTCCTGACCGCGCTGTTCCTTGGCGGCTTCGGCAATTACCTCATTCCGTTGATGGTCGGCGCACGCGACATGGTGTTTCCCTATGTCAACATGCTGAGCTACTGGATCTATCTGCTTGCCGTTCTGGTGCTCGTCGGCAGCTTCTTCGCGCCGGGCGGACCGACAGGCGCCGGTTGGACGCTCTATCCGCCGCAGGCCATTACCTCGGGCACGCCCGGCGGACAGGATTGGGGCATCATCCTGATGCTCGTGTCGCTGATCCTGTTCATCATCGGTTTCACCATGGGCGGCCTCAACTATGTGGTGACCGTGCTTCAGGGTCGCACGCGCGGCATGACGCTGATGCGCCTGCCGCTGACCGTCTGGGGTATTTTCACCGCCACGGTCATGGCGCTGCTGGCCTTCCCGGCGCTCTTCGTCGCCTGCGTCATGATGCTGTTCGACCGCGCGATCGGCTCGAGTTTCTTCATGCCGGCGATCGTGGAAATGGGCGCCAACCCGCTGCCGCACGATGGCGGCAGCCCGATCATGTTCCAGCACCTGTTCTGGTTCTTCGGCCATCCTGAAGTCTACATCGTGGCGCTGCCCGCCTTCGGCATCGTCTCCGACCTCATTAGCACGCATGCGCGCAAGAACATCTTCGGCTATCGCATGATGGTGTGGGCGATCGTCAGCATCGGCGCGCTCTCCTTCGTCGTCTGGGCGCACCACATGTATGTCTCGGGCATGCATCCCTATTTCGGCTTCTTCTTCGCCACCACCACGCTGATCATCGCCATTCCCACCGCCATCAAGGTCTACAATTGGGTGCTGACATTGTGGCGCGGCGACATCCACCTGACCATCCCGATGCTGTTTGCGCTCTCTTTCATCGTCACCTTCGTCAATGGCGGGCTGACCGGGCTGTTCCTCGGCAATGTGGTGGTCGACGTGCCGCTGTCGGATACGATGTTCGTCGTCGCGCATTTTCACATGGTGATGGGCGTGGCGCCCATCATGGTGGTATTCGGTGCGATCTATCATTGGTACCCCAAGATCACCGGCCGGCTGCTCAACGAGGCGATGGGCCGCTTCCACTTCTGGGTGACCTTCATCGGTACCTACCTGATCTTCTTCCCGATGCACTATGTCGGGCTGGTCGGCGTGCCGCGCCGCTATCCCGAACTCGGCGATACGGCCTTCGTCCCGCCTTCGGTGCATACGCTGAACGCGTTCATCACCGTGGCCGCGCTGGTCGTCGGCTTCGCCCAGATGGTATTCCTGTTCAACCTGCTGTGGAGCATTCGCCACGGGCGGCCGGCAGGCGACAATCCGTGGCGGGCGACGACGCTCGAGTGGCAGACGGCCGGCACGCCGCCGCCGCACGGCAATTTCGGCAAGGAGCTGCCGGTGGTCTACCGCTGGGCCTATGACTATAGCGTGCCCGGCGCGCCGGAAGACTTTATTGCACAGAACGATCCGCGCCCATTGACGCAAGGCGGTCCCGCATGATCGTGATCCTGATCCTCCTGGCCGCTGTAACCGGCGTTGTCGGCTGGTGGCTGTCGCGCCAGCGGCTGATGTCCAAGCCGTGGCTCGAGGTCGGGCCGGTGACGGCGTTTCCCGACACGGAAGCGTCGCTCATGCATCCGGCCAAGATCGGGCTCGGCGTGTTCCTTGCCGTGGTCGGTGCGCTGTTCGCGCTCATGATCAGCGCCTATGTCATGCGCATGGACTATGCCGACTGGCAGGCCGCTCCAGCCCCGAAGCTGCTGTGGCTCAACACCGCCATGCTGGTGTTGGCGAGCTTGGCGCTGCAAGGCGCGGTGTCTGCCGCGCACAAGGCCCGACTGGACAATCTCCGGCTCGCCCTTCTCGCCGGCGCCCTGGCATCGGTGGCTTTCCTGGCCGGGCAATTGCTCGCCTGGCGCGATTTCGCCGCCGAAGGCTATTTCGCGACAGAGAACCCGGCCGCCAGCTTCTTCTATCTCCTGACCGCGATGCACGGCCTTCATATCATCGGCGGATTGGTGGCGCTCGGCCGGGTCAATGTGCGCGCATGGCAAGGCGCCCGGTCCGGAAGCCTCGTTCTGTCGACCGAGCTCTGCGCCATATACTGGCACATCCTGCTTGCCGTCTGGCTGGTGCTTTTCTGCGTGCTCATGGGCTGGGCGGATAACGTGATCGACATCTGCCGGGGGCTCTTGACCTAGACGGCCGCGTCACGGGCCGTACCGAAGGAGGAAATGCTCATGGCCGAGACCACGCTGGAACACGCCGCACCGGTCGCTCCGCGGCCGCCGGGCCTGCGCGGCATCGCGGCCGACTGGTCGTCCGACCAGAGGGCGTTCAAGAACGTCTCCTGGGGCAAGGCGATGATGTGGATCTTCCTGCTCAGCGACACTTTCATCTTTGGCTGCTTCCTGTTGTCCTACATGACCGCGCGCATGTCGACGACGGTGCCTTGGCCCAACCCGAGCGAAGTTTTCGCGCTGCATCTGTTCGGCAGCGACATTCCGCTGATCCTGATCGCGATCATGACCTTCGTACTGATCTCGTCGAGCGGCACGATGGCGATGGCGGTCAATTTCGGCTACCGGCACGATCGCAGGAAGACGGCGGTGCTGATGCTCGTCACCGCCGCGCTCGGCGCGACCTTCGTCGGCATGCAGGCGTTCGAATGGACGAAGCTCATCACCGAGGGCGTGCGGCCCTGGGGAAATCCCTGGGGCGCCGTGCAATTCGGTTCATCCTTCTTCATGATCACCGGGTTCCACGGCACCCATGTCACCATCGGAGTGATCTTCCTTTTGATCACCGCGCGCAAGGTGTGGCGCGGCGACTTCGAAGCCGGCGCGCGCGGGTTCTTCACCAGCCGGCGCGGCCAGTACGAGAGCGTCGAGATCATGGGGCTCTACTGGCACTTCGTCGACCTGGTGTGGGTGTTCATCTTCGCATTCTTCTATCTTTGGTGAGGTGGAGCGATGGCACAGGCAGAAGCGCGCGAACACGGGCTGCATGGACACGCCGCTCCCGCCCAGGCGGTGGGGCACGCGGAAGGCCAGCAGCACCCGATCAGGCTTTATCTCGTCGTCTGGGGCTGGCTGTTCGTCCTCAGCGCCGGCTCCTACAGCATCGACTATTTCGGCCTCCAGGGCTATCTCAGATGGGGGCTGATCCTCACCTTCATGATGCTCAAGGCCGGGCTGATCGTCGCCGTGTTCATGCACATGGCCTGGGAGCGGCTGGCGCTTGCCTATGCGATCCTGGTGCCGCCGCTGCTGATCCTGGTGTTCGTGTGGATCATGGTTCTGGAGTCCGGCTACACCGAGCTGACCCGAGTCCTGTCATTCGGCATGGGGCCATAGACGGCTCGCCGGACCGCGTTTCTTCGTTGACAGGAAAAATGACGGGAGGACAATGGTTGCCACGTTCTCAGACGCGTCCCACATACAACAGAAAGGCGCCTACGATGACGATCGCAAGGAAACTCCAGGACTATATTGCCGGCAAGGGCGTCGCCTACGATACCGTTGCCCACCACCGAACCTCGACCAGCAGCCAGACGGCGCAGGCAGCGCATGTTCCGGGCCGGCGACTCGCCAAATCGGTGCTGGTCCATCACGAGATGGGCTATGCGCTGGCGGTGGTTCCGAGCAGCCACCGGGTCGAGTTCAACACGTTGCAGGACGTGGTCGACAGACGGCTTGGCCTCGCTTCCGAAGATGAAATCGGCGAGGTGTTCAGCGACTGCGACATTGGCGCCGTGCCGCCCCTGGGCGCCGCCTATGGCGTGCCGGTCATTCTCGACGAAAGCTTTGGCGCGGAAGACGATGTCTATTTCGAAGCCGGCGATCACAAGACGCTGGTGCATGTCACGGGCGGCGACTTCCGCAATCTGCTGAGGGATGCGCGGGTCGCTCGCTTCAGCCATCCGGCGTGAACCAGAAGCGCCCGCCTCTTTAAAGGGTGGGCGCCTCTCCTTCGTCGAGCAATCGGCGGCAAGGCGACGCCGCCTCTATTTGTGCATGTCGTTGCCGCGTCACCTTTGCGCGCATGCACTGGGCAAATCGGATCAGCTTCTTTTGCGTGTTTTTGCCTTGGCTGGGGCAGGAGCAGGGGCTGGCGCCGGTTCGATCAGCTTGCGGTAAAGGTGCCAGGTCGAATGGCCGAGCACGGGCAGGACCACGGCCAGCCCGACGAGCAGCGGCAGCGAGCCGAGACCCAGCGCAACGGCGACAATGAGACCCCACAGCAGCAGCGGCACGGGGTTCGTCATGACCGCTCGCGCCGAAGTTTCGACCGCCGCGTAGGCGCCGATGTCGCGGTCGAGCAGCAGCGGGAAGGCGACGACCGTGGTGCTGAGCACGACAAGGGCAAACAGAAAGCCGATGAGGTTGCCCAGAATGATCAGCGTCCAGCCGCGCTGGGTGGTCAGCACATCTGCGATAAAGCTGAAGAACGATGCCGGCGCGGCGTCGCCGTAGAGGTAACCATAGAGAGCGCGCGCGGTTACCAGCCAGGCGATGAACAGCACCACCAGCATCACCCCGAGAGCGGCGATAGCCGGCATGGCGGGCGATTTTCGGACGTCGAAGGCATGTCGCCACGACGCGTCGAGTTGCTGTTCGCGCCGGCGGCTGATCTCGTAGAGGCCAAGCGCGGCAAAGGGGCCCAGAAGCGCGAAGCCGGTCATCAGTGGATAGACGAGCTGAAGCGCGTTGCCGCCGGAGCTCCAGGTAATCAGCACGATACCGGCAACCGGATAGATCAGGCATAAAAAGACGTAGTGCGAGGGTTTTTCCCAAAAATCGTCAAATCCCCGGCGAAGCGCGTCAAAAACATCCGCAACCCCTATCCGGCGGATAGCGGGATGTTCGAGCTTGCTGCCGGTGCCTGCTGCGTAGACATGGAAATTTGCCATGACCATTCCTCCAGGATCGGGCCCGGTTCGGTCGCGGCTTTCGGTGCTGCCGTCTGCGTGACTGGCCACGCCAAACCGCGACCTGCACCGCCGGGATCATAGCATTGTTCCCAGGCCTTGTCGCGTTCGGCGGTCCCGTCTGCAACCTAAATACCGCGTGATGCGTTACCCTGCGCGGCATTGTAGCGCGTGGCGTCGAAAAGGAGTCATGCAACCCGCTAATTTTAGCCTTATGCATGTCGCTGTCCCAAAACCGAGGTTACATTCGGGCGACATGCGATAGCATCCACGGCGCCGACAGCGCCGATTTGAGGGAGGAGAATGCCATGAGACTGACCGCGGCCCTTCTTGCAATTTCATTTATCGCGACCATTCCGGCCTTTGCAGCGGGCGATGCCGATGCCGGCAAGAAGATCTTCACCAAATGCATGGTCTGCCATGAAGCGGCGACCGACAAGGACAAGATCGGTCCATCCTTGCACGGCGTCATCGGCCGAAAGGCAGGTTCGCTGCCGAGCTTCCAGGCCAAATATTCCGACGCGATGAAGAAGGCGGGTGCAGGCGGCCTGGTCTGGGACGAGGCCAATATCGCTGAATACATCAAGTCGCCGAAGACAAAGGTGCCCGGCAACAAGATGCCCTTCGCCGGGCTCCCGAACGATGCCGACATCGCCAATGTGATCGCCTACCTGGAAGCCGCCGCCAAGCAGTAGAGGGCGGCGCCGGCGGAACTGGGATGCCTGAGCCTGGACTCGGAGGCGGTTGATGCTTGCCGAGCCGGGGCGAATTCATGCCAGAGTCATGCGAAAGTTGCCGCACCCGAGGCGATCAAGGCGGACCCGTTCGCAACTCCCCTATGCCCCCCAATGTACCGTTTTTACGCGGGACGAAGCGCGCGCAGCCTCAGACACAATTCAGAAACAAACCAGAAAAATTCCAGAAATCGTTCGGGCGTAGAATTGGCTGGAGAGGGTTTCATCGGCTGCCGCACCGCGGCACTTGTTCGGATTGGCGACAAGCGATGCAAAGGTTCTCGATCAGCTTGATGAGTGCGTTGCTCGGCATTTCGCTCGCCACCGGTCCGGTCGAAGCTGGCGAGGCAAAGGTTGCGGCGACCCGAACCGAGCGCTGCACCAATCTCAGCCGCCAAGTTGACGAAGCTCTCGAAACCCATGCCGCGTCAAGGCAGGTCACCGCGGCGAAGGCACTGCAAAGAAAGGGAAACCGGTTCTGCGCCAACAAGAAGCAGGCACAGGGAATCCGAATGCTCGCAAACGCCGTGAAGCTGCTTGGCGTGACGCCGATCGATCCCGATGCAGTGAAAACCGACCTGCATAGCAAGGAGAAAAAACCATGAAGAAGTCCCTTCTCTCCGCCCTCGGTCTCGCTGTCGCCCTGGCTTTGTCGATGCCGGTTCCCGGCACCGCCGCCGCCACCAAGACGACCGCTCCAGCCGCGACCGCAACGACCACGATGATCAAGGCGACAACGGCTGCGAAGCCGCACCGGAAGGCTTGCAAGCCGACCAAGAAGCACAAGTGCCCGATAAAGCACAAGAAGCACACCGCGAAGACCGCGGCGCCTAAAAAAGCCTATTAACACCGCCATGCCATGAGAAGGCTGTTCCATCTGCATTCGGTTGGGGCGGCCTTTTCCATGGTGGCCGTCGCGGAGCGGCCCATTGGCTCTCCGGCTGCTTCGGTGGACGCCCTTTGCGAGTTGCTCACGGCGCCAGCTTGGATCGATTTGACTGGCTCTGGGGCATTGGATCGTCAGACGCCAAGAAACAACTGCATCCGGTTCCGTTGAACCTCCCGATTTTGCACTTAGACCGGGATCGTAGCGAACCGTCCGACGTTGAGAGGCGCGGTCTAGCCTACGGAAGTTCAAATGACCCGCATCGCTACCTTCAACGTGAACGGCGTCAACGGCCGCCTGCCCGTGCTGCTCAAATGGCTGGATGAAACCGCGTACGACATCGTCTGCCTTCAAGAGCTCAAGACATCCGA